>NZ_JBNOKM010000023.1:0-77551 GCF_050171015.1 Paenibacillus sp. TC-CSREp1 | reverse complement strand
CGGGAGCGACAGGCGTTGCCGGTGCAACAGGCCCGACGGGAGCGACAGGCGTTGCCGGTGCAACAGGCCCGACGGGAGCGACAGGCGTTGCCGGTGCAACAGGCCCGACGGGAGCGACAGGCGTTGCCGGTGCAACAGGCCCGACGGGAGCGACAGGCGTTGCCGGTGCAACAGGCCCGACAGGAGCGACAGGTGGTACCGGCGCGACAGGCGTGACAGGAGCAACAGGCGTGGCAGGTACTGGAGCGATTATTCCTTATGCATCCGGTCTTCCGGCTTCACTAACTACGGTTCTAGGCGGAATTTTGAATACCTCCAGTTTGGTTGGTTTTGGAAACAGTACGGCTGGAATAACGATTAGCGGAGGAGTTATTGACCTCACAGGCTCACCAGGCACGTTGCTTAACTTTGCTTTTTCTGCACCGCGTGCTGGAACGATTACTTCGCTTGCTGCTTATTTTAGTACAACAGCAGCACTTAGCTTGGTCGGAACTACAATAACTATTACTGCACAATTATTCCGATCCACTACACCTGATAATAGTTTTACGGCCGTGCCGGGAGCCGTTGTAACCTTGGCACCAGCGTTGACTGGCATTATAGCATTAGGCACAATCTCCAGTGGATTGACCACAGGGCTGAGTATTCCAGTAGCTGCGAGTGACCGATTGCTTATGGTCTTCTCAGCAACAGTGACAGCCGGAATCGATGTGGCTACCACTGTTGCAGGATATGCGAGCGCGGGTCTTAGCATCACTTAATGGAAATCTTGAATAAATCCAATCCAGACACAGAACCTCTTAAATATTATAGCAAGAGGTTCTTGTCTCTCATTGCCGATAAGAAAGTAACCGCCAGAAGTTTTAGAACTTTAGGCGGTTACTTTTTCACTGTGCACATATTGCTTTCTATTGTGTAAGCATGGTGAGGATTTGTTGCTTCACAAGCTCGGGCTGGTCAAGGTATACATAGTGTCCTGATCCTTGAGCAATGACATGAGTAGAATGGTTGGACAACGAAGCCAGATCCAGCTGCATTTCTGCCCATTTCAGCTCCATTTCCGGTCCCATCCTGTGCTCTGTTGCAGAAATAACGATTGTTCCCGATAAATGGTTATAACGATTAATCTCGGTTATGTGAAAGCATCTCTATCGCTTGCCTTGCATGGTATGCAGCGAGTTTTCTGGCAAACTGCCGATCAGGGAATTGTCTGTGAAGAAGCTTTAGTCCCCCTGAGGTCAACGATAAATGATGACATAAACGATAGAATGACAGCCGTGCAGAATCAAGATTTTCTTGTTCAAAATAACGATAGTATTCGCCGAATCGAAGCTTCAGAAAGCTGTGCTCATGCTCAAGGTCAAAGAACCCCGCACCTTCAATGTCAATTAGGTATGGCTGCATTTTATGATCTATTATAATGTGATTGGGTCCGAGCTCATCATGGATGAAATGATGACGGGTACGCGGTTGAATTCGTGATTCCAATTGGGCGAGTTTGTGCAATAAAAGGTCGTGATTCTCTTTGATCATTGCTATATGTTTGGAGGCATAGCATAAAGCATTTATTGCATCGTCTTGCTTTAACTTAAAGCAGGGGATTTCTTTCATTTTGTCATCGTCTGCTTTGCCATAGTGCTCTCTTTCAATTGCATGCATGGTGGAGATCATACTCCCGATCTCCTGAAACAACGCATGCTTGTCTGGGGTGTCATGATGCTGAAAATAGCTTTCAGCAGGTTGCCCCTCAACATATTCGACCAGAGCGAAGTCGAAATCAAATCCGTTTCTGCCATTTCTCATATCATATAAAGCAGGTGTCCGTATACCATGATTTCGTAGAAAAACCGTATTCATCGAAAATAGTGAACTGCCATAAGAGTTCTGGAATGTAGACTCCTTCAGAAGTTCATCATGAAAGTAGTTGGAAGAAATGTCCCAAATGTACAGCAGACAGGAGAAGCCATTAGTGAAATTGACTTTATAAATAACTTTTTGGGCCCCGCCCTGTATTCGAGTTTGTTCAGCAGCGTGATAATCATGGCCGAAGACAGCGTGTACGTATTCCTGTAATTCGTGATGACTAAAGTGAGGATTAGATTTCATTGCGTGACGCTCCTTTTTAAACTAAATTCGCCGGCCAGCAATCTAAATATAGACCAGATCACGCCTGAAAATATAGACTGTTTCTTTGCTTTCTGTTATAGTGTTGCTTAAGGTCTGTACTCTTACAAACAAAATATACATAAGCAGGGGCTGGGCGACTCAACATGTTTGAGTGCACCCAGCCCCTTATTTGTACCGAAATTAACTGCTTGTTGCGGTAAACCTGACTGTTCATATTTCACGATGTATATTACCTGCACCTTTAGCTCCCTGTCGTTCAAGCCAAGTAACCAAGTCAGCGAAACCATTTCGCTTGGCTGTGTCTAATGGCGTTGATCCATCCCAGGCAGCGGCCCAGTTCAGTTCAGCGCCTTGTTGAAGAAGGTATGCTGCCGCTTCTTGCTGGCCCCCATGACAAGCACACCAGAAAGATATATTTACTGTATCTGTTGGAGCGGAAGAGCTGCCTGAAGTCCAAGGATAATATTCTGGTAGTGTTTTTCCTTTAAAATGGTCTTTGATGTCGTCGATCTGTCCGAGTGCTGCTGCATGCCAGAGTGCGGTAAGAGCTCCGCGTTCAACCAGGCGCCTTGCGGTATTCCACTGTGCAAATGCAACTGCATCGTCCAGTGGTGTTCCTCCGGCAATCACGGCCCCGGATGCTTCAATGTCAGCACCTGCATCAATCAGAGCATCGAGCGCCTGCACATCATTACAGCTTGCAGCCCAATGCAAGGGGGTCTCGTGATTTGCACCCAGCATGCGGGCGTTAACTTCAGCTCCGTATTCGGTCAACACACGAATCGTCTCCGTTACATTGGGAAAATGACCCGGCCAGTCTGTGGCTACATGCAGCAGCGTTCGGGAAACCGTTGAGCTGGCCTCTTTGTTCTGAGGGTTCCGTTCCAGAATTTTTGTTTTTACCAGCCCGGAGTGATCTAATAAGAGCTGTTCCAAAGAGGAAGTATCACCTGTCTGAATGGCTCTTGTCACTCTTTGAGCTACATCTTCATCTTCATACATCCATTCCATGTCTCAGGCTCCTTTCTTGTCGTTTGCTAAAATTTATAGAGTAGAGTCTGATTCTCCTGTCATTTCACTATACATGAAAAAGTCCAACTACGAGCAATAAGCATCTATTATTAGTTGATAGTTGGCATGATGTATCGTGTTACAGGTGTTCCGAGGATACTGGAAGAAATGTCTTTGTTGAAAAAGATCAGCAAGCAAAAGGACGTAAAGAAAGTATAACGGTGAACAGCGTGCCGGCAAAGCTTTAAAAGACAGATGCAACGAATAATTCAAATAGCCTCCTTCTGGAGGCTATTGTTTAACAAGTTCCAGCGTAATATATATCACTCCAAGTGATCTATTCACTGATACATACCCGTTTTTTATTGTGCAAGCATGGTGAGGATTTGTTGCTTCACAAGCTCGGGCTGGTCAAGGTATACATAGTGCCCTGATCCTTGAGCAATGACATGAGTAGAATGGTTGGACAACGAAGCCAGATCCAGCTGCATTTCTGCCCATTTTAATTCCATTTCAGGTCCCATCCCGTGTTCTGTTGCAGAAATAACGGTTAAAGGAAGATCACGTAATGTATCTTTGGCACGCAGCTTTTCAATGTATGTGAAGCTTTTGATGACATCCTTATAGCTTCCTTCAACAGTAAATTGCGATAAATACAATTCTTTAATCTCTTCAGGCAGGGTGGCTAAAATGGCCTCCTCCTGCTTCTCATGAGAGGCGTCGATTAGAACAGCGCCTGCAACTTCATCTGCATAACGGTCGGCAAATGCTCTCACATTCACCCCGCCGAGACTGTGGCCTACCAGTACATACGGCCCTGGAATATTAGCTTTTTGCAAAAGCTTATGTAGTTCTTTCACTTGCTGTTTTGTCGTTTTATCCTTGGTTGTGTCGTCACTAAGACCAAGTCCGGCCCGATCATAGGATACAGTTAACGTTGTTTTGGAAATCTCGGATTGCATATCAGACCAGACGGATGAATCATCACCATACCCGCTAATGAAAACAACGGTGGGAAGAAGGTTTTTTACGCCCTGAATCTCAGCATATAAAGAAACACCTGTGCTGACTTCATAAAGTCCGCTTGAGCCAACCTGATTCGGCTTTGCTTCTGCGAAGGGAGCAATACTAAGAAAAATCAAACAGACACTTAGCAATAATGAGAAATAACGATTCATCACGAAAATTCCTCCTAAATTTATAATATAATAACTATATATTTACAATATAAAGTCTACTACAAAACACCAATAATTGTAAGTGGATAGTTTGTGTCTACAACAGGAGGACAATTATTTAGCATTTATAAAAAAACAAAAAAACAGGCTACGATGTCATCATCATAACCTGTCGGTTGTGTGTAATTCGCATTAAGTTGTAAAATCAATCACCATGCGGCCCTGAATTCTACCTTCTTCCATCTCTTCGAATATCTGGTTGATATCATCAATTTTGCGCTTGCTCACAATCGGTACCACTTTGCCTTCGGCGGCAAAGCGAAAGGCCTCCTGCAGATCTTCTCGGGTGCCTACTAAGGAGCCGATCACCTGTATGCCATCCAGCACCAGACGAGGAATATCGAGATCCATTTTGTCTGTAGGCAACCCTACAGCAACTACCCGGCCACCTGCTTTGACAACATCTACGGCTTGATTAAAAGGTTTTTTGGCAACAGCGGTGACTACGGTTGCATCAAGACCATCTCCGTTGGTTAGCTGTTTGGCTTTCAGCACAGGATCATCCTTTAGACTGTTGACGGCATGGTCTGCACCCACTTTCAGTGCAAGCTCAAGCTTCTCATCGCTGATGTCAAAAGCAATCACCTTGGCATTGAACACATGTTTGGCGTATTGTACAGCCAGATTTCCCAAACCGCCGATGCCAAAAATTCCGATCCACTGACCAGGACGGATATTACTTACTTTTACCGCTTTATAAGTGGTCACCCCGGCACAGGTTACACTTGTTGCAGCAGCAGGATCAAGTTGATCGGGTACTTTGACCGCATAATCTGCGGTAACGATGCATTGTTCTGCCATTGCACCATCCACTGTATAGCCCGCGTTTTTGACCTGACGGCACAGTGTCTCTCGCCCGGTCAAACAATATTCGCAGCGGCCGCAGCTCTCAAACAGCCAAGCTATGCTGACTCGATCACCAATCGCTAAACTTGTCACGCCTTCCCCTAACTTAATGACTTTCCCAATCCCTTCATGTCCAAGCACCCTGCCTGTAACCTCACCGAAATCGGCATTTTTTACTTGTAAGTCTGTGTGGCACACGCCGCAATATTCCATTTGAACGAGTGCTTCCCCATAATTGAGGGGGCGCAGCTGTTTATCCTCTATACGAACCCTTTTATCCTTTGTGACGATGGCTGCCTTCATGTGGGATTCTCCTTTAATAGCGAATGGCATCAATTTATTATTGGGTCCAGAATGTCCCAACCATCTCATAGGATTTGAAGCTGATTATGAAAATATGCAAATGATTTCACTCCATGTCGGTTAAGCTTTTCACGACAAATTCAAGCTGGGCTTCCAGCGAAATGGGGTCACTGAACACAAAGCCGCGGCTATCTTCCCTGTAAACTGTAAAGCCCGTCTTAATTGGTTTAACGTGATGATCATAATCTATTTTCATTGCTTACTCATGATTTGAACAGGATATTTTCTCCACATCATAAAAGGAGCCCGAATGTACGGTTTATAGCATTTTAGTGAATCGCAGAAATTTATTTTTATCCTACATATAACCTTTTGCTGTACTTGTCCATCTAATCTAATAGAGGGCCCTCAGAAGGAGTGAAATTCGTGCATCAAACTATGGAGCAAGAAGTCAAAAGAGCACAGCAGGGAGATCGTGAAGCTTTTATTCAGCTATTCCGGAGGCTGGAGCCCGAGCTGTACAGTTTGGCAAAATCCATTGTGGGACGGGATGAGGATTGCGCGGATGCTCTTCAGGAAACAACACTGAAAGCATATAAAGGCATAACCGGTTTACGGAATACAGCTTATTTTAAAACATGGCTTATTCGCATTCTCATTAATGAATGTAATCAGGTGCTCCGTATGCGCAAACGAACCGTTGTCATGGCGGAGCTGCCTGAGCAGACTGAAACACGCGGCAATCTAACACATTTTGTAAACAGCAGGCAGCAAGATTTAAGGGAAGCTGTTGAGAATCTGGACGAGTCGTTACGTTTGGTTATTCATCTGTTCTATTATCAGGATTTGCCGATCAAACAAATAGCGAGTGTTCTGGAACTGTCGGAAGGTGCTGTCAAAGCACGCTTACACAGAGCACGCGGGGTGCTTGCGAAACAAATGGATTGGAAAGGGGAGAGTGCGATTGAATCAACGTGATCTTGATCAGGAACTGCGGGAATTGGGTAAAGCGAATGCGGGTAAGGTACCCGACATGATTCGCCACCGTCAGGAAGAGGTCTATGCCGCACTGGAGGCTCTCCCGATGCAAAAACGCAGTCACCACCGTAAAAAGTCTGTTCGTTCTGTGTCCCCGGTTTACCGGTTCCTTTTGACAGCTGCAGCGGTGATGATTGTTACGATCGGTGGCTTGCTGGGCGGTGCCGCTGTATCACCAGCCATAGCAGCATCACTGCAAAGTGTTCCACTCATCGGCAGTCTGTTTAAGCTGGCCGCCGACGACTTAGGGCTGCAAACCTTGGAGGAGAACGGTCTTGCAGAAGTCGTGGAAGCCAGCGCCACCCATGATGGAATTACTCTCCGTATTCCAGAGCTTGTCTACGATGGCATAAGGCTATCCATGATAGTTACTCGTGATGGAGAAAAACAAAGTGGCGGTATTCTTGACCAAATTTCTACGGGGAACGGAACAAAGCCCGAATACCCTAAAGGAGCCATTCATTCCTTTGATGTGCAGATCGATGGACGTCCCATCGATCGGCAGGAAAATGGATGGAATATGGGTCTTAGTGCAAAACGCACATCCGATCCAAATACAGCCATTTATGAATTAACGCCACGTTCCGCATCGCAGCAGTTCACATCAGCACTTCCAGATGCATTTACGCTGACAGTTCAGATTGGTCTGGAGGGGATTGAGGAGCCATTTGTGATGGAACTCCCAGTACGTAAACAGCAGGCCAATGTCATGTCCACCGTTCAGAAGTCGAGAGAATGGAGAGGCCACAAGCTGACCTTAAGTGAAATCCAGTTCACACCAATTACAACCCAAGTGTTGTTAAGTGTTGATTCGGATGATCAGGAATGGCAGCATCGGCTATGGTTTGAACTGTGGGATGACAGGGGCAATGTGCTGGGTTTCATTGGCGGATATGGTGCGCATGAAACCGGCCACGCAGGAGAGCTTCGTTATAATGTGCTGTTTGAACGTATGGCAAAGGCTCCTTCATCGATCAAACTGAAAGCTTTTTTGCCTGAAATGGAGGATCCTTCATCCTCTTCAGGACGCTTCAAACTAAACGAGCGCGGGGAAGTCATTAAAAATTATATCAACGGGCTGGAGATCACCTTTCCGGTGGATCAAGCAGAAATACAAAAACTATACGAGATTTCATCCGAAACAAGAGGAGACGATAAACCATGAAAAGCACATCTAAAATGATTGCGGTAACAGCTTTGGCAACAGGATTGTTAGTTGGAGGCGGGGCTTGGGGATATCAAGCAACAACGGTTGATGCTGCGGCAGCTCAAGCTACTGGAGAAAAAGGGAAGAATGCGATTAAAGCGGACGCGGTTCGAGTGACTCAGAGTGGAATTACGCTTGAGGTGAAAAAAGCTGTGTTTGACGGAAACCTTATTGATATTTCGATCGACCGGACGGGCAAGGGACTAAAGAACAGCTTCGTGTACAACGGTGCAGGAGATGAAAGCAAGCCTATGGATGAAGGGACTCTTGAGTCTATTGACGTTTATATTAACGGAAAATCTATTATGGAGCTTGGTGGAAAAACGCTTGGGCAAAGGCCTAACCTGGGGTGGGGGCCTGGAGATCATTCTAAAAGTGTTCGTGTTAAAATTACGGATCCTTCATGGTTAGGCGGCAAAGGCTACACTTTTCCAGAGAAGTTTCAGCTTAAACTAAAGGTAAAGCTTGCAGGGGTGGATAAACCTTACATTGTTGAACTTCCAATGCAAAAGACAGCAGACAAACCAGTGGTGTTAACAGACAGCTTGACCAAACAGGCTGGGAACCTGACTCTTGAGCTTGGTAAAATAAGTCTTACATCAACTTCAACTCGTATTCAACTGATTGGGAAGGGAGATACAACAGAGCGGGTTTTTGGTATGATGTATGAGTTTGTGGATGACAGCGGCCGTCAACTGGATTACTTAACTGCGTTTGGTACTGATGATAACAATAAAGAAAAAGCACTGTATCATGACATCGTGTTAACTCCGATTCAAGCAAACGCTAAATCTATCACGATTAAACCGTTTTATCCCGAGATGGAAGTACCTGGTGCAACAAATGGCGCGTATAAGCTGGATGCCGATGGGGAGATCGTTAAAAATTACATTGAAGAGCTGGAAATGAAGGTTCCGCTAAAATAAAGCCAAAAATGTTGTTTGATAAACAACGCTGAAGCCTCCTCACGGAGGCTTTTTGTTATATCAGCTTGTTTGTTCGAATCTCTGAAGAAGGGTCCTCAAGTTTACTAAATGTATTTTAGTTTTATATGTCTTACAAATGGTAAGTATACTAACATTTACTTAAAGTGGTATAAGGGATTTCTTGGTATGTGTCTATATTATGTTATTTTAATTGACAAGAAAATATTGTTGTTAATATATTTATATGTTATTGTGTATTTGTGTTAGAAAATATTACATATTATAGAGGGGGAGCTTAATGTTTATTAACCGAACCATTAGGAAATTTGGGATTTCAGCAGGGATTATAGGTATGTTTACATTTGCTCTACCTTCAGTGGGCTTTTCTATGCCGCTGCAACCAACAACCATCGATAAGGTAGAAGGTGATTATTATGTAACGTCTGCGATTGAGAACATTCGCTGGGGATCACTGCCTAATCGTGATAGCTCTCCGATTCTTACTGTACCATCAGGAAGTGCTGTAACGTTTGATACGGTATCGCATGAGGGACTGATCGAGGATCAAGGGAGGAATCCAGTGGAGTACTTCGGCAAATTCGGTATCTCCCCCGATGGAGTGTTGGATGATGCGAAGGCAATTGCGGCGTCTGCGATTAAGCATGATTATGTAAAAGACGGACCTCATATTATCACTGGGCCAGTAGCGGTTGAAGGAGCGATGCCAGGAGATGTTCTTAAAGTAGAAGTCCTTTCGTTGCAAACTCGAGTTCCATATGGTTTCATTTCTAACCGCCATGGTAAAGGTGCCCTTCCTAACGAATTTCCAGAAAATACAGGCCCGCAAGAGGGAGCTAGCGCAACAAAACCGGAATTATATAATAATGTATCTATATTTACGCCTATTGAAGAAATCAACGGCAATTGGTATGGTTTATTGCCAACAAAAGCCGGCAAAAATGTGCGTTTCCCAATTAATCCGTTTCTCGGTGTGATGGGGGTTGCGCCAAATACCAGCGAAGTTGTGAGTTCTATCCCTCCTATTGAAACAGGAGGCAATATGGATATTAATGAGTTAGGTGTTGGTTCAACTATTTATTATCCGATTCAAGTTAAAGGCGGGTTATTCTATACTGGAGATCCACATTTTGCTCAAGGAGATGGAGAAGTAGCGTTAACTGCATTGGAAGCTTCCTTAAGAGGTACAGTTCGGTTAACGGTGTTAAAGAAAGGTGATCCATCAATACCACATCGTGGAGAATTCACGCAGCCCTTTGCTGAAACAGAGGATTATTGGATTCCCATTGGACTGGACCCTGATTTGGATGAAGCAATGAAAGAATCAGTGCGTGAATCGATTCAATTTTTATCCGATAAGCTTGATATGGATAGAAGTGTAGCGTATGCTTATCTATCGGCCGCAACGGATTATGAAGTATCTCAGGTCGTAGACCGAACTAAAGGGGTTCATGGACTCATTCGAAAGACCGATTTCCTTGAATATGTTGACGTTGCCATGAATGTAGGTGGTACGTTAATCAAACCGGTTGTTCATAACAATGAGTTCTACGTACCGATTCGAACAATTTCGGAGCTTTTGGGCGGTACAGTAGTGTGGGATAATAAGTCGCGTACAACACAAATCAAATTAGGCACAAAAAATATAAGTGCTCAAATTGGTTCAGATGTGTATTCAATTAACGATAAACTAGTGTTCAATAGTAAGGTACCAAAGCTTTTAAATGGCGAAACCGTAGTCCCGGTTTCCGTTATTAATGAAATACTGGGTGCTTATGTAAACTGGACGACGATCGACAAGACGTTAACAGCAAATGTATCTTTAAGTAAAAAGCAATAATAGATTTCATCCAGAAGCCCGCGAAAAACGCGGGCTTTTTTTATTTCTAATATTTGTACGGCTAACAATTCAATATCAGTTCTACCCATTACGGTAGAGAAATATTTTTGACCATTAAATGTTGGGAGGAATCTTTTAAAACCCCGGTTTCACAGTATTTATAGGCTGCTTAGTTTTCGATGATAATTCTGTCCAACTTGAGATTAACCGGATGTGCCAACGTATCTCCAACGGGACACTTGCTCTCCAGGAATTGTACAAATGCTTCAACCTGCTCTGGAGGAGAATCTGTTTTGATGCGGAATGTATACCGAATATCGGAATAGCCCGGACGCACCTCTGATTTGTCGAAAAATCCATCCAGGTCAATATCGCCTTCTACATCTACAAAGAAATCATTGAGGTTCACCCCGAATTTAGGCGCATATACCCTGGCTACGATCGACTGACATGCTCCCAGCGAGGCCAGTAAAGCTTCCACCGGATTCATGCCGGTATCGGTTCCACCCAAGCTTTGCGGCTCGTCGATAATAAACTCGAAGTTTCGGGATGCTGCTTTCACTTGAACTCCGTTTTGCAGATGAGCAGATGCTTTGAACGTTTGGAGGGCAGCCATTTTGTAGTCTCCTTTAGTGGATTTATTTATACTGAATTTATTCATAGTTTTCCGCTAAGATTATATTAAATTGGATGTCTAGCGCTGTCAATCCTCAATTTTCCAATAGGTGATTTCGGGAACAACGCAAAAAAACATATGACGGTCGCTAAAGCTGTGCTTAGGTGGATATTCAGTGTGTCCTGCTGCCGTTCGTATTCGTGATTTGAAAGTACGTATTCAATTCGAGATAACTGCTTATTGCATTTAGAAGCGGGTGAATTCAAAAAAACCACCCCTGTCCCGCAAAATGGAGGAAGAGAGGTGGTTACACGAACGATATTTAAATCCTTGGATTAATGTTTTTTTATTCAGCGTAAGATTGATGATTTTTAATTCAGTGTATCATTGGTACAGCTTCAGCTCAGCAATAGACCACCACCACTCAGCATTGTCCGTAGTCAAAGCAATTTTGACATATCGTGCCTTCTGGTTCGTGAATGTCACTGAGATTAAAGAATCTGTTCCCACAGCTTCTGAAACCGAATTCCATTGCTCGCCATCTGTTGAAGTGAAGATTGTAAAACTGCGGGCATAGTCATTGGTGCTGCTGCCTGAGTCCATAGTTAACCGGCTGGAATTCTGGATGCTTCCCAGATCGATCTGAATCCACTGGTCGGCTTGTTGTCCGGATGCAGAGGTCCAGCGTGAGTTCAGATCATCATCCAGCAGTGCACCTACGTCTTCAGATGTGGAGGCTGTAGCTGTCCAAGACGTCCGATCCAGTTCGGAAGGCAGCAGCTCATCCTGTTCACCGGGTATCCATAGTGTCTGATCGGCAGTGTAAACTGCGATTTCAGCTACAGACCACCAGTGAGAATCCGTTCCGGTCTGAACGATTTTGATATAGCGGGCTTCATGAGGAGCGAATGCAATGAACAGCAAGGCATGTTTCCCTTCACCCGTAGCCACAGCTTTACCCCAATCCATGCCGTCGAGAGAGGTGTATACCTCATAACCACGAGCATAATCCTCACTGTAGTGTGCACTATCCAGTACAATCCGGTTCACTGTCTCTGAATGGCCCAGATCCAGCTGAAGCCACTCACCGCCTGTTTGTGTCTGACCGGAAGTCCAGCGAGTTTCGTTCGAGCCATCCAGCACCGTGGCAGCCCCCTCACCGGAAGACGTTGTGACGGACCAGCCATCTGGAAGCAGACGTTTTTGTTTTCCTGTTCCATAGTGATTAACAAATAGCTCAGAGACCGACCACCATTGATCGGATTCACTGGTCTGCATGATCTTCACATAACGTGCCTGCTGTTCGGGGAAGGTGATGGAGAGACGTCCCGGCACTCCTTCGCCTCCGGCAATAGAGGTTCCCCAGTTTTGCCCGTCATCGGAAACGAAAATGCGATATTGCCGCGGATAGTCATCCTTGGCGTTCCCCGGGTCCAGCTCTATCGCGTCAAAAGCACTCGTTTGCCCAAGATCAATCGTAATCCACTGTCCGCTCGTTTGCTTTCGTCCGTTCGTCCATAATGTGTCTTTATTTCCATCCAGCATGTGAGCTGAGACATCCGTTCCTTGAGTGGAGGAAGCGGTCACGATCCAGGTTGACCGATCGGGCAGCGGGGCTGGAGCTGGATTTGGTTGTTCAGGTGCTTGGTCCAATTTCCCGAATCGGGCGAGCTTGAGTTCCGATATGGACCACCAACTGTCTGCGGGAGCAGTCAATACAATTTTGATGTAACGCGCGGTCTGCATTCCCAAATCGACGGACAGGCTCGGAGATGAGCCTGTTCCCTGTGCAATTGGCTTGCTCCAATTCTCATCGTCCTTCGAAACGTAAACTTCATACCCGTGGGCATAATCACCTCCGCTGTTGCCGGAGTTCATAAAAAGAGTGTCCATCATCTGTTCGTTGCCCAGATCAATATGGAGCCAGTCTCCAGGCTGTTGCGTTTGTCCAGATGACCAGCGGGTAGTCAAATCTCCGTCTATCATGCGTTCCACTGCTTCCGAACTGGTGGAGGCGGTAATTGTCCATTTGCTGCGATCCAGATAGGTGACGCCTTGTGAAGCATCCGGCTGCTTGACTACCGTATGTTCCAATGGATTGACCTTCACTTGAGCCTTCGCATAGACGGTAGCTGAACCCAAAGCACCGCTTGCATTATAAAAGCGAACCGTTTTGGCGGTATCTGATGGATTCCAGATTTGTGCCGTGTAGACACCATCCTTATCGTATACGGTTGCTGCGGGAGAATCAGCCCAAATATCCATTGTACGTGTTCCTGTGGATGCCATACTGTGTATGAACCAATAGGCGTTAAAGACTTCGTTTTGCTGCATCTCTTTCGTATCCCACTTCGCAAGAGCGGCCTGCGGGTCCCCGATGGATTGGAAAGGCCAGATAATGTGCTGCCATGTGTGCTCCTGCTGACCACCAAGATCCTTGATCAGACCGTTGTATAATGCCGCAGTATTCTTTGGATCACGACCATAATAGGTCATCCACTCTGCGGGCGGCAGCCAGTGAATGCCGTAAATATGCTCGGCCTCGTTGGAGAAGTACGTACCATACAGGTAAGCACTGCCGTATACATGCCCTACGGTAGCGTGCTTGTATCCTTCCAGCCAGTTGTCCCCATCATAGTTGAACCAATATTGCTCGGCTGCTTTTTCCTCGGTGACAAAACCCCAGATACCTGCATCGCGATAGGCTTTGTTCCCCGTTACTTCACCCCACATATATTGTCCGACCCAACTGAACAGAGCTTCGCCTGCAGCTTCCTGATTGTTTCCGCTGCGATTGTCGGCATAACCGCCCGCCCAGGAATGACCTGCATAAGGATCAAAATTACGCATCCATGGGAATTGATCGTCTGTGTGCGAAGGATTGGCATAATCCCGGATCAGCAGTTCAACCATATCGCCATAATCCTGTACAAAAGCTGGATCATACATAGCCAGCACCGCAGATGCAAAGACGTAATAACCATACGTAAAATGATGATCCGTCAGCCCGGTATTGACTCCGAACCCGCTTCCATAAGGGAAGATCGTTCCCCATTCATCCGAGTAATAAAAATAATAGGAGTGCAGACGTTCATCCGGTGAATAGGTGTACCAGTCGGTCAAAATGCTTCTTAACAGGGACAGGTAGTGGTCCCGACGTTCCTGATCTCCAAGCTGATCGCTAATGAGCACACCCAATGCAAGCGGATGAAGTTTTTTCCCCTGCCAGTAGGGATCTTCACTCATTATATTGCCTGACGTGTCCGCATCAAGCTGATCCAGATAACTGATTAATTGCGCACGTGAGTAAGTCGGATCATCCGGCTCCACAAATTGCGGAATAATGCCATAGAAACGATCTTGTGTAGTAAAGCTGTTGCCTTCGCTCACTTTCATCGTTCCACGAATGGAAGGATAAGTAAGCTCTGTGAGTGGAGTTGTTGCAAGTTTCCACTGGTGCGGGAACAAAGCCATTAATGTGCTCGTCGAAAAGTTGGCACGCTTCGTTTGTGTAACGGAATTGAAGGTCGTTGTAACTTGTGAAGTGCTCTCGTTATAGTCGTAACTGACTTTCGTGTCCGTCACAAAAGCATAGGCATGCTGGTAATAGTATGTTAATTCTGACGCAGATGGCAGAGTAGCCAGCGATAAATAATTTTCGCCTGATCCCAGCTTGATCTTCAGTGTATTGCCAAGCTTTATAAATGTGGTTCCTTCAGGTGCATATAGGCCATAGTTTCTTGTAAAAGTTTGCGGCGAAGGCGCTCTATCCTGATTGGTGACTTCTACGCCGATATGATCTCCTGTCCATGATTCCCCGTCCTTCAGCACAATCTCACGATTTTGATCATCAAAGAGACGTGTGATGTTCGGTGAACGGAGCAGGATCGTATCCGGGTTCTCAAACGTGTTGTATAGGAAAGGGGAGCCTTTTACGAAGGTTGTATTGACCTTCGCCGTGTTATCATCGCTCATGATGATGTTTGCGGAGTAATCCCCGTATCCTGCGACCTTGGTATTGACCTTGGCCGGGTTCATATTGCTTGTTGTCAGGATAAGGTCAGCTTCACCATCGGCATCCATCGAGTTGCCGTCAGCAGAAACGTATCCAGCACCAGGGTTCAAAATATGAAGCCCCTGCTTGGTGTATCGGTTTTTGAACGGCAGCGTGACTAGACTGTTTCCATCTCCTAAATCCGAAACGAGAATCGATTGCCACCAGTCATTGGATGGAATCGGGGCAGTGATGTCAGCTGTGCGATTTTTCGGGTTTTTCGGTTGCAGCATCGTGATGTCGTTAATGGCATAACTGCCAGCGCCGACCTGTACCGAGCTCATCTCTGGGATAGACGGAATGGTGTAGATCGGCTTTTCATCCCCTTGAATATACTCATACACATCAAAGGCATAGAGCGAATAGCCGTTGGTTGTACCTCGGCCAAGCCCTGCGAGCTTGACATATCTGGCTTCTGCATATACAGGAATGTCATCTCGTCCACCGTTGCTGTGTAACTCCCGATACAGCGTAGTCCATTGCTTTGCGTTGTTGGATACCTGAATATCATAAGCACGTCCAAACGCATTTTCCCATTGCAGCGAAATTCCTCCGATTTCATGAGGTTGACCAAGATCCACAACAATCCATTCCTGATCCTTGTATATGGAAGACCAGCGTGTACCTGAATCACCATCTGTCACATTGCGCGCTTCATAATCGCGCTTCTGCATTTTGGCCTTGTCTTCGGCGGAGCGGCTAGGCTCGTCAATCTCTTCCGATGACGCTATGACCGATTTCCCCAGGGCAAGGTTGGCGGGAGCCGGTTTTGGAGGTGGATTTGCTCCACCCGTTCCATACACATCGAACGCGTAAAGAGATACACCGTAGGCTTGCTGTGCCCGTTCATGACTGAACAAACGCACATATCGTGCATCGGCGGAAACCTCGACTTCCGTCAAACCGCCTTGACCCTTCGTTGTGGAGTATACTTGCTCCCAGTTAACTTCGTCATCTGACACTTCAAGATCGAAGGAGGATGCATAAGCATTTTCCCACTGAATCGAAATGTTCGAGATGGAAGCAACTGCGCCCAGGTCAACATAGATCCACTGAGGGTCCTGCTGCCATGTACTTTCCCATCGGGTATCTTTGTTTCCATCCACGGCAAGATCGGCTGTATTCCCACCAAGGGATGATGAGCTATACACCGGTCTGTTCAGGGATAAGAGATATGACCCTTCGGCTGCAGCGTTCGCTGCCTTGCTTGGCCATAGCGGTACACTGCTGATCAACAATAGCATGGATAACAGTAAGTTCACGCAGATGCTGCGTTTGTTTCGTGTGTGACTCGTTTGTCCCTTCATATCTTCATCTCCTTTGTTAGCTCTTGTCTTTTCACCAGACAGAACTTTCTCTGTTTCCTAACAACCTGTTATATGTATTGTTCTGTTCTCCCGTGCCACATTTCTGAGCTCGATTTCAGGATGTAAACATGGGATATGCGGATGTTCATTTGTTGTATATCGAACATTTGAAGTGGATTATAAAGCTTTTTTAATCGTTTTCGTAGAAAAGGAGACATATGTCCTACAGGAGGCAAGCTTGGTGTGCAACTATGAAATGTCGAATTGGGAAAACGGTCTGATAGCGATAGAATGGTTTCTTTCGTGCTATAGGAACAAACATCACAGGAATCAACTTGCGAAGAACCTCACTCGATTTTTGGGGGAGAAACGCGACCAAATGACTTTATAAATTACGTGTAATAATGTAATGTCGATATGAGGGGGTGTGAAAAAATGGATATTCAAAAAGCCATGGAAGAAAAGCTTGAACGTAAAATTCAAATGGGAGTTCCGATTGATGAAACGATTCTTGAAGGTCTTATAGAAAAGAAATTACTTACCGAAGAGGCGGCTCAGCGTTTATTAGCTCAAAAAAATGATCTAAATAAAGAAACTAGAAAAAATGTCGTTTCCGTTCCTATTACAGATGATGTTATGAATATTATTGATGATTTAATTACAAGTGGACATGTAAACAGCCGATCTGAAGGAGCTTCATACTTAATAATGTTGGGAGTCAAAAGTCATTATTCTTTTTTCAATGAACTTTCAAAAGAGGTCATAGTCATTGAAGAGCAACGAAAAAAAATTAAAAATCTCATTGAAAGCGCATTAATTTTTCCGGAGACGTCTCAACATAGCCAACTTATCGAATAAAATCAATTTGGATTTGAAAAGATTTCTCCAAAACTGTGAAGTAACGAGGACTCAAACACTAACTCGATGGAATACAGCTTTAACTTAATGAAATACAGCAAAATTTCGTATCTCTGGCTTCCCCAGCCCGTAAGTTGGTTAAAGGAGAAACAAACATGAAAAAAGATTCATTGTTATTGTCTTCGAAAGCCCCTTGGCATTTGTGGGTTATAGCTGGTATATTTTTATTTATTTATGCCAATGGGGTTTATGATTATTTTATGATGCTGGGACTAAATGAGGATTACTATACGTCTAAAAATTACGGGGAAGCGGTGAAAAATTATTTCTCCGATTATCCTATTATTCCGTTAATCTTGTATACGATAAATATCTTTTCGGGTGTATTGGCTCCCTGTTTCCTGTTGCTACGTTTGCGGTGGGCTGTACTACTTGCTGGATTGTCCGCTTATTCGATCTTGGGACTGGAGTTCATTACCTTTACGTGGATGAATCGTTGGAATATTCTTGGAGCAGCCGTATCCATGTTTGATATCTTTATCCTGTTGCTCACTTTTGCAATGTATCTGTACTGTAAAAATTTACTCCGGCGTCGAGTGTTGAGATAAATTACTTAGATACATCAAAAACACCACGATAAGCTTTCAAGCTTGTAGTGGTGTTTTTGCATATTCTCAAGCTCGGTGCATTGTACCTATTCTTCCCCCGTCGCCACCGCATTCCCCTCATAACTGATCCAGTCGCTCCAGCTCCCGGAATACAGCTTCACATTTGTCGTGGGCTCTGCTAGAAAGGGGTAAATAGAGAATCACCCAAGTGATCTGTGCAAAGCCAAGATGAGCCGTTGTCCTCAGAAAAGTGCTAGTTACTGACCATTGATTTTGGAAAGTGAAGTAGTCACAGTAGTAGTATTGTCATAAATGACGTAATAATAATTTTTGATGAATTATCAATATTAGATCGTCTATCTTTTGATGTCCGTTTAACGCTAAGTAAGGGGGAGGAGCATCCATGATGAGGGACTACATTCACGAGCGCCGTTCCACAGGCTGATGGAATCAAATTTCCACGGTATGTTATCCCCATTACTCTGCTCTTCGTTTGGGTTGTTCTGCTGCTCTGCCTCTTGGGAGTTGTGAAGCATAAGGTTGGGCTGTCTGTTAGGTCAGTTGTAAAGAAGGAGCATACTTCCAATCAACTTTCTGAAAACCAATTTGTTCTTTTGAATTACATAATTTGGTTCTTTGGCATCATTGAATTATAAATGGAATATATTGTATGTTAAATAATGAAACCAGTGCTATAGTTAATTACGAAAAAGGAAGGGAGGAAGGCTGCTAACAGTTCGCTTAAAATACTATTTATTACTTAAAGTTTTAAGGGGAAAACTGAAAAAATGAAAAGAAGGGATTGACTGTATTGAAAAAAGTATGGAGTAATGTACTTCTAAGTTCAATTGTTTTTTCCATGTGTATTCCAACCGCTCAAGCTCAATTCAATTCTGCATCAACGATTGAACAGGATGGTATTTTATCAGATCGAGCATCTAATAGTGTTTATGTTGATTCCAATGGCTCATTGGACTTAGCTGCTCAGGACAAAATAGTCGATTCATTTGTTGTATCAAATAGTTTTTCTCTTGCGAAAGATATTTTGCAGAATTATTATAAAAATATAAATACTGGAACAAAAAGACTGGACTCAGAATCAAATGTATTTGCAGAGAATCTAAATCCAGACCTGTCTTCATACTTGGAAAGGAAAATAAGTACAAAACAATTTGTAGTAGGTGCTGCAAAAGCACAAAAAGAAAATTATGTTCTGAAATATAACTTGCTCTCATCTGAAGTGACTGATGAGGGGATTCTCTTGACTATTAGTACAGAGGCATCATTTAATTACGTAGGTGTAAAAGAACAATCCGGATTTGGTGAAGTATCCAAGATGCTTTTTAAGAATACAGGTTCAGGACTTATATTATCCGATTGGTATATGCCTTATGACTATTACGATGAATATGTTAGAGGAGAGCAGAATCAGTTGAATACTTTGACTGATATTGATGCTAAACCTAACAATTCTCTTATTGCTGCAAAACAGGAGGAATTAAATGATAAAATAATGGAATATTTCTTTGTAGATCGGGAACTACCTACTGAAATCAAACCTATAGATGGTGAAAGAGAATCGGCTCAACCTATAACGACTTTTGCTACATTAAGTTCTCTAAACAAATCATCTATAGCGAATTATGCTAAAAACAATAAGTCTAAAGATCAGCCTTCAAGTGGCGGGGCTGGTGTTTCTTACTATGATTTCTCACAAATTGCAAACAACTGGGATTGCACAAATTTTGTATCTCATGCTTTATTGGCAGGGGGAGCGATCCAATATGATACAAATAATACCGGAATCTCATCTACGGGATGGTACTATAGAAATCTAAGTAATCGTGCATCATCTTGGTCTGGTGTTCCAAATCTGTATAACTTCTTGGTAAGCAATACTACAAAAGGACCATCTGGTAATGGTATTACATATTCTACTTTCAAATATAATGCTAATACAGGTTATCCATACCAGGTTGGGGATGTGCTGCAATTTTATTTAAGTGGGTCATACAATAACTGGAGACATTCAACAATTATCACTGGTTACTATGAGACGAATACAAATTTAGTTCTTGGTGCATTGGTTACTGGACGATCCGCTAAAAATATTTATAATGATAACCAAAAAGCAGAAGAAGTGTATCCAGGGGAGAGCAAAAGAGTCATAAAATTGACTGGGTACTATAAATAAAACAATGGAAAGTGATCCCCCTCTCTAACTTTTGTATTCGGAGGGGGATCAGATTGATTGCTATGTCATGGAATCGAATAATAGTTTACTGGAGGAAATACAATGAAACGTGTATATCTTTTGTTCATATTAGTTATTGTGTTTACTCTTAGTGCATGTCAAGAGACTGATCTTAATATGGGGATAAGTGAAGAATCAACTGCGGTTGCGGCAGGAGACAACCATACCGAAAATGATGAGGTTTCAGATAGCTTATTGAGTGAGAATAAATCTAATGATTCATCTAATTTTTTGACTATAGAACCCAACAATCTGTCAACATTGGATTTTGAGAAAGCATATAAATTATGTACAGAGGCTTTATCAGAATATTATAAGTCCATCTGGAACGGAATTCAGATGGACGTAAGCAAATATATTGATAATCCAAATCTTAAACAGTTTACTGAAAAAAAGATCACCTCACAATATAATCTGTTTCGCAAAAATAATCTTACCTCTAATCAAATAAAAGAGATCAAGATTGGTGCTGAAAAAGTAGATTATGTTGAAGGGAACAACAGATTTTTCTATCTAAAATTAAATGCACGTATTACGAAGGATGTAGGGAGCTATGCTGAACCTACTGAATTTTTGGTACAAAATTTGAATGGGAAATTAGTGATTGCAGACTGGTATACCTCTGGAAAGGATAGTTACGATTCCACTGTCCGAGGGGAAAATCAGAATATTAATAATCCATATATATGGAACGAAAAAGAATGGGTAAATAAAATAAAATAGTGAATAACATTCATCAATTATTATCAAACTTTACTACAGAGGCCCCTGTTAGCGGGCTTTTTTTATTTCTCTAAAAAAATTAATTTTGTTAACCTGTATATAACCTTTTGGTAAAATCTATATAGAGTTTTCAAGAGGAGATGTTCCTGCTCTTGTGATTGTACAAGCATAGCAAAAGCCGCTTGAAGCTTTTAGTCTCCATGCGGCCATCGCTCAATTTATACGTGTACAAGCTTAGCCAAGTTATTCCCCCGTCGCCACCGGATTCTCCTCATAACTAATCCAGTCGCTCCAGCTCCCGGAATACAGCTTCACATTCGAGAATCCCGCTTCCTCCAGGGCAATCACGTTCGGGCAGGCGGAGACACCGGAACCACAATAAACGATAATGGCATCATCTTTCCCCAGCTTTACGAACCGTTCCTCCAATGCGTCAACACTAGACCAGCGACCATCCGCATTAAGCACGTTTTTCCAAAAATAATTCACTGCCCCCGGAATATGTCCGGCCTTCGCATCGATCGGTTCCTCCAGCCCCGCATAACGGCGAGCATCACGGGAGTCAATCAGCACCGCGCTGCCACTTGCGGAAGCATGCTGTACATCCTCAACACTTGCGAGCATCTGCGGCTGCAACTTCACATCAAATGAAGATGGAATCTGCACCGGCACATCTGTTGTTACCGGGAACTTGGCGTTCTGCCAAGCGGAGAAGCCCTCGTCCATAACATATACTTGTTCATGACCCATATAACGCAGCAGCCACCACAAACGCGAGGCGTTCATTCCGCCTTGATCATCATAGGCGATGATGCGGCTGTTGGAGCCGATGCCCCCTTTGGCAAGGCGGCCTGCAAGCGCAGCCGGATCAGGAAGCGGGTGACGCCCGCCATGCTCGGTTACGGGAGCGGACAGATCCTTTTCGAGATCAAGGTAGATTGCTCCTGGAATATGTCCGGCTTCGTAAGCTTCACGCCCGGCATCCGGCTGACCAAGCAGGAAGCGACAGTCTGCGATGACAACGTCCGGTTCGTACATTCTGGCGAGCAGCCAGCGCATGGATACAATATTTTTCATAACAACAAACACCGCCTTCATATGTAATGATTTTTTTTAAAAACGGATTTCCTTCGCTTAAATTGTTGCATCACCAGAGTCTGCTGTTTGCAGGCTCCGGCCTTTTGCTTTTTTTCATTCCGTATTCCAAAGCGGATCAGCTCTTCCTGGCCCACCCATTACACTGTCTTGGGTTCAACAGAGCCTGGAGCGGCTATGGGAGCATCAGCCGGAATAGGCTGCGGTTTGGTTTTGCCATAACGAATGAAGATCCACACGCCGAACAGGATAACGACACCCGCCGACATTTGCAGTGTACTCAGTGACTCACCGAGCAGCATCCACGCCAGCAGGGATGAGAATACAGGCTCTCCAAGAACACCCATCGACACCGTAGTTGCATTCATATACTGTAACAGCCAGTTAAAGAGGTAGTGGCCGAAGATGGTAGGTACGATCGCGAGCAGCAGGAAGATGCCCCATTCCGAAGCAGCATAACCGCCAAAAGCATGACCCATGAACAGATTGTAAACGGCAAACGTACAGGCAGCAACAAGGAACACCCAGAAATTATACGAAAAGGCACTGAGCCCCGTCCGCAAAAATTGACCCAGAAGCATATGCACAGCTACCGCCATCGTGCCAAGCAAGGATAAAATATCCCCTTTCAGCGCAGTACCTGCCACCTGGAAATCACCAGCACCGATGATGATAGACCCCAACAGCGCTATACCCATGCCGATCAGCATCATGCGGTTGATTTTGGCTTTGAACAGCCAGACCGAGCCTGCCAGAATCAGAATCGGCTCCAGTGCAAGGATGACGGTGGAGCTCGCCACACTGGTTAATCGCAATGATCCCATCCACAGTAGGAAGTGCAGGGCAAGCATGATACCGGAAGCAAGCAGCAAAGCCCACTGACGGAAATCAAGCCGCATCATCTCATGCCTGTGAGGCCAAATGAAAGGAAGCATAACCAGATTGGTTAAAAATAGACGATACATGGCAATGACCGCAACATCTGCGTCAGACCAGCGTACAAAAATAGAGGAGAAAGAAATGGCAATAATGCCGACAAAAAATAACAAATAGATAGATTTGCCGGCACGGTTTATACTTGTCATGGGTGTAGCTCCTTCTTGAAAAATAGATAACCTAAATCATCTCATTATACAGGAGAAGATCATCGCAGGGAAGCTCGAAATAAACTGCCGGAAGCCTGCAAAGTTCGGAGACGTTTTTGCCTGTAACAACGGTTAAAATCAGCTGATAAGCAGTCGTTAGAGAAACATGGAAAAGAGATAAGCAGATTGTAACCGAGCTTGTAACTATTCTGTCATTCACAAGGCCCAGTTTTCTATTAATCTTCTATATAGAGACATTAGTCGAGATAATATTCCATGAATCGGGAAAAAATGAAAGTTAGGAAGTGGGCAGTACGTGAGAGCACAACAAGAAGCAACGAGAGAGTATGGAAATGCGATTCGCAGCATGAGCCGGAAACAAACCCATAGACGAAGAAAAATCCGATACGGCAGGTTAAGTGTAGCTCTTATGCTTATAGTCCTGTTTGTTGCGGGTTTGACATATCTGTTCATTGGTATGACTCACTGGATTAAAACGGTAGCAGCCCCGCCCCCCATTGCGGTAATTGAGCAGCCCGCCAAGCTGGGCATGATTCAGGTTACACCTGAGGCAAAAGAGGAGCCTGCGCGGTTTCTGGGACAGGTTCGCAAGGTGGCGTACATAACATTTGATGACGGGCCAAGTATCTATACAGATCAATTGCTCGACATCTTGAAGCAGCATGAGGCGAAGGCAACCTTTTTCATGGTGGGACGTCAGCTGAATGAGCATCGGGGTGCAGTGAAACGTCTGGTGAAAGAGGGCAGCTATCCAGGACTGCACAGCATGACACATAACTATACAAAGCTCTATAAGAGCGGAAGCTCGGCAAACTTTGTGAACGAGTTCAAAAAAGAGCAGCAGTTGGTGGAGAAGATCATCGGATTTAAACCCCATCTCATCCGCGCGCCATATGGAAGCAGTCCGCAGATCGGTGAAGCTTTCAGAGGGGATATCGCAGCCGCCGGTTTCAAAATGTGGGATTGGACGATAGACTCGCTGGACTGGAACCTGCCGGGTCAGCCGGACAAAATTGTAGCCCGGGTGAGCAGCACTGTACACAGAGATAAAGAAGTGATTCTGATGCATGAACGGGAACAGACCGTACAGGCATTGCCGCGTATTATGAAATTGCTGGAGGAGCGTGGCTACGAGTTCGAGGTCTATGATCCGAATGCACACTGGGTTGTCAACTTCAGCGGAGATACCCGTCTATAACCCATCGTATATAAAGAGTAATGCAAGAGAGGGAGAACAAATGCGAATTACGCGTCAGAACATAATATTTGCAGTCAGCATTCTGCTGCTGCTTCTGCTCAGTGGATGTGGAGATCCGCAGGAGCCGGCAGCTAATCAGGTCAATCGTTTGGTTCAGGGCGGTCAGCAGATTGACCAGAGTCTGAAAGCCATGACCAAATATGAACAAGAGGATATGGAATTATACAAGTCTATTTTAAGCAAAGGTAAAAGTAAAAACAGTAACATCGAACCGCTGCTGGATCAGGCGGAGGCTCATATCAAGGAACGCAGAGAGCTGCTGCAGCAGACTGGCAAGGTCATGCAGGAAACTGCAGAGAAGACGGAGGAGCTTCGTCATTCGCTAGGGGAGCTTACGATCGAGAAGCAAGAGACACTTGCTCACGCAGGGAAAGTACTGGATCAATATGAGGCCAGAGCCAAGACGTTCGAACTGTTTGTTGCCTCCTACGAAAGCAGTCTGGATGCGGAAGAGCAGCTGTACGGACTGATGAGAGCAAAGGCCAAGCCGAATCTGGTCAAAATTAAACGTGCCATTCGAACGCGTAATGAAGAGTACGCCAAGCTGGCTGAAGTACGCAAACAATTCAACCTGCAAACACAGGCGTTCAACGCAGCTCATGCACAACTGGTCAAGCTGGATCAGGCGGGCTAAAGAGCTGACGGGGGATGCGCACTATCCAATACCGTGTTTACGTGATTGATCTGCCTGCCTTTCGTGTAAGTACTAGTATAGAACGAAGCTGTATATTAGTTGGGCAGCAACATGGACAAGCAGCATTGCGTATAAGCTAACGGAGGTGTTCATATGCGAAAAGGGAATACGGTGAAGGTCAGCGCCACATTGCTGGTTCTGCTTATGGGATTCTCGCTTGTGGCTTGCGGCAGCAGTGCACCTGCACTTCAGCCGACTGTGGGGGGTAATACGGAGGAGTCGTCACCAGCAACAGAGCCGCCGCAGCAGGAGAGTGATGCCATTGAAGCGGAAGGAATTCTGACAGGCTGGGCAGACCCGCATACGGTTGAGATTCGTGTGAATGACAAAGCGATGTCCTTCCAGGTGGGAGAGGATATGCAGAAGTCAATGGACGATATGGATGATGAGGATACGGTTCGATTCAAATATGTAGAGAAAACGCTTGACGCTTCTACTAAACAGCTCGTACTCACCGAGATTACCAAGATCGCATCTGCCGATGATGGCAACCAGGGTTCGGGTACAGGAGGAGCTGTAGCGTCTGATCGACCAGCGACGTCAGAACTCGAAGTAACGGTCGAAGGGATAACGGAGAAGCGACCAGTAACGCTGGCGCAGGCCAAAGGATATTCTCTTTATATTTTTGAGCCAATGTCGTTTGATGCAGAAGACCATGAGTTAACGATGAAGATTGATCCTGCATATAAGGTAGAGATTGAGAAGCTGCCTGCGGACTTTAATCTGGATCATTTGAAAATGGATGCGAGGGAAGAGTTGTCCAAGAACGGAGAAGTCAAGGCGTTAACAGCTGAACAACTCAGTAACGGGCCGATGAAAGATGCAAGATTGTTCATGATGTCTCAGAATGAGAAGAAAACGCAATATTTCATCGTTAAAGAACTGGACGGCAACGGATACATTTTCCACATTCATGCACCTGTTGGTGAACCAACCGAAGGTTTCGTGCCTATGGTCTATGCATCAATCAACTCCATAATGAATGAATAGATCAGAGAACTAACAAATACACAGCGCATTTCCTTTCAGTAGAGAGGGATGCGCTATTTTTTTGTTGTCTGGCGGATCGAAGTCAAAAAACCGGAAGGAACAAATAAGACATGGGTTCCTCCCGGCGTTTTTGTCATGGTTCATCTGATGATGATGTTGTAGTTGGGTTGAATCCAGTTTCTGAATAGCGGATTCAGGTGAGAACAGCGTTTATTTTGCTCCTTTGCAGTTCTTCATATCGGGTGAGCACTTGCTGATGAACGGGATGTTCTTCGGGAATACCCATGCGGTCGTGGATGAAAGCAGAGAGGCCATTTTCACGAATGACGTGCTGCATCTTCATGGCTTCCTCATCACGTTTGTCATCAAATAACATCGCGGCTGCCATCGCAGAGGTTAGATGGGGAATAGCAATTCCGAATTCACTGGCCTGCATCGCCGGGCGTACAAGCCGGTCGTGAGGCGAGAGCTTGCGAAGCGGGGAGCGTGCGACCCGGGTGACCTGATCGGTCAGATTCGGATTGGCGAATCGTCCGAGTATCGTATCCATATATTTCTGGTGCTTCTCAGTGTCAAAACCGTGTTTGCGAATCAGCATGGCGCCCGTCTCTTCCATTACATGGCGTACTTTGGCGCGAAGAGCGGAATTGCTCATGACCTGCCTTATCGTTTTGTAGCCTGCAAGATAACCTAAATATGCGGCGACACAGTGGCCCGTGTTCACGGTAAACATTTTTCTTTCAATATAGGGTTCAAGAGAATCGACGTAATGAACGCCATTGATTTCTTTGAAACCCTCAAGCAGAGCCGGGCGGTGTACAACCCATTCATAAAAAGGTTCAACGGTAACCTGCAGCGGGTCCTCGTGGTTTTGTGCCGGAACAATCCGGTCCACAGCGGCATTGGGAAATGAAATATAACGTTCGGCCTTGGACCGTGTGCGCTCATCCAGGAATGGATAGATGCGTTTCTTCAGCCGTGTGCTGCCGCCAATGGCGTTTTCACAAGCGATAATATGCAGAGGATTGTAATTGTTTGCTTTCATGCGGAGATAGATGCCTTTGGCAATAGGCTCGGCAATGTCGCCAAGGGCTGACACACCTACCGCCGTTGTGATCAGATCTGCGGAAGCAATCTCTTCCGCTACGCGATGCTGCTCATTTACGTTAATGGCGGTTACGTTGTTGACGATGGTGGTATCTTGCTGCTTGTTGGCGAGTGTAATGGGATACTCCTGCCTTTGTTGAAGCATGGATATTTTCTTCGGGTTACGTGCGACAAAGCAGACGTCATAGTTGGAAGCGGACAACATATGACCGATAAATCCGCGGCCTATATTGCCCGCACCAAAATGTACAGCTTTCATGTGTGAACTCCCCCTTTGAGATTGGATAACGAAATTCGTTCAGACCTTAGACGGTAGTGACGAGCGGCTTCGAGATCAAATCTTTTAATTCGAGGTCGGTCAGGCAGGATAGCCGTTGGTGTGGCATATCGAATTCAAGTGTCCCGGTAATGGTATTTGTAATGACTACGCAGTGCATACCGGCTGCGGCTGCTGCACGTGCACCGTTAGGTGAATCCTCTATGGCTACAGCTTCGTCCGGATGGACTCCGAGCGCATCAAGCGCCTGATTGTACAATTCGGGGTCTGGTTTTACATGGGCAACATCATCCGCTGTACGAATCACTTCAAAGTAATCTTTCAGTTTCAGCTGCTCCAGATGCTGCTCCACCCAATCACGCCTGGAACTGGAAGCAACGGCGAGTTTGAGTCCAGCTTCGCGTGCCTGCTCCAGATACACCTGAATCCCCGGGCGAACCTGCTCTTTTTCCATTAGCGCAGCATGCTGCAGCTGAACGGATTCCCTGAACGCATCCCGATCAATCGGAAGCTTCAAATCTGTGATAAGGTACTCGTACGGATTAAACGTTTTGAGACTGGTGCCGATACATTGAGAATACATCTCCAGCGTAAGGTCAACCCCATGTTTTTTATACGCATCACGAAATGCAACATACCATGCCGTCTCTGTATCAATAATCGTTCCATCAAAGTCAAAAATCAGTGCCTTGATCATGCATTTATTCCTCCTGTTTTCAGAATTTGTTTTGGGTTTGGAAAATGAAACATTATTTTCGTAAGTTTTCTGCGATTTCATTCCCGAACATTCATTGAATTCGCGGAACATTAGTTGACGCGAAAAGCGATGGATGATAATTAATTTGGGAAAAAATATGCGGTGAAGCTAATAAAACCGTAACATAGGACAAAGTTTAGGGTCAAGCATGTTATGATTATTTACATTGAAAATTTTCATAGAAATGATTTATTTTCAGTAAATTGATGGCTTTGCAAACCGCTAAGCGTTAAGCATGTAAGCGTTATACTGAATAAACGGATTTTTCAGCATCAAAAAAAATAAATTTTTTTATGAAAATAAATGAGATTTGACCGTTCAACAGCTTTCGACACGTTTATAATAGAAGAAATGCATCTGCTTGTCGGGCCGCAAGCATGTAAAGTAAAACAAATAAAGAGGAGGAGCACTACACTATGCTTAACAAGGATCGTTTTGACGGATGTCTCATCGGGCTTGCAGTGGGAGATGCACTGGGAACTACGGTTGAATTCAGTGCCCCGGGTACCTTCGAGCCTGTTGCAGATATGATTGGCGGCGGTGTGTTTGGCCTGGAAGCAGGGCAGTGGACTGACGATACGTCCATGGCTCTGTGTTTGGCGGAAAGCTTGATCCGTCAGCAGGGCTTCGATGCTGCTGATCAGATGCGCCGGTATACGAACTGGTACAAGGTTGGTTATATGAGCAGTACGGGAGAATGCTTTGATATTGGCGGGGCGACACGAAGTGCCTTGGAGCGTTTTGTCCGAACTGGAGAACCTTATAGCGGTTCAAGTGATCCAATGACAGCAGGCAATGGTTCCATTATGCGGCTTGCACCAGTGGCGATGGCTTATGCTCATCAACCCGCAGAGGCTGTTCGCTACGCCGGACTCAGCTCTCGAACGACACATGCTGCGCTCGAGAGTGTAGAAGCCTGTGAAGTGCTCGCGGCGATTGTTGTAGCCGGGCTTCGCGGAGCAGACAAGGCAACTATGTTGTCCCCTGAGACGATGAAGCGCTGGCGTACGGAGCCGGGCATGTCTTTTTCACCTGCGATCGAAGAAGTGGTCTCGGGATCTTATCAGCGCAAAGAACCGCCCGAAATTCAGGGCAGTGGTTATGTGGTTCGTTCTCTGGAAGCTGCATTGTGGGCATTTTATAAGTCATCCAGCTTTGCGGAAGGGGCATTGCTCGCAGTGAATCTGGGAGATGATGCGGATACAACTGGCGCTGTATATGGACAGATCGCAGGTGCCTATTACGGGCAAAGCGATATTCCGGCACACTGGCAGGACAAGCTGGCGATGAAAGAGGATTTTGAACGTTTAAACGAAGCATTATGGTTGAAAGCACACGGCGAAGATGCGCAGGTAAATAAATAGATAAAATAATAGTTATCAGAAAGACGGGAGAAGAGAAATCATCATGAGCAAGACAACACATTCACTCGATGCTTCTGCGGAAGAACCGCAAGAAGGCACAGGGCAATCATCTGCTCCTGTATCGGGTAAAAAGAGGACATTTCCTTTATCGCTGTTATGTTTGACGATCGGAGCATTTGCCATTGGCATGACGGAGTTTATCATTATGGGTTTGCTCCCCAATGTGGCGGCAGACCTGAACGTAAGTATTCCACAAGCCGGGCAGCTTATTACCGGTTATGCGCTGGGCGTAGCTGTGGGTGCGCCGATTCTGACCGTGTTCACTCACAAAATTCCACAGAAAAAACTGCTGGTGCTGTTGATGTGTATTTTCATCCTTGGTAACGCATTGTCTGTCATAGCACCTACTTACGGACTGCTGATATCAGCACGTATTCTGACGGCATTTGCCCACGGTACATTTCTTGGTGTAGGTTCAATTCTGGCTACGAAGCTGGTTACACCAGATCGAAGGGCTGGAGCGGTGTCGGTTGTGCTTGCAGGCCTGACCATTGCCAATATTATTGGTGTGCCATTTGGTACATTTATCGGTCAACAGCTTGGCTGGAGATCTTCCTTTGGAGCGATCACCATCCTGGGTATTATTTCGCTGCTGGGTATTATTCGATTTATTCCAGTTATTCCTCAAGGGCCGCCGGCCAATCTGGGACAGCAATTTCGTAATCTGATCCGGCCGCAGGTATTACTTGTGCTGCTCATCGGGGCAATGGGTTGCGGCAGTTTATTTGCAGTGTTTACGTATATTACACCTCTGCTGGTGGATATTAGCGGTTTTGCCGAGCAAAGTGTAACCTGGATTCTGGTGCTGTTTGGCTTCGGTGTTACGCTGGGCAATATGGTCGGCGGTCGTCTGGCAGACTGGAAGCTCATGCCTTCGCTTATCGTTAACTTTGCCATTCTGGCAGTTCTGCTGGCACTATTAACACTGACACTGCACCATCCGGTTCTGGCGGTCATAACCATTTTCCTCTGGGGTGTTGCAGCCTTTGGCATTATGCCTGGACTCCAGATCCGCATTATGAATATGACCCGCGAGGCGCCCTTGCTGGCGACAACATCAAGCCACTCTGCGTTTAACCTCGGGAATGCAGCTGGTGCTTATATCGGTGGTTTTGCTATAACACACACGGGGTTAATCTCGGTTCCACTCTATGCCGCGGTGATTGCTGCGCTAGGGCTGGCCGGTTTGTTATTCAGTCTGCTGATGCATGATAGGAAGGCTTCGCCTGAAGGTGCAGATGTTATGAATCAGGTCTCGGTGCACTAAAGTCATAGTATTGGACAAGGCCTCTGTTTTCTCTTGAAACGGGAAACGGAGGCTTTGTTGTGCAGCTTATGTAAAGAGAATGAGACGCGCAGACGTATATTCGCATTCTAAAAAGGTATATTTTTCAAAGTAGAAGGTATGATTATTTAAGTATTTGGTTGCTGTACATAACAAGATAGGTGATATAATGAAGTGGTAATTGGAATTCTTTGTAAAATTTGAATGAGTGATGTCTGTTTTTGCATGTCCGTAAAAAGGCAGACAGAGGTGCTACTATTTGAAGAAGGGAGGAACTTCACTTTATATTGTAAGGGCTTTCAATTAGGGGTGCAGCTAAATAGCTGTACTGCAAGGTGAGTGCACGTTTTGAAATCCAATGTTAAAGGAGAATGATATTGATGAATAAACGTCTGTCCCGTGTTTTGAGTCTTTCCATCACAGCTGCACTTCTGGTTCCAACGATGGCATCGGCAGCTGAAACAAGTGAAGGTACTGCTCCGGCCGCGATTCAAGCCACGGTTGATCAGGGTACAGCAAACACCGCTGATATTACAGGTCAGAATGCGCTGGCCAACACTCCGGTTGTGCCTGCACCACCCGGGTATGATGGATATCGGAACAACATTCCGCATGGTAACACAAATCTGATTACGTATTATTCCACGACTGTTGGCAATGCAAGAAAGGCAATGGTGTACACGCCGCCTGGATATACACCAAACAAAAAGTATAATGTTCTGTACCTCCTGCATGGTATTGGCGGGGATGAGTACGAATGGGTTAATGCGATGAAACCGAAGAACATTCTGGACAACCTGTATTCAGAAGGAAAGCTGTCCGATATGATCGTGGTTATGCCGAATGGCCGTGCGATGAAGGATGACCGCCCGATAGGTGACATTTATGCACCGGATAAGGTCGCCGCGTTTGAACGGTTCGAGCAGGATCTGCTCAAGGACCTCATCCCTCATATCGAAGCAAACTATCCGGTGTACAAGGATAAGAACAATCGTGCGCTTGCCGGTCTGTCCATGGGTGGCGGACAATCTCTCAACTTTGGCTTGAAGAATCTGGATACGTTCGCTTATGTGGGTGCCTTCTCGGCAGCACCAAATACGAAGCCTGTGAACCAATTGATCACGAATCCTGGACAGGCAGCCAGCAAACTGAAATTGCTCTGGATTTCCTGCGGAGGAAGTGATGGTCTGTTGTGGGTGAGCCAGAACTTTAAAAATGGTCTTAGCAGTATGAACGTTCCACACATCTGGTATCAAGATGTAGGCGGACATGAGCCAAAAGTTTGGAATAGCGGATTGTATCAATTCTCTCAACGTATTTTCAAATAAGTACACTTCATTCCATCCAAAAGGAATCATCCATAGATCACGTTCAGTGTCGAAGTGAGTCGGATGAGCAGCAGCCTCAGTTCTGTTTGATACAGAATCTGAGGCTTTTGTGTTATCCAGCAATTTGAAGCAGGTTCAAATAAGGAGGAGAGATATTATAATATAGAATGGAGAGTACATAGCGTTGGGAAGAAAGAGAGGGATGAGATGATATATTACAGGGGAGCTTTCCGTGAAACAGACAATGTAATCTATTTCAAAAGTGAGGTGCCGTTGGCTGAAAATGATGTCATTTTGCTGGGGGAGAAAAAATATTTTGTTGAAAGTGTTGAGAAGGAGTTTGTGCTCTTACAGCGAGTCGGATCAATTATTACCGTGCAAATGCCAACATAACAATCTTCCGGGGGAAGCCGCTGCACGTGTTCTGGCGGTTCCCCCGGAGGGTGTTTGATCGATTAGCTCAATTTAGTAAATTTCCAGTTCATTGATTCGAACATATCCGGCTTGATGCGAAGGCCCTTTTCTGCACACAATTTTTATTTTGGAAGTGTTGATCGGACTAAAGCTATGTGAGCGGTATACGTTGGTGTTGTTTGTAATCTTCACAAGTGATACCCAGCTTGAACCGTTCCAGTATTCCACATCATAATCAGACATTACATAACCTTGACTGGTGTACAGATCAACTTTACTTACCTGTTTGCTCTGCCCAAGATCGAGGGTTACGTTCTGTGGTAAAGCAGTGTTGGCATTGTTTGCCCAACTGGAAGCACCGCCAAGAGCTGTACTGCGATCACCATCGTTGATTCTGGCTGTAGAGTATCCGCTGAAGGTGGAGTCTGCTGTTATGGTTGCCGTGCGTGCAAGGTTAGGGCTGCCATAGATTTCGAGCTCATTAATCCGAACATAACCCGGCTGGTGACTTGGCCCTTTGCGAGCAACAACACGAACCTTGGTTGTGTCTACAGCATTAAATGTATGGGAACGCATCAGTTCCTGATTACCTGTAATCTGAACCAGATTCACCCAGGTTGAGCCATTCCAATATTGCAGGTCGTAGTCTGCAAGCGCATACCCTTGGGAAGTGTACAGATCAATGCGGTTGATCGTTTGCGCTGTTTGCATATCTACAACTACATATTGAGGCAAGGGGGTGTTGCGATTATTGGCCCAGCTGTAGCTCTCGCCAAGAGATGTGTTACGGTCACCGTCGTTGATCCGGGAAGCGGAGTAGCCCGGGAAGGTTGAATCTACAGTTATGGATGCATTCCGTGCCAGATTGGTTCCGGTGCCAGGATTGGTTGAAGGATTCTTCACCAGTTTGACCAGATTCCACCGCAGTTCAAACAGCTTGAAGGATTTATTCAGTACAGCCCCTTCCCCCTTTACCAGTGCATCGATGGTTAGTGACATGGTACTTGGTACATCGTTGCTGCTTGTCCATTTGCCCGTTCCCTCAATGCCCGCAAAAACACTCAGCTCCAGTATCTTTTTGCCAACGAGCTTCAGGCCCACTTCAGCTTTGGCGCCTGCCCATGCTGTAATCTGTCCTTCGATCTTATGTGTAACCGTCAGATATCGATCCACACTGCTGTATGGTTTGATCTGGATCGGGATAAATGCGACTGTTTTTCCTTTGACACCTGCCGTGACGGTGTAGCCTTGATCGACCTGAAATTCAAATGTAACGTTTCCGTCAACACCGATGACGAGGAATACCCCGACAGAAACCGAGCCCAGCTTGCCTGCGTCAACATTGAATCCCATGATGGGAACTTTAACTTCTTTCTTGAATTTGGCTTCGCCTTTTAGATAAATATTGGCTTTCTCACCTGCCGTGAATTTAAGGTCATAATTGCCTAAAGCTTTATATTTACCTGTAATTTTAGGCGTGATTAATGTGAGCTTGCCGCCAGCTTCGACAAAGACCTTGTTGCCGTTTGCATTTTGCTGGTTAACGAGCACTTTCTTGAAATCACAGATGAACTCATTCCCGGATTTACGGCAATTGGCAAAATCATTGCTTGCTGTCGCTTGCGTGATCTCGTTCAATTGAATGGCCTCGGCATCATCTGAAGCCGTTTTCGTTTGCGAAGACAAAGACTCACTTTGGAACTCCTCAAAATTTTCGGTTTCGGTCGGACCGGTGACCGATGAGCCGATCTGAATTTGCTTAATAGATGTAGAGTCGGCTTGCTCCGATTCAACGGCTAATGTGTCAGCTTCTGTTGCCTGAATCAGACCCGGTTCATCCAGCACCATATCCGGATCGGGCATTACGATGTTGCGCTCCTCCAAAGAAACTTCCTGCTCGGGGATGTCGTAATAATCGAACAGTTCCTCAACGCCTGGTGTGGTGTATTCAATTAATGCTCCATCCGAGCTGCGGCTGGCACTGGTTATTTTGATCGCACGAGCCGCATTTTCATCAAGAAAAATTTGCCCTGGAGACAGACTGGAGGCTAATGGCTCCGCCTCGTTGGAGGTGAGCAGCAGGCTGCCCTTCTCTTCAACATTTTCAAAAACGTTATCAACTACAGGCAATTTTTGCGAGATGACTGAGGGCATAGGAAGGTTAGACTTGAGCTGGTACTCGACTTGTTCGAACTGTCCTGAGGATTGAAAAGGATTAATAATGGATGCGCCATCTTCGCTAACATTAAACGAAATTCGGAAATAGACCTCAGTGCTTGGTGTATTTATATTACTATTGCCAGCCCAGATCCAGTGTGCACTCGTGTCGTCTGGCATGCCTGCGATCTGATTCCATGGCGAGGCGCCATATCGGCCAAAGTCGCTGGCTCTTGACCAGGCAGAGTCATCAAATTTGGGATCTTCCCAGCCGCTAACGTAATGCTCGGACACTTTCCAGTTCATATCCGTGACGATACTGTCTTCCATATAACGAAGATCAGCGAGGAACCCGGCGTAGCTGCCCCAATCCGTCGCTTTGACTGCAACAACGTTAGTGCCTGACTGGATCGGTACAGGGAAGGTATACGCTTTGGTCCAATCGTTCCCCGTGCCAATCGTTTTTCCGTTTAAATATAAAGTGAATTCATTATCTGCTGTTATTGTAATGGTTGATTCGTTGTTAGATGCACTGTAAACATGCGAAGGCCAAATTCCTGTGAGCATAGGAAGCAAGAGAGAGAGAACTAGAATAGAAACCCAGGACTTCTTGAATGAGGCGTACAGGTTGTGCATACTATTTTCCTCCCAGAAAATAAAGTAGTTTGCAGATAAACAAGAGTGCAAGAAAGTAGGGTAAAAATGAGGCGTCTTACCTCTTTACAAATGGAATATATTTCCTCCTTTCGAGACTATAATAAGGTAAAAAAATCAATTTAACAACATTTATTTACAGTAATCGAACAAAAGATCGAAAGAGAGAATCAGTTCGTATTTTCCGCTAATACGAGGGCCTCATAAAGCTCATGTGTTTTTCAATGGTACGTGCACTTCTGGGCCCCTGCCCACATACAATAGATCGACCCTGTTCCCTTTTGAGCTCAGGCCAGATCGTTGTAAAACTGCAGGAGGTGTCATCTGTGCCCGGATTGTTTACCGCAATTGCCCTGTTCATTAAAGAGTTAACGTTACTTGTCTCGTATGTCAAAAACAATGCGTTTCCCCAGCCGCTTGCTGAGGATGACGAAGCCAAACACCTGCGCCTTATGGCAGAAGGCAATGCCCACTCGCGCAATCTGCTTATTGAACACAATCTGCGCCTGGTGGCGCATATCGTCAAGAAGTTTGACAATACCGGCGAAGATCAGGAGGACCTGATTTCGATTGGAACCATCGGTTTGATCAAAGCCATCGAAAGCTTCCAGCAAGGCAAAGGCACAAAGCTGGCTACTTTTGCAGCCAGATGTATTGAGAACGAAATCCTGATGCATCTGCGTTCCCTGAAGAAAACACGCAAAGACGTATCTCTGCATGACCCCATTGGCACCGACAAAGAGGGGAATGAAATTACACTAATTGATATCCTCGGCACCGAAGCCGATGATGTGGTAGATCGTGTGCAGCTGAAAATTGAAAAAAGCAAAATTTATCGCAATCTGGATATACTCGATGATCGGGAGAAGGAAGTCGTGATCGGCCGCTTTGGCCTGGAGGCTGGCGGAGAGGAGCGCACCCAGCGCGAGATTGCCAAGGAACTGGGCATTTCACGCAGCTATGTGTCTCGAATTGAGAAAAGGGCGTTAATGAAGCTGTACCATGAGTTCTATAAGCAGAAATAGATGTGAATTGTAGAGATGCATTAGATCAGAAGGGCGGCCTTTCGTTATGAAGGAGGGCGGTCCTTTTTGCGTATATAAATGTAATGAGACAGACTCATCACGTCAGGAGCTTTTCCCATAAATACTATTTCGGGATCAAGCCCCTGAGACGCTGGAGCGGATTGATACACAGGTGATCAAATGGAGCTGTTTTGATATATCGGGTCATGGATTTGCTTTAAAAAGAACGAAGATGTAACAGGAATACATACGTACGTTTACGCAATATAACGCAAGGAGCAAACAGAACAATCTCTGAATCGCTGATATGCTCCTTCCGGGGAACGTGTCTCCTAAGCCTGCGCGCCCATGGCCGTGTACACACCTAGTCGGGCAAGACGGGTAAGCTGCAAAGCCATATGATGGGGAGAGTATACTTTGTTATTTTCAAGCCATCGATGAATGATTCCACTGGTGGAGAAGCTGAGATAATCCAGTAAAATGTCCAGCGGTACCTGAACCTTTTGATTTATTCCGATTCGGGTTATCCGTTGAAAAAAATGGGCTTTAATCATCTCATTCAACCTTGTACTGAAATTGCCAACAGGATTGATCAGCAGCATGACCCGGTAGAACTCATCATGCTCAAAGATGTGTTCAAACAAGACCGCAAAGATCGGGTCAGGCTCGGCAAATGAGGGAACCTCATCGATGGCAGCACAATGTTCCTTGAGCACATCGTCCAACAACTGAAATTTCTCATTTACGATAGTATCGAGCAAATCCTCCTTGTCTATAAAGTGGGCATAGAATGTTGAACGGTTGATGTTGGCTTGTTCTGCGATGTCTACCACACTGATGTCCGAGTAATTTTGCTTTGCCATAATGGTCAAAAAGGCTTCGGAGATCATGACACGTGTTCTGTGAATTCTTCGGTCCATGCTTCGGGATTCATTCACTTGTAATCACCTCGAATACAACAAATTGGGATGGATTGTTGGTTAAACAACATCGTTAAGGTCCGTATTAAATACGTCCATGGGAATGAGCTTACAAATCAGCCACCTCCAGATGATGCCAAATTGTAGTTTATTTTGACGTTGCCCAACAGATCAAGGATTTGTGTTTGGTAACCGTCAAAACGGGAATGATTGATTGTTGCGCTCCAATGGATATTAGCTATGATAAACAATAAAACATAGCAAATCAATCGGAAAAATAAAATTTGATTAAGGGGTGACATTTTGAGGGGAGACACTTTCATATCCAGTCTGGAGGATGGGCGACGTGTCTGGCTCGAAGGGCAGCAGGTCAGGAATATTTCCGAGCATGAGGCTTTTAAAGGCACACTGTCTACCATCAGGCAGCTGTTTAACATGCTGGATGATCCTGTGCATCGGGAGCTAGTAGGCTATGCTCCTGATGGACAGGAGCGATATGCACACAGCTCATTTCTCGTTCCGTACACAGCAGCCGAGCTGAACAAGCGCAGTCAGTCCTTTGCGGTCTGGTCTTCCAGTACCAGTGGCATGATGAGCCGGTTATCTGACTATGCCCGTTCCCTAGTCACCGGGTGGTATGCTGCCCGGCACGAATTATCCGAGCTGGACCCGCGATTCGTGGACAAAATCAGTACCTATTACCACGAGGCCAGAGACCGCGATCTCTTTCTGACGACAGCCATCATTGATCCCCAGATTGATCGTTCCAGCGGGCTGGATGATGAACGGATCGCAGAACGATTTCTCCATGTGGTGAAGGAAACGGCGGAAGGCATTGTGGTCAGGGGAGCCAAAATGATTGCAACAGGTGCACCGTATACACATGATTTTCTCATCTTTTCGTTCCTGCAATTCCAGACCCGGCATCAGAAACATGCCCATGTCTTGATCGTACCCGCGAATTCACCAGGACTACATATTGTGTGCAGGGAATCGTTTGCTGATGCCAGAGAACGCAACCATCCACTCAGTGCACGATACGATGAGATGGATGCCGTCCTTTTTTTCGATGATGTCCTGATTCCTTGGGAAAGGGTGCTTCTCTATGGAGATTCTGACAAGGTGCTGAAACTTCGCGGGAACCGTACGGCCAATGGACTGGCTTTTCACCAAAATGTTGTGCGCTTTGTAGCCAAGCTGGAATTTGTCACAGGGGTGGCGTTTGCGGTAGCTGAGTCGATTGGAGTAACCGGATTTCTGCATATTCAAGAGAAACTGGGGGAGCTGCTGACACAGATTGACGTGATCAAGGCACTGATTATTGCAGCGGAGGCCAAAGCTGTGCCTGATGCGGCAGGCGTGCTCGTTCCTGATCTAACGTATGTGGAGACAGCGCGAAATTTGGGAACCAAATATTATCCACGGGCTGTCGAGATACTTCAACAAGTTGGTGCAGGCGGCTTTGTTCAGACCCCTTCCGGGATTGAGGATTTCTACGGTCCGATTTCCGAACTTATGCATTTGTATTTTGAAGGTGCTGCAGTAAGTGCCGAGAAAAAAGTGGAGCTGTTCAAGCTGGCCTGGGATCTCATCGGCAGTCCGCTCGGCGCAAGACATCTGTTATATGAAAAATTTTATGCAGGTGATCCGATCCGTGGGCTTGCATCCCATTACGTTCGACATGACAAATTGTCGTTAACAGCTCCTGTCTGGAAGCTGATTCAAGAGAAAAGCTAGAGCAGAGTAGCCATCATATGAGCAGGAGGAGAGAACAAATGGAATTGTTTTGGTTTATCCCGACACATGGGGACGGAAGATTTCTGGGCACCCGAGAAGGCGCCAGGGCAGTGACCTATCACTATTGCAAGCAGGTAGCACAAGCTGCTGATGAACTTGGGTTTGCAGGAGTGCTGTTGCCTACAGGGAAATCATGTGAAGACGCCTGGATCGTTGCTTCCTCGTTGGTATCGGTAACGGACAAGCTGAAATTTCTGGTCGCTGCGCGTCCGGGGCTGATGCTGCCTACCACGGCAGCACGAATGGCGAGTACATTGGACCGCTTTTCCAAAGGAAGACTGCTGATCAATGTCGTAGCCGGAGGTGACCCGATCGAGCTTGAGGGAGACGGGGTGTTCCTGGATCATGATGAGCGCTACGCATTGACAGATGAATTTCTAACCATATGGCGCAAGGAACTGGCTGGTGAAGAAGTCGATTTTGACGGCAAATATTTAAAGGTCCACGGCGGAGCGGTTCTGTATCCGACCATTCAGAAGCCTTATCCTCCGCTTTATTTTGGAGGCTCCTCTGATGCTGCCATGGAGGTGGCGGCCGAGCATGTGGATGTCTACCTGACTTGGGGCGAGCCGCCTGACCAGGTAGAGGCCAAGATCAACCGAATGCGAGAGCTCGCTGCAAAAAAGGGAAGGAGTCTTCGCTTCGGCATCCGGCTTCATGTGATCGTCCGTCCAACCGCAGAAGAAGCCTGGCAGGCCGCGAATGACCTGATCGCTCATCTGGATGAAGAGACCATTGCTTCAGCGCAGAAGATCTATGCTCGCATGGATTCCGTCGGTCAACAGCGAATGGCCAGTCTGCATAACGGGGATCGTTCCAATCTGGAGATCAGCCCGAATCTGTGGGCAGGCATTGGGCTGGTCAGAGGCGGTGCCGGTACAGCGCTTGTAGGCGATCCCGACCAGGTTGCAGAGAGAATGAGAGAGTACGAGGCATTGGGCATTGAAACCTTCATTATGTCGGGGTATCCGCATCTGGAAGAAGCCTACCGTACTGCCGAGCTGTTGTTTCCGAAGCTGAATTATGCACAATACGGGAACAACGGTGAGCGGTCATTTATCAGTCCTTTTGGCGAGATGATTGCCAATAACACTCTTCCTGATCATGTGGTAAAAGCGCCTGCGGCTTCCAAATGATGCCGTCTGCTTTTTACGATATCTCTACTGAAAACATCATATTCTGGCCGATTAGACGAACTAAAGGCACCTCACATGTATAGGTTGAAGGTGTCTTTTTTGCTGCATTCCGCTCTGGTAGAGAGGGCCTTGGCCCTTGACTATAAATCATTCCATTGAAGAGGTGATTCAACATGTCCATGCAATTTGCGTATTGGGTTCCGAATGTAAGTGGCGGTCTGGTTATCTCCAGCATCCCGCAAAAAACAGGCTGGTCATTTGAGGATAACGCAAGGTATGCCAGAATCGCAGAAGAAGCGGGCTTTGATTATGCGTTATTGCAAACCAGATTTATGGCCAGCTATGGGGCTGAAAATCAACTGGAAGCCATTGCTCTGGCCTCTGCGCTCGCGGTGGTTACAGAACGTTTGAAGCTGATAGCAGCCATATTGCCAGGATTATGGCATCCCGGTCCGGTAGCCAAAGCGATCACGACGATTGATCATATCAGCCAGGGACGGGTTGCCGTGAATATTGTCAGCGGCTGGTTCAAGGGTGAATTTCATGGATTCGGAGAACCGTGGCTGGACCATAACGAGCGTTATCGTCGCTCCGAAGAGTTCATCCGTGTGCTGAAGGAGCTGTGGACGCAAGACAATGCCAATCACCAGGGTGACTTTTACCGTATTCATGAAGCGCCACACAAACCCAAACCGACTGTAATTCCCCCTGTGTTTCAGGGAGGAAATTCGGCGGCTGCACGCGACATGGCTGCACGAGTCTCGGATTGGTATTTCATGAACGGGAATACCATTGATGGTTTCCGTACCCAGATCGAGGATGTGACCAAGCGGGCTGCGTCCTATAACCGTAAGCTGCGATTCGGAGTCAATGCATTTGCCATCGTGCGGGATACAGAAGAAGAAGCCGTGGAGGTACTGCGTCAGATTATTCGATATGCTGACCCCGAGGCGGTGGAGGGCTTCCGCAGTCAGGTCCAATTTGCAGGCAAAGCGTCCCCTGAACAGGAGGGAATGTGGGCGAATTCCAATTTTGACGACCTGGTGCAGTATAATGACGGGTTCAAAACAGGCTTGATTGGTACCTCGGAGCAGGTGGCCGACCGTATCATTGAATTGAAAAAGATTGGAGTAGACCTCGTTCTGATCGGCTTTCTTCATTACGATGAGGATATTCAGGCTTTCGGTGAGAAGGTCATCCCGCTGGTTAAAGAGAAGGAGGCTGCGCTGAGCCGGGTTACGACTACCTGAGCAAACCATCGATTTTTAATAGATGGAATGAATTGAATTGAATTGGATTGGATTGGCACTTCTTTATCGGTGTTATTGAGGGATGAATTTCTATTTTAATTAGAGGAGAGATGACGCAATGAGTATTCAATCAAACACGATCCACACCCTGCCTGACTATGAGCAATTGAGAGCTGAAATTCGGGGCATTGTCGACGAAGTCATTAAACCACGTGCAGAGCTGATTGACCGTGAGGGACGCTTCCCGCGTGAGAATCTGGCCGTGCTTGCCGAGACCGGGTGGAATGGCGTGCTGATTCCCGAGCGCTTTGATGGACGCGGACTGGATCATGTTGCCTTTGCGATTGCAGCAGAAGAAATTGCCAAGGGATGCCCTTCGACTTCACTGGTGTATGTCATGCATGTCGGAGCTGTTCAGACGATAGCCCTTTATGGAAATGAGGATCAGAAGGAGCGCTGGCTAAAGCCGGTACGCAATGGGGCGATTGGTACGTACTCTACTAGCGAGCGCGCTTCGGGAGGTCACTGGTGGTTTAATTTCAGCGAAGCTTCCCGAGACGGAGAGGATTACATTTTGAATGCCGAAAAGTCGTTCACGACAAGCTCGGGACAAGCTGATTTTTATGTGACCCAGACCCGCACTCCAGGAGCACAGACGCCGACAGATGTGAGCTTTTTCCTTGTCGATGGACAACTGGAAGGCATTACCTCGGGGGTATGGGATGCACTCGGTGTTCGGGGGAACCATAGTGGCCCAATCACATACAAAGGCGTCCGGATTGCAGCTCAGGATAAACTAGGTACGGAGGGACAGGGGCGCGAAATTCTGGAAAGTGGTGTATCTCCCGTATATCTGATCGGCCTGGGCTCCACCTGGCTTGGAGTTGCCGAGGCAGCACTTGAGGCTGCATCCGAATATGTGAAGGGCATGGTTCATCGCGACTTTAACAAACGTTTGGCTGACTACCAGATCATCCGCCAGCAGTTGGCTGAAGTGAAGGTGCTGATCTCCAGCCTGAAGCCGTGGCAGTTATCTCTTGCGAAGCAGCTGGACGAGCTTCAGGCACAGGGAAGACCGCAAGTCGAGCTGTTCCTGCCCCTGGTTGAATTCAAAATCCATGCTGCGGAAGTTGCTAACAAAGCGACCAAAGCAGCGCTGGATGTCACCGGAGGTTATGGTTATAAAAAAGGCGTGTTTGAACGCCTCTTCCGTGACGCGCGTGCAGGCATCGCCATGGGTCCCTCCAACAACATTGCCAGAGAGTGGATTGGCAAGTCGCTGGTCGGTCTGCCGCTGGAGCTGTGGTACGAGGGAGGGGATTGATCCTCGCAAGTAACTGAAAAAAGGTGAAGAACCTCAAGCTGCTGTCTGTCTCAAACAGGCGGCAGCTTCTTTACATTCTACTGACCTCGATAATAATTGTAGTCATATACGAATTGAAATCCGCTTCATTTTAAAAATAGTCAAATAAAAATAATCAAAAAGAATGATAGGTATTCGGGGAAGATTATTATATATTAGATGGTATATTATTTTGCATCACAGAGAGCATGCGAGAAAGAGAGTGGTGGTGTACCATGCAGCAAGAAACGTTAACAAGGGGTCTGAAAAACAGACATGTACAGCTGATGGCAATTGGAGGGGCGATCGGAACGGGTTTGTTTCTCGGGGCGGGCAAAACGATCCAGTTAACCGGTCCATCCATTCTGCTGGCGTACATCATTACAGGCATTGTATTATTCCTGATCATGAGGGCGCTTGGAGAGCTGCTGCTGAGCAATTTGCAGTATCATTCCTTTGTCGATTTTGTTCGTGATTACCTGGGAAATATGGCGGCGTTTATCACAGGCTGGACCTACTGGTTCTGCTGGATTTCCATTGCAATGGCAGATATTACGGCAGTGGGCTTATATACACAGTTCTGGTTTCCCAATATTCCTCAATGGATGCCGGGATTAATTGCGCTGGTTATTTTACTTGTAATGAATCTGGCGACGGTCAAGCTGTTCGGGGAGATGGAATTCTGGTTTGCTCTCATTAAAGTGCTCGCTATTCTGGCGTTGATCGTGGTGGGGCTGTATATGATCTTTACAGGTTTTACAACCAATCAGGGCTCGGCAAGCTTTACTAACCTGTGGAGTCACGGGGGCTGGTTTCCGAATGGAATGCACGGCTTCATTATCTCGTTTCAGATGGTCGTTTTTGCATTTGTAGGCATGGAGCTGGTGGGGTTGACCGCAGGAGAGACGGAAAATCCGGACAAGGTCATTCCCAAAGCCATTAATCAGATACCGATTCGTGTGCTGCTTTTCTATGTAGGAGCTTTGCTCATTATCATGAGTATTTATCCATGGAATGCAATCGTGCCAACGGAAAGCCCGTTTGTACAGGTATTTGCAGCGGTAGGTATTGCGGCAGCAGCCGGAGTGGTTAATTTTGTCGTGCTGACATCGGCGGCATCGGCCTGTAACAGTGCGATTTTTAGTACAAGCCGGATGATCTATTCCATGGCCAAGGATCAAAATGCACCTGAATCCTTTGCACGTGTTAATCAGAGAAAGGTTCCAGCCAATGCACTTTTTTTCTCCACGATTGTCATTTTTATCGCGATTGTGCTGAATTATGTGATGCCGGAAGGTGTATTTACACTGATTACAAGCGTGTCTACCGTATGTTTCATTTTTGTCTGGGGCATCATGGTCATCTGCCATATCCGTTACAAGCGCACTCGTCCTGATCTGGCGCGACAAAGTCGTTTCAGACTGCCGTTATATCCGTTTTCCAATTTGCTGATTCTGGCATTTCTGGCCTTTGTCATTATTGTATTGGCGCTTGCAGAGGATACGCGTGTGGCATTGTTTGTTACACCTGTGTGGTTCCTGATCGTTTCGGTCATTTATATGTTGAAAAAAAGAGTGAAGCAGTAACAGGAATCCTGTGTACTTGATATACAACAAAAAGCGAAAGAGCAATCTCGAATGAGGCTGCTCTTTCGCTTATTTTTGAGCCGGGCTCACGGTATAAACGCAGTTTCTTCCTCCGGCCAGAATGTATTCTCCCCGCTCAATCTGAACGTCCTCTCCCAGAACCGTTTTGAATAGTTGCAGCTCATTTCTGCATAACCCCGTACATACAGCGGCTGCGGCACAGATGGGACAATGCTTTTCAATGAACAGGAGACTTCCGTCATCCTGCTCCTTTACTTCCGCCATGTAACCCTCCATCGTGCGAATTTCGGCGAGCTTGTCCAATTTGGACTTGATATCCGATGCACCTTCAAGATGCCGGGCATACTGCACCTGCATGTTCTGATTGCGAACAGCGAGCAGCTGATCCAGCCCGGTCTCTCCAAAAGCTTCTTTCATGGATTGAATCAGGCTGACGGATAAATCGGAATAACCGCTGGGGAAAAAGCGATCGGCCGCAGGCGTCAATATCCATAATTTCGTTGGACGTCCCATGGGGCGGGCTTCTTCGATATGAGTAACAAAGCCTTCTTCCTTCAAGCCGTTGAGGTGTTGACGAATCGCCATTCCCGATAGTGAAAATTGAGAGGAAAGGGACACCACATCCATTCCGCCTTGCTGCTTCAGTGCATCAATAATAGCTCGTCGGGTGCGAGTTGAGGCATCCTTTTTAGCCTGGTTTCCGCCCATGATGTTGCCTCCTTTGAAGCAAGAAACGATGATTCACTACATTTTAAATAAAAATGTTGACAAAGTCAAAGAGGAACGTTAGTTTATACATTGTAAACAAAAATGTTTAATAAGTGTCCGATTACGAAATACGATACGTGTATACATACTCTTTGCTGAACCAACGTTAACGTATTTAGTTCTAATAACAGGGGGGAATGGCTCGCCAGAGGGGGTCCGATGATTGCCTAACGAGAACAGAGAAAAACTTTTTACAGCTTACCACCTGATTGGAACGAAGTGGACGATCCATATTTTATTTGTGCTTTCTCAGGGACCGAGTAAATTCAGTGAGCTTGCCAGAGGCATACCTTTGATTTCGGAGATGGCTCTTACCAGAAGATTACAGGATCTTCAACAGAATGGTTTGGTTCAGAAGACATGTTTTGCAGATCGCAAACCAATTTTCTATGAACTTACACCCAGAGGAGCTGCACTTGCGAACTTTATCCCTTTTCTGGTGGAATGGGCATTGCTCCATTAAAGGTGCGTATTTATAGCGAATTCAAGATCTGGACAGTATCTTTAAACTAGGGGGAGTTAAGAATGAACATTGAGATTAGCACCAGAGCATCTCATCATATTAAACAAATTTTATCCTGCGCCAATAATCAGTCTTCTTTTCTGCGAATAGGTGTGAGTGAAGGCGGTTGCAGCGGTTTATCCTATACGCTTGTGGTGGAAGATCAGCAGACAGAAGAAGATATCGTACTGCATAAAGATAATTTCAACATATTGGTTTACCCAGCCAGTGTCCCGTACGTTGATGGTTTGAAGATCGACTATGAAGAAAGCGGCATGACAGGAGGGTTCACGATGGACAATCCCAATGCCAAAGCGTCGTGTGGATGCGGAGCCAGCTTCCGAATAGCTCGAGATCGCGGCAAGGTTCAGCCGTGTGATTAAACAGAGAAAAGATAGCTGTCCCGGAGTGAAAATTTGCTGAACGGGACAGCTCTTTGCCTGATGATATTTTAATCTAATCAAGCCATTCCAGCATGATATCAACGACTTCTTTATAACGCTGGCCAACAAGCAGGCTTGTATGCGTTGTATCCCGGAGTCCGGCATACTTTGCTCCAAGCTGATCCGCCGTTAATTGGCCTCTTCGATCCTCGTCCTCGGACGACACGGCTTTGATTACGAGAGAGGCACAGGTGATTCGATTCCCGTCAATGGATATGCCTTCTGCCCCGCAGAGGACAGAGAAGGTACAGAAAGCTTTTGCAGATTCCATCTGCAGGTACCGACGTTGAAAAGCGATATCTTCCGTGGATTCGTCAATCGTTGAAAGCTCCTCACGTAAAGGTGCTGGCATAATCATTCCCGGTTGAATTCGGTCCGCTGCTGGATAGGGCAGGGCGTCATGCACTTCTTTGCTTATACTGGTGTCAATGATAATTAATCCTGCCAATTCAGCAGTTTCTGCAATTTTTTGGCTGAGTATGCCACCCATGCTGAAGCCGATAAGGACAGGAGGTTCATGCATCAGGGACAACACCTCACGAATATCCTCCAGGTAATCCTCTACCGTAATACGACTCAGATCTAGCACCCGGCTTTTATAATGACTTCTCAGATTCATCGCATAACAGTCCCATCCCTGCTCCACAAAATGAGGGATATATTTGCTCCACATCCAGCTGCCCGTGTATGCTCCGTGAACAAATAACAGAGGCGCACGCGTAGTTCCTGTGGCAGAGTCCGATGCTGTACTTCCCTTATAAACTTCCATGTAAAGGTCATGGTTTCCGATCCGGTGTACCTCATGTTCAGGCAGGTATTGTGTGTAATCAGTCATATAAAATGCTCCTTTTCAATTTAGTTTGATATCAAACTATTGTTGTAAAAAAAGTTAAAGTCAAACAAACGAAGCAGTACCCATATCGGCTGTATGACCTTGCTTTTTTTAAAAGTTGTCGTGAATTTTGATTAGAATGCGAAGCAATTCCTGTTTTTCCTCGTCTGTAATTCCTGCATAGAAGGTATCCAGCATTCGCTGTGATATATCCTCAAAGACTGGTTTTAACGCTTCTCCCTTGGCAGTTAATGTCACATACACGATACGAGAGTCTGCTGCATCGCGATCTTTAGCAACATATCCGGTTCGCACCAGTTTATCTACAAGCGCAGTTACCGTGGATTTGTCCTTGCGAATTTTCTGGGCAATCTCGGCCATGGTCAACCGCTGATGGTTGTAAAGGGCATAGATAATATCTCCATGGGATGTAGCCAGATCGTGGATGCCCTGAGCGGCCATTTCGGTCAAAATAAAACGACTGGTTTTCTCTTTAATTTTGGAAATAAGTGAAACAGCATCTCTTGTTTTCATACACCTAATATAGTTTGATATCAAACTATTGTCAAGCATAGATCCGGGAAAAGGGGAAGAATTCTTCCTTGTTCCCGGGTCCGTCCATGCATGAACGTAATTCACTTGTGCAGTAAAGTTAAGTCACCAGACTATTGGATCGGATTAGCCTTCATTTCTTTTTCCATTTTTTCAATACCGTCGATAATTTGATATCCGTATCCCCAGAACTGGCTGAAATCGGTCACGTAGATTTGTTTGTTCTGAATAGCCTTCATGCTTTGCAGTGCAGGGTTGGCATACAGATTCTGAATCAGCTTGTTGATATCGGGTGATCCGCTGTAAGCCGAGAGCAGCAGGTAATCCGGATTGGCTGTAATCAACTGTTCTACGCTAACCTCGCCTTGTACGCCATCAAATGCATTTTTCAGCTTCAACAGGCTGAGTGCATCAAGCTGATACGTATCGTTCTGCATGCTGCTTACGGTAATGCTGTCTTCTGTAGCGGGTACAATATACGCAAAGCTGTGCTCCGGCTGATCAGCGACACTGGCTTGGATCGCCTCTGCCCGAGCTTTCAGGCTGTCGATAAATTGTGTGGCTTTATCCTGCACGTCAAAAATCTTACCTAGCTGTGCAATGTCGCTGTAAAGACTCTCCAGCGTTCCCTTGTGATTGGTCGTTTGCATGAAGGTACGGATGTTCATCTCATTTAGTCCGTCTACGCTTCCCACGCCCCAGTCGGCGTCAGCAAACAGATCACCTCGTCCAAAGACCAGATCCGGGCTGGCCCCAACAACAAGCTCCTTACCCACATAATTTTCGGACAACACTGGAATTTTGGCGAATTCGTCAGCTACATCGGGTGTTACCGCGCCATAAAGTGCAGCAACACCGACCATTTTATCCGTCAAGCCCAGCTTGATCAGCATTTCGGCAGCTGATTGAGTATTGGCAACAACACGCTCAGGTGCCTTATCAAATACCTGTGCTTTGGGTTTCCATTCTCCGCCTTCACCAGACATAGCGAAGTTTTCTATCGTAAGCGGATAGGTCGTTTGATTGGCCGTTCCCGCAGGTGCAGCAGTTTCGGTAGTCCCTGTTTGGGAAGCCGTATCTTCGGCTGTGGATGGTGTAGACGTATTGGATGAACACGCCGATAACAGCAGTAATAACAGAGTTAATGCAGCAAAGAAAGTGGATCTGGACGAGCGTTTCAACATGGTAATAACCCCTTTTTGTTTGTATATTAATTGACAAAGATAATCATTCTCAATTATAATCCGGGAAAATACTTTGTAAAGAGCTAATTTAAGTTTCACACAATTTTACTAGAATTTATGGAGGAAGAAATGGCACAGACGATTCAGGCTGGGACACAGCACTTGGGGAAAAAAGAATCCCTGATTCACAGCAAAACAGGTTTTACACTACTTATTGCCGCATTAATCGTGATTGTATTGATTTCGGCAGGTATCGCGGTCTCTATTGGACAAGTTCGTATTCCGCTCGGAGAGTCCTACCGTATTCTTTTAGCAAAAATAACGGGAATGGAGTGGGGAGGTAAGCCGCTTGCAGCAGGCTCCTTCACGGATATTATCTGGCAGATTCGCTTCCCGCGTGTATTGATGGCGATGTTTATCGGTGCGGGTCTCGCCTTATGTGGTGCTGTTATGCAGGCGGCCGTGCAGAATCCACTGGCGGACCCTTACATCCTTGGTATTTCCTCAGGAGCCTCTCTCGGAGCAACCTTTGCCATTCTCATCGGATTTGGTGCAATTAGCTGGCTAGGACAGACGGGAGTTGCCTTTTGGGCGTTTGCCGGAGCCATGGGGGCATCTTTGCTTGTTCTGACACTGGCGGGTATTCGGGGCAAAATGACGTCAGTCAAGCTGGTGCTTGCGGGTATGGTTATTAATGCACTGTGCAGTGCATTTTCCAACTTCATTATCTATTTTGCAAATAATGCCGAGGGCATCAAAACAGTCACATTCTGGACGATGGGCAGTCTTGCCGCTTCCGGGTGGAACAAGCTGCCGCTAATAGGCATCGTTGTGCTCACGGCCATATTGTTTTTCCTGCTGCAATCCCGTGTGTTAAACACGATGCTGCTCGGCGATGAAGCGGCGGTCACTTTGGGGATTAACCTGAGTGTCTATCGCAGACTGTATATGATCTTAACTGCACTCGTGACGGGTGTGATGGTTGCTAGCTGCGGCATGATCGGTTTTGTCGGATTAATCATTCCTCATATCGTGAGAGGGATCGTTGGCTCGGATCATCGTAAAGTAATGCCTGTTTCGGTATTGTTTGGCGCGATATTCCTGATGTGGACAGACGTCATTGCGAGATCGCTAATCGCCAGCGTTGAACTGCCCATCGGCATTATTACTGCGATGATTGGTGCACCGATGTTTATGTATATGCTTGTCAAAAAAGGCTACGGCTTTGGAGGGAAATAACATGCAATTAACAGTCGATAACATATGCTTTTCCGTGCAGGATACGGATATCGTGCGTGATATTTCACTTCAGGTGAGAGAGAAACAATTCGTCGGCTTAATTGGACCGAACGGCTGCGGCAAATCGACGTTGCTCAAAAGCATTTATAAAGTCATTAAACCGAAGCACGGCAGCGTTATGCTGGGAGACACCGATATTCTGAAATCGAGTCCCAAAGTCACGGCCAGGCAGATGGGGGTTGTAGGTCAGTTTAACGAGTTAAGCTTTGATTTTACCGTGCGTGAGATGGTTATGATGGGACGTACACCGCACAAAAAGCTGCTGGAGGCCGATAATGCAAAGGACGAGCAGATTGTGGAGATGGCACTGGAAAAAGTGCAGCTGACCGGACATGCAGGCCGCAATTATACGTCTCTGTCCGGCGGGGAGAAGCAGCGTGTCATTCTGGCTCGTGTACTCGCTCAGCAACCGGAATTTTTGATTCTGGACGAGCCGACCAATCATCTGGATATCAAGTACCAGCTGCAAATATTAAATATTGTTCGCGGACTGGATATCGGCATTCTGGCTGCGCTGCATGACCTTGAACTTGCGGCAGCTTACTGTGATTATCTTTATGTGGTGAAGCGTGGACAAGTTGTTGTTCATGGTACTCCCGCCGATATTTTGACTCGTGAGATCATTGGCGAGGTATTTGAGGTGGAATGTGAGATTTACCAAAATCCGGTCACCGGAGGCTTGGGAATTGCCTATTTGAGCACACGATAACCTGGAAACTGGAGGCTTATAACATTTATTCCAGCCTGGAGTCCACTTGATGTGAATGCTTCCCGCTGCTGACCTCTTCAAAAATATTAGCCGAATCCTCACTCTGCTTCTCTTCGGACAGTTGTTCAAACAGAGGCAACTCTTTACTGGATCGAGTCAAGCCATAGCTTTGCAATAATTGCTCCAGATCTTTTACAGTGACGGGACGCGCTTCCGGTTTCAGAACATAGCCAAGCTGACCATTCGGTTCAACGGTCGCCGTTTCCAGGTCATTTACACTGCGGATTCCAGCCTGTCTTAGATGCATCTCAAGCTGATCTATCGTATACCGCATTCGTTTCAGATTCGGAATAATGACTTCCCCATTCTCAACAACTACTCTGGAGCTGCCGCTCATCATACGTTCGAACAGATTGGATTTCATCTGTAATTGCTCCACAACGAGCAAAGTTACAATAAATACGGCTGCGGAGCCAATCGCTTTGCCCAATTCATGATTGGCAATCGGCTGTACGATGGTTGTACCGATCGAGATCATAATAACGGTTGTTGCCACACTCATCTGTGAGATGGATTTGCGCCCTGCAATGCGCAGCAGAATCATGCCAACGAGAACAAGCAAGACGGATTTCCAGATCCAATCCATGCAAAACATCCTTTCTTTTCTTAGGGCGTGTCTTGAAACCTACTGAAGTGCATCTTTTACCGCCTTTTCGCCCCCTGCTGCGTCACTTTCCCTTGACGTGCCCCGGCACGCCTGCGGAAAACTTCCTGGCTTGGAACGAAAATTCAGTAAAATCTGCTTCCTTCAGCGTTTTCAGACACGCCCTAATTGAACGCTGATTATTAGACTGTTCCGGGAGGGATTGGATTATGCGATACAACACGCTTATATGAATTTAAAAAGGATATAAAGGGATATATTGTAACTTTTTTCACAGGACAAATCATCCAGGTTCGCTATACTCATACGATCTTCCACTTGATGGGCGGCACGGTTGTGCTATGAAAGGAGAACCTGATGAATCGAGCGTTACGATATATTCGACGGATAAAGGTGGCTTGCAGTATGCTGTGTATCTTGATGCTCTTGAGCGCATGCAGTAATGCAACCAACGGTTTAACAATGAACTGGAGGCCTGATCTCGAATTAATCCTAGAGCAGTTTCCTGAAAAAGAGATTGGGCTGAGCAGCGACTCACAGCGTGCTGAACATTTTGAGAAGCAGGTAAGTTCTATTTTATCCAACTTGAACAGTTACAGAAGTGATGATGAAGTGAAGATGGAGCTTTTTAAAGCGATAGCGTCCATTCATCAGTTACATACACATATTGATCTGGATGACAGGGAACAGGTGCTGCCATTTCATTTTTTTTATCAGGAAGGAAATATGTATGTGAACGGCGTTCATCCTCAGTACAAAGATGTCATGTACGGGAAGCTGATCAAAGTACAAGATACAAATATAGAGGATGTAATGAAAGTGTTAGAGCAAGTCATTGCCTATGATAATGTGTATGGGCTTCAACACAACCTGCCTCTTTATCTACTATACCCCTCTGTTCTTCATGGCCTAGGTATCATTGATAACAAGGATGAGATCAAGCTGACGTTTCAGAAGAAAGATACAACAATCATTGAATATGCTGTCGCTCCTGTAGAACCGCAAAATTATTTACCGCAGATGCTTGCCCGAAGAACGTTCTCGTTTAATCAAACCAATCTGAATCTGAACTATGATGTTCAATATCTCCCATCGGATCGGGCGTTATATCTACCTTACAGAATGTGTGTGGAAGATAAATCATATCCAATTGCTGCTTTTGAGCAAAATGTATTAAAGACCTTACATAGTAATAAAGTGGAGAAGCTAATCATTGATCTCAGAAACAATCCTGGCGGAGCCTCATGGGTGCTCGATCCGTTGATTGACAAGTTGGAAGAGGTTCCGGCACTAACGGGTAAGGTTTTTGTACTAATCAACCAGGGTACAGCTTCTTCAGCCTTACTCAACGCGTATACCATGAAACAAAAGCTGCAGGCCACATTGGTTGGTTCGCCAACTCAGAGCAGTCCGAACAAGCCTGGAGAAGTGAAAATTTTCAAACTGCCCGAATCAGGATTAAATATCTCTTATAGTACAAGGGAATTTCATTTGGTAGAGGAGGAAACAGATTCTCTGTACCCTGATATTCGGGTTGACCTCACGATAACTGATTATGAGGAGGATGTGGACCGGGTGGTACAGACGGTATTGTCACTTAACCCGTAACGAACTTTCATTTTACCTGCTCCATCGTTTACAATAGGAAATTGATGCAGTGAACAAAGGAGCGGTTAAGCATGGCAAAACAGAAATATTACGTGGTATGGGAAGGCAAGAAACCGGGCGTATACAGCACTTGGGCGGAATGTAAGGCTCAGACGGATCAATATGCCGGAGCCAAGTATAAATCATATGAATCCAGGGAAGCCGCTGAAGCGGCATATCGCGCCGGATGGAAGGGCAACTGGGGATCGAGCGCAGGCGGAGCTGGCAGTGCTTCCAAGCTCAAGTCCAAGTCGGGCAGCAGCAGAAGTGCAGGGATGGAGACCTCGGAGGAAGTGGATTATGACAGCATTTCGGTCGATGTAGGAACCCGCGGCAACCCGGGGCCGGTCGAGTACAAAGGGGTCGATACACGCACAGGCGAAGTGCTTTTTTCCGTTGGGCCGATCTCGAAAGGCACGAATAATCTGGGCGAATTTCTGGCTATTGTGCATGCACTGGCTTATCTCCAGAAACAAGGCAGCAACAAAACGGTATATACAGACTCGGTGAATGCGATGAAATGGTTAAAACAGAAGAAGGTTGCCACCACGCTGCCACGGGACAACTCAACAGAAGAGATCTGGCTAATGATTGATCGGGCGGAGCAATGGCTTCGCACGCATACGTATTCGAACAAAGTGTTAAAGTGGCAGACGAAACAGTGGGGCGAAATCAAGGCGGATTACGGCCGGAAATGATGGTTTTCAAACGGAAACAAAAAAAGCTGGCATTGTCTATTAGAATCGATATTTACAATTTCCAATTTCCATTCTATAATCATCAGCATATGATAAGTCACACATATGGAGGAGCCTGTCATTCATTTACGGGCCCTCCTTATCTTTTTGGATCGGGGATGCCCCGGTCTGGTCACTTGAAACAGGTGAGCCGAGTATACATTGCAGGAGGCAGACATGAGTTCCATTTATAGAAGTGAAGAAGGAAAGAGCAGTATTCTGGAGGAGTACGAGGTTTATTTGAGTGAGCTGGGTGAAGGGATTACAAGGGAGTATGTGGAGACACGTTTTGGCAGAACGCATGTATTGCTGACCGGCCCAGAAGATGGCAAGCCATTATTTATTCTTCAGGGCGGCAATTGTGTGAATCCGATGACCCTGTCCTGGTTCTCTTCATTATTTCAATCCTACCGGATTATTGCGCCTGATACGATTGGTCATCCGGGCTATAGCGAGGAAACGAGCATTTCGGCACGTTTTGACAGCCTGGCTTTATGGGTTTCCGATCTGCTGGACCACTACGAGATTGAAAAAAGTGCGTTTATCGGTCCTTCTTTTGGCGGCGGCATTATTCTCAGACTGGCTACGTATATTCCGGAGCGGATTGCATGCTCGGTGCTGGTGGCTCCGGCGGGTCTTGCGGTGAATTCCAGAATGAAAACCGTTCATGATATTACACTTCCACTCGTGAAATATCGGATGACTTCTTCGCCGGCTTCTTTGCAAAAAATAACGGATAACCTGTCATGCCATTGTATGAAGGAAGCGGACAAAAATCTGATCGGCAAAATATTCAAGCATGTCAGTCTGGAGCAGGATTTGCCTAAGCTGGCGGAGCGGGAAGAGCTTGAAAATTATAATTCGCCTACATTGCTTCTGGTTGGAGAGAAGGACGTCTTTTTCCCGGGTGATAAATGTATTGACCGTGCCCGGCAGATTATTCCGAATGTGCAGGCGGTTAAATATGATACGGGACATTTCCCTTCTCAGGACGTGCTGCAGGATATGAACGCGGAGATTCAGCAGTTTTTGAACAAACATTATTAAGTAACAACAGCAGAAGCATCAGGATAGCAAAATAGACAGTTTGAGGGAACGTAAGCAACTGAAACGTGGGGCAATTCGTCTTTTAACAAATTAAATTAACGAAATTGCCCCTTCTGTCGATACTATTTATAGAAGAGCGCGTATATATCTTTGAATAGCCAATGGAAGCTTGAACAAATACGCACGTTCTGTAAGCGATGTTTCAAATGACGTGATTGGGTTTATATAGATGGTTGGCGATGAATTGCCATCCGTCTGGACTCATCCATACTGAGTTTACGAACAATTTGCGGTTTGCGGCAAGTCTTACAATCGACAAGGTTGAAAAGAGGTTTGTTATGAAAAAGGATAAGTGGAATATGGCCTTGCAGCGCAATGTCATTTTAAACGATACATATCAGGTTAGACAGGTTCTGACCAGCAGTGAGCTGGCAATTGTGTATGCGGGGCGGAATCGGCATACGGGCGCCAAAGTGGCAATCAAGGAGTTTTTCCCCCATCGATTGGCTGCACGTCAGACGGATAAACGTACGGTTTTTTGCGCAACACGTGGATATGGAGGGCAATTTCAGGAGCTGCTGTCAGCATTTCTGCAGGAGGGAGAGCTGCTGTCTTCGCTTAAACACCCACACATCATTGCGTACGTGGATCACTTTGAGGCGAATGATACCGGATATCTGGTTACCGAATATTGTACGGGCACGATCCTGACCGATTATTTGAATGAGCGCGACCATGCACTGGAGCCGGATTTTATTACCTATACGCTGCTGCCACTAGTAGATACGCTCGATTATATACATAAACAAGGCATTCTTCATCGGGACGTCAAACCTTCCAACGTCATGGTGACGGAGGATGGCAAGCCTATATTGCTGGATTTTGGTTCAGCTGTCCGCTGGCCGATGCCGTCCGGGGCAAAGCCGGCTATATTTACCTCCAAAGGATATTCACCGCTTGAATTCTATTCGGAAAAATCCGAGCAGGGACCGATGTCAGACATCTACAGCTTGTCCGCGCTGCTTCATTACTGGACATGCGGGCAGCCGCCAATGGATGTAAAGCAGCGTTTATTCCGTGATGAGCTGCCCTCGGTACGCAAGCATAATGAATATGTGAATCCATGGCTGGCAAGGGTTATTCACTGGGGGCTAATGGTTCGTTCAGAGAAACGCTGTACCTCCCTGACCTGGGTGAGAACATCCCTGCGAGTTCAGGCTTTGGTGTGGAAGGTCCGCAAGCCAGGTAAGATGGAATGGAAGTTTGAGGATAACGAGCATACTCAGATATTCGAGCCAGAGCCGAAGAAGCAGCACGAAACGGCCTGAGCACTCATGTCGTATGTCATTAAAGCAGATGCACAAGGGTATCTCAGTGAAATAAATTAACAACATAAATAGGCCAGTTCGTGCCCTTGGATGGGATGAACTGGCTTCTTTCTTTTTTATTTTCAGGGTGAGAGAGCATATTTCTAGGGGGCACTGGTTAATCTTTCGTTTACTGCGGATCTTTTTTCTGCCCCACATAGATATTGGTACTTGGCTTGATGGCTTTATAACGAATTTCGATCTCCGTAACACCATCCTCAAACGTAATATACATCTTTTCATTGTATTCTATTGCTACCGTATGTCTGCGTTTTACTGGAGTTCGACCTCGAACGACTGTACAGTTCGTATCGTGTCGTAGCAATAGCGTTTCTTTTTTTCCTGCTTCCAGCCAGATGCGTTCTGACTCGGGTACTTTGATCCCGATGTCCATGCGATCAAATAAGTCACTTAGACTAACCTTTCGGCGATCCAGGGATGTGAGAGGCCAATTTGTCACTGGTATATCCTCCCCGTTCGCTGTAGCTAGAAAATACCCTTCCAGTCTTCCACGGAATGTGGGTTTTGGTTTCAGCACGAACCAATACAGTGCGAAAATACCTCCAGCAAGAAGAAGGCCGAGTCCCGAATATAACAGGATCGTTTCACGCAAAGAATGAATTCGCAATGCTATCGCTGTAGTTACACTTGCCCCTTCTGTATCCGTTGCTGTCACCCTGATCGTCGAACTTCCAGTGTGAAGAGAAGAAAACCGCAGCAATTTACCTTCAATGTAGGCATCTCCGAGTTTGCGCTCATTTTCATCTTCGGCGAGGATATAGGTTAACGGATCATTATTAGCATCCTTGAAATAGTTGCTCAGGTCAACGTCTGTATTTCTGTCGTCTTTGGATAACACGATAGATTCACCGGTGGCTGAGGGGGCTTGATTTGTAATGTCCACTTCAACCGGAGTGATATCCCGATAGAAGTCTGGGCCGTCGATCCGTAGTCCCCATGTGTACAGATCCGACTTGGGAAAAGTGTATTTTCCTATAAACCCGCTGCCTGTATTGTTCAAAGGGATACGTTCCGTTTTCCCGTCAGATGGAGTTACAATGAGCTCCGCTTCCAGTCCCTTATACACATCCAAGTCCTTAACGGGTTTAGGGTCATCAGTCTGATCATAGAGAGAGGCCTCAAAGGTTATACTTTTCCCCTTGACTGGTTCCGTCGTTGCCATATTTGCAACGGCAGACAGATTGTAATTGCCGAGCAGGTTGATCTTGACCAGATCCCCGCTACGACCTTTAAACTTCAGTTGGAACTTTCCTTTATCTGGACGAATGATCTTCATTAAGGCATATTTATCAGACCGAATGAAGCTGACATTACTCGATTGATAATAGAGCTGGGCTTCTGAGACAGCATGATCAGAGAGCATGATAATGTTAGCATCCGCCATGCTGGAGTTGGGAATATCTACGCTTACCTCCTGCATAGCCCCGGTTGCGGTTACAGCCGCGACAGATACAAGAACGGATTGAAGCTGATCTGCAAAAATACGATTGAAAATCTCAGGCAGGTCGTCTGCACTTCCGGTGATAAATGAAGTGCCGCCCGTCTCCTTCGCAATGCGCTCCAGTTCTGCAGGGTTAACTGTTCCATCACGGTTAAGTCCCACAGTATAGATGGGATAACCGACTTGTTGCGCCATCTCAATAACCTTGTCCACATCCTTGGATGAGTCCGCAGATGTTCTGCTCGTTGATCCTCGCAAATCCGTTTCTCCGTCAGAGAGCAAGATCATAAATGGTTTACGTTTACCCGGATGAGATTGTTCAAGCAGATTAGCACCTCGGCGTAAGCCAAGTCCCAGGTCTGTATATCCTGAACGTTTTAAGCCATCAATACGGCTCCGAAGATGATTGCGAGCCCCAGAGGATGAAATATCCATCAGTGGTATGGATGAAGTGATCCTGTCATTATAAGCTACGAAGCCCAAACGGGTCTTAGGTCCACTACTCATATCCATAAACATATGTATAACTTCTTCTGCAATGCGATCTTTGTCGGTCTCATTCATGGAATAACTCACATCCAGAACAAACATGGCATCTAGCCCTTCATATGCATGGGTCTTGACAGATGCTTCTGCGTGGATTTCCCCGATATCCCATGGTGGAGTTATAAAACTGATTAGCAAGAGAGTGAATATTATTTTTTTGAATTTTAGCGATATCATTGTGAGGCGTTGAATCTCCTTTCTGTTTTGAGTACTGTTGCTAGAGATTATACTTGTTTTGTTAAAATACGATTTTGGTACACGATAAAGCGCCGTTATGCGTAGCTTTGATCAATGAAGAATACTGCAACATTGCATAAGTTAAGGTGCTCATCTCTTAATCAGGTGGGAAACTCCATTGGTTTTAAATCATTCAATATCATCCAAATTATAGGATATTCTCTATACATCGGCATGCTCTGAAGGGAAGTGAAGTGAATTATGGAAAATAGTTCTATAGGTGTATCTAAGTTTTAAAAATGATCTTATAGACCTATATATGGGATTATTGACAAAACATATTGCTGATGATTAAGATTGATTCCATAAATCTCCAAAGCAAACGGCATAATCTGGTACATAAGTTCCAGTCATATGTTGACAGCTCGTTCTATTGGACCTTATATCGCCTGGAAAGGTGAGTCTACTTCATCGTGTCTAAAGGCTGATAGAGTGTGCGGAGTGTCAAAAATTGATGGAGGGGGGAAAGCATTCGCCCGAATGAACCATCATTCGGGGGATGTTGCCTGAATGGATATTATTAACCAAACGAACCGAACGATGCTTTTTGAAGAGATCAATCCTGAGAAAATGGATTTGATTACGATAGTCGGTGATGTAAAAGGGATCGACAGCTTGAATGATGACAAGATCAAGGAGATTAACGAGCACCTGCTTGTGCGAAGCTTCGATGAGTTTTTGGACAAGTTTTCTCCTAGTGTGTATTCCTTCTTCAATGCAGTAAACCAGAAGGTTATGTATACGCTCACAAAGCCGGAGGGGATTCCGGATGAAGCCATCTCCGAGATCAAAGTTGATCATAGCAATGATTTTTTGAGAATGCTGTTTACTTTGATTGATACTAAACGAAGTCAAGGTATTACGAATGTGGATTTCAAGTTTGAAAATTTACTGGATATGATCTCACCGAAAAAGGTTATGGATGATATTCGGCAGGTGCGGAAAGAAATTCATTACATGTACAACCAGTATGAGAAGCTGGATGACGGAGACCCTAAGAAATTGGATGTCGGGGATAAACTTAATGTCATGTTTGAAGATGCCAGCCGGAACTATAACAATGTCATGGCGATGCTGCCACTGGCTATCGAAGATATCAAAACTCGCTTGTTGTTGGGCCGCGCTCAAGAAGAAACTTCTTCTGAAGCGATTCAGGTAGGACAACTCACGATTGGTGAGAGCGGAGAATTGAAAATTATCGAAGCTCCAAAGAGTGATAACAACGAGTTGATGCTACTTGATGAGTCGACGAGTACAGAGTTGACTCAAGTGTTTGCCGAAGATTATACCTCACTCTCGGAGGCGCCTTCACCATATGTACAGGACCTGGTGGTTCGTACATTCTGCCCGCTGCCTGCAGTTCAGACGGATGTGGATACGGCAGTTGAGGTACAGAATTACAATACATACCTTGAATTTTACAAGAATGCCAAGGATGACTTTGTGAAAACTGTAAAACCGCTGGTTGAGAAAATTTTGGGTGTCAAAATGTTCTTTGACCAGTATGCAACTAAAAATAAAGGTATGTTGCCTTCCATGCTGATTGCAAATGCCAAGCTGGATATGCTTGTCAAGAGCAGCAACATTCCACGGCTGGAGACCTATCTCAACACAGTCAATGCGAAGAATGATTTTACAGACACCATTTGGTTTGGTATTGTGCCTTCTGTTGAACTGGAGAAAACGGGACAAGTTCAAGTCAGCCGATCCCGTTTCCGTGGTAACGAGAAAGTTGTTAAACAAGACGGAAACAGCATGGAATCTCTATCTATGCTCCTGCAAGTCGTTAAGGATTACAAAGTGCAGGTATTCTTCAGCTTTGAATCTGGAGAAGAAACGACATTCAGCAGTATGGCTACCGCAGGTATCGATAAATATATCGATAAATGCGCGGTATTAACTCGAAAGGACTACAGCGAGTTCGCCATTCCGAGTGCTCCCAATTTCACCATTATTCCGAAAGAGAAGTCCGGTGTCGTTATCGACAGCCGTATGCTCCAGACAGAGAATGGTGTGGAATTATCCAGGGAGAAAGAAGATATTTTGAAGCTGTGGATTGAAGGGGTGTACGTTGGTGCGTCTTATGTAGCTGCCGGGATTGTGGCTGCATATCAGTGCCCCGAGTATCTGCGCGGAGCATTCAAAACCGTGAACAGGGATTATCCAGGTGTGCGTTTTGATATTGAAGCTGGCGATAATAGTCTGCGTGTAGTTACCACGATGACCAAAGAAATCTCCGGATTTACGAACACCATCAAGGATTCGATTAACCGAAAGAACTTTGGATTTATTTTCTCATCGGAAAATGCTCAAATTCAGGATGTCGATATCAAGCGGATCACGGTATACAAAGCGAGAAGCATGGCGATGTCCGAAGATGGATTTGATTCCTTGTATAAAACTCTCGTAAGTACGTATATTGAACGCTTGCTCCGTTTCCAGACGGGTGATTTCAAGCATGAAAATATCGTCAAATTCTTCAGTAACAATCCGAGCAGTCAGAAAAGCCGGTGGCTGGGAACCCGAGGGTCGATCAATTCGATCATTCAGGAAGGTGACGACATGAGCTTCATCATCGATGAAAAGAGCAATATGTGTCACATTGATCTGGTATTCAATGGAAACGTGAAGAATCTGGAGGTTATGATTACCAAAGGAACTAGCGCGATGAAAGCGTAATGGTTTAGGGAAGAACTGCGTTTGAATATCAGGTTTGATTCCTTAAACAACAAATTTTAGATATTAATTTGGTGTTAAAGGCGGCCTTTATTGGCTGACCTTATACATATATTCCGGTACCTTTGCCTAGTAGGGAGAGTGTGCCGGACACATTGTTTTTCTAATTTTAAGGAGGTTTTTATTCATGGGTTTTGTATTGAAAGTAGAAGGCGCAGAAACAATCGAATTGGGAATGGATAATATCCAGTCCGTAGTGTATGACACTGATACACCGGATGATTCCAATGCCAGATCCACAGATGTAGGTGCAACACTTCGCATCAGTGGCAAAATTATTACAGCAACAGACGGTGACAATGCTGATGACACGATGAAACTTGCACTGTGGTCCCTCGTTCCAGCTGAGAAAGCAGATTGCTACCGTAAAGTAACCCTGGAAGTAGTCGCAGCTGATCAAGTGGTACGTAAAATTTACATGCCGAATGCGTTTGTTGTGGATTACACAGAACGGTTCGGAGATACCGAGGGTGTGGGTGAATTCAGTCTCTACGTTAAACAGAAAAAAGACAAAACTGAATTGACTAAAATTGAAGGTGGCTTCCCGCTATAACGTGGGGCGCTGATGTTCCGGTTCAGTAATGACTGGCCCAGAATAACGCTGTGATGTTAAGGGGCATTCGTGCCCCTTAATCTTTATTTACGCAGATTACGGCAGAGAGACAGGAGTGCATACGATGAAAGATTATTATGCCGTTCTCGGTGTAGAACGTGAAGCTTCTCCGGATCAGATCAAGAAGGCTTATCGTCAATTGGCCAAAAAATTTCACCCGGATGTCAATAGGGGAGATACCCAGGCCGAAGCACGATTCAAACAAGTACATGAGGCTTACAGCACACTCGGAAATCCCGAGTTAAGGGCAGCGTACAATCAACATCAGCAATCTCGATCTTCAACGAATCGACAAGAGGCAGGAGATGCAGCATCCAGCACTGCACAAAAAAAGAATAGATATACAAACAATGGAGCTATCAATCCCGAGAAGGTATGGTCTGATCCATCACGAATGCAGGAGCAATTTGAACAATTTTTTGGCTATCGCCCCAAAGGCAAGGAGAATTCAAACCGTGGCAAAGCCGATCCAGACAAGGGAACGGATATGTCCGCCCTGTTTAATCGATACTTCGGGGTTCGAAAAAAGTAAGCCGGTGGCCTGTAATGGATCGTGCCGGTTCAGGCGGAGGTTATGGAAGTGAAACGAGGAAGGTCGATAATGACAATAGGGCTTGACGTGTGTATCGCCATCATATCGTTAGCCGTGCTGTACTATATATTCATCATTAACCGGGACATAAGCGCTCAGTGGATAGCTGGAAGTATTGTAGTTCTTTCCGGGGGAGCATACCTGTTTTTTAAATACATACCTGCCACCAAGGGAAAAAAGAAGATGTTGCCTTCGCGTGTGGTGAAACTCGTGCTTTTGGACGACGATGGTACAAGCGTCAAGGAATGGTACATTCAGGGTGAGACAAGTGTATTGATTGGAAAAAGTTCAAAGAACAGTGAGGCGGACATTGATCTGTCCGATACTCCATATGCTTCTCTCATCAGCCCGCAACATGCTGTGCTGAATAAAGCTTCTGGCCAGTGGTTCATCGAGGATATTGATTCGGCCAGCGGCGTAGGTTTGCGTAAGAGGAATCAAAGCAAATCATCCAAATTGGAAATCGAAGAACCGAGCCTGATCGAGGCAGGGGACTTAATTTATATTGCCAATACCCGAATTTTGGTGAAATGAAATAACGTTGGCGTAACATTATACAAACTTACGGGGGAATGAATAGAAATGAGTCTGACGAGATGTGGAAACGGGCATATGTTCAGCACGAGACGGCACGGAAATACGTGCCCATACTGTAATCTGGCTGTCGAGTCACCAGCGTCCGGCAATCATGAAGCAGCGGGAGTGATTCCACGCGCACCTCGCACATCAGAGGAAGACAGAACAATGCCATACCTGGGAGAAACGACAGGAATTGAACCGGTAACGGGGTGGATGGTGTGCATCGAAGGTCCACAGATGGGCCAGGATTATCGGATTATGGCTGAGAAGAACTTTATTGGACGATCTGAAGAGATGCATGTTCGCATCCTTGGGGATAACACCATTTCCCGGCGTAATCATGCTGTCATTGTATATGACCCCAAAAAAAGAAATTTTTATCTGCTGCCTGGTGATGCTTCCGGTCTTGCCTATCACAACAATGAAGCGGTCTATTCTCCGGTGGAACTGGCTGCCTACGACGTCATTCAATTGGGACGTAGCAAATTCATATTCATTCCATTATGCGGTGTGCATTTTGAATGGGAGCAGCAGTGAATACCTTCATGATCTTGTGGAACGACAAAGAGCTAACGCCATATTGGGTTATTGCAGCAGGCTGTTTGTCGATCTGGTTGTTGTTATTCGTCCGAAGTCGTATTCCGGTAAGGCAGTGTGACGATAGACAGGTGGGGATTCAGATCGGGAATGGACAGACCATGGGTGCTCGAAGTGAGCAGGATGATTATTTTGCTTGTGCTGTGCAGTCTTATGGTGTACTCGCGGTGCTTGCCGATGGAATTAGCGGCTTATCTGGCGGGAAAGTAGCCAGTACGACTGCAGTAGAAACATTGATTCGCGAGTTTGAAGAGTTGGAGAGGTTTCCTGATCCTGAAGAATTTTGGAATACTTCTTCCCATACTGCAAATCAGGCCATTCTTCGCAATTTGCGTGGCGTTCCTGGAGGAACAACGTTGGTATCGGCCATGATTAAGGGCAAAGAGCTGTATTGGGGGGCGGTAGGAGACAGTATTTTGGCCGTGTTTCGTAAAGGGGAGCTGCTTGCTATTAATCACAAACACACGCTGGAAACCCAACTTGAAGAACAGTATATGTCTGGAGAAATATCGGAGCAGGAAGCGTTGGATAATCCGCAGCGCAAAAGGCTGGTCAACTATTTGGGGTATGACCATTTCAAACAAATGGAAATTGCGGACGAGCCGTTTACACTGCAGCCGGAGGACAAGATTGTGTTGTGCAGTGACGGGGTATACAACTCCCTTACCGAAATCGAACTGGAGACTATACTGGCGCAAGACATTCCGCCGTTTGATGCAGCCCAGACGATCATTGATTTGATTGAAGAGAAACAACTCGTGCATCAGGATAATGCCACGATTATCATTTTGGAGCAAGGATGGTAACGGATGAGGAAGGAGAACAGTGAATTCAAGACGGCTTTTGTCTCGGAAGCCGGTTCTTTCCTGAAGAATCGGGATTTTTACGGTTGCGTCGAGCTAGAAGATTGGGCCTGTTATGTCATTGCAGATGGTCTGGATACAGATACGGAAGTGAATAGCGCCCAGATTACAGTGCAGACCATTCTGGAATCCTTTTTGGAAAAGCCAACCATGTCCAAACGCAAATTAACAGAGTATATCAAGATAGCGCATGAATGGTTGCAGTATGAGAGCCGCCGAGTAAGACTCAAAGCCGGATTTGTTATTGTTGTGACAGATTATACACGCATGGTGTGGGCATCTGCCGGACACAGTCGATTATATCATTTTCGTGGAAATCGACTTGCTTTAAAAAGCAAGGATCACAGCGTTGCTGCTCAACTGGCAAGTGAAGGAAAGATTGCAGAGGATCGTGTGGATCAGCACGATGAGCGTGGCAATCTGAATGAATATGCGGGTAAACCTGGCATGATCAAACCGTATGTATCGGATAAGATCAAACTTGCCGATGGTGATCTGCTTGTGCTCTGTACCCCAGGACTATGGGAAGGTGTTCAGGATGCCGAGATGATCGATGCGGTTGAAGACGCCAATGACCCGCAGACGCTGGTAGATACTCTTGAAGAGGTGATGCTTAGTAAGCAGCGTACGCGTATCGAGAATTATAGTGCTGCAGTCATCTATGTGAATAAGATTTTTCATGAAGAGCCCAAGAATCGCAAGAAGTGGATTAAACGGATTGCCATCATGCTGATTATGTTTCTGATTTTGGGTGGAGCCGGCATATTCTACGCGGTGAAAAGTGCAGCCAAAAAAGCCGAATTGGCCGTAGACATGCTGCAATATGAACAAAATGCAGATCAATATGTCAAGGAGCAAGAGTATGCCAAGGCGGTTTCAGACTACAGCCTTGCACGCAACAATTCCATCAAAATCAAGGACCCGATACATAAAAAACTGTTAACCCAGAAAATGTCTGCTGCCCAGACGCTGGTTGATGGAGAAGCTCACCTGAAAGAAGGGGACATTACCAAAGCGACCGCCAGTTACACCAAAGCTTTGGAATTGACCGAATCTTATAGCATGTTCAACCGTGAAGTTATTCAGCAGCGCTTGGAGCAGATGACCATCTTCCAGCAAGTACAGGATTGGATCACGGAGGGGAACCTGAAACTCCAGAATGGGGATTACAGTGGAGCAATCATTTTGTATAAAAGGGCGAGAACAGCTGCCACGGAGACAGGCTACAAAGATGCGCTGAAGGAAATAGGTACTCAACTGGAGACGGCCGAGACCAAACGTGCAGATATCAAGCGGCAATCCCGGCAGCTTCAGGCAGATACGCTGGAACAGAAGGGCGATCGCTTCAATGAAGCTGGAGACTATAGCGGAGCTATGGATGCCTATGCTTCGGCACAGGAAATATATCAGGAAATTGATATGCTGGAACGCGTACTGGCCATGGAGCGGAAAATAAACAAGCTGGATGAGAAATTGAATCCACCTGTCCCGGCGGCTGATCGTACACAGGATACGACAGGATCAGATACAGCAAACAGATCAAACATAACCTCGGATATGAACGGGAGTACAGAAATCATAAGTACTGGCAATCCAGCGGGAAGCACCAACACCACTGAGGCTGACGTGAATGAACAGGAGACATTGGAAGGAGGAGATTCATGATGAAAGACATGATTCGTGACCGTCTTAACAAGATGGAGGATCTCGAACAACGCCGTATGCTCAAAGATCTCATGACAGGCGTTTTTCTCAATCTTGTTGAGTATCAAGAGACGTTGAACAAGCAGATCGAGCAGCGTGTTTTTGATGAGGTGTTGCCGCAGGAAGAGCGCCATGATGTATATGTCACGTTATGTGCGCGGGAAGACCTGGACCCTATTCATGAATTCTTGTACCCGATCATTCCTGAGGATGTCGAACCACAGACCGTCTTTTTGAGTGAAGCTTCAGAAGCGCTGGCGCGTAAGGAAGAGATGAAATTGTTCACGTTCTACATGGAATGTGGGCAACAGGAGCTCCAAGCTCTGTTGCAAAGTAATCGCACATTTCGCGGGCAGCTTGTAACCAGTGAAGGCAGACATGCCATAACAGTTCGCTTGAAACCAAGCACAGTTTATATTTCCAAAGTGGAGGAGTTGTATCGGATCTTTTGTAAGAACAGTCTGCCATGGAAGTCGATTAACGCACCTTATGTGTTCAAATTCGTTGATTGTGTTCTAGTCGGTTCCGATGATGGAGATACATGGGACAAACAGCATGTGGTCAAGGAGCTGTCCATCCATCTGGAGGAGTTCGAGTCTTATAAAAGAACCAATATGATTCCGCTTTGGAATATCCAGAAACTTGATATGAAAACGGGAGGTTTCCCTGTTCCGGCTTCGGACCGAATCAATTATGAACATGTGCTGCCGCTCCGCAAAACCGGATCGGAACACGGGTATCTGGTGGATGGAGATGAATCACATATTCGGTATATCAAAAGATCGGAAGATGAGATCACCATCGTTTCTCCGCTGGAAAAATCCGATTCCTGGACGGTGCTGAAAATAGCTGGATATGTGGAGACTCGAATTGGCAGAATGGACTTTCCGCTGTTTACCAATGCCAAACGGGAAGGCTTTGCGGGTAAATATGCACGCCAGGAAGGGCGCTCTGTTCGGTCCAAAGGGGAAATTGCCCGCATGGTTCACGCTTATCAGGCAGCAGAGGGTTTGGCATTGGAAGATATACAAGTGGTTGCGCCAGGCCCCGCTTTGGGAGTTACTTATCCACTTAATGCGTTTGTTAGCGATCATGTCCGTGTTGAAGCAGATAAACATCGAATGATTCTGAGATTCAGCAAGCATAGACAGCAAGCGGAAATGGATATTTTCCGGGATGATCTGCTTAGCTTTCTGGTATCCGAAATCCAGCTGGCTTTCCCCGAATACCGCTGTGAAGGGGAATGGGTGTGATAACAACATGAATTATATTTGGGACCTCATCATCCGGGCCAAGCGTAATGGAATGGACATGCGTGAAGTAACCTTTGTACCGGCACGTGTATATTCGCCTTATATGGAAATTAGCCATACCGATTTGAACGCTTCAAGCGTCGAAGGCTTTATTGAAATCAATCCGTATTATCGCTTTTTTGATATTTTCCGGGATTTGTTTGATATCAATAACGAAGAGCAGCTGGAGTTGCGCCAGGCGCTATTTGATCTGGTTATTCATTTTTTGGCAGACATGGATTTGATGCAGGGTATGAACAAAAGGGAGTATTACATTCGATTCATTCTGAAGGATATGCATTCGGGGATATATGGAGATCGGGTTCGGCGGCGATTGGCGCTGTTCGAACAGGAGGAGCAGGAAGTGATCGCCTGCAATATGCTCCGTTTGTATGATACGGGAGAGGCCGTTCATCTGCTGAGGAATACCCTTGTCCGAATGTTCCCGCGTTCAATTCTTTATGCCAATTGTGAGGAAAAGGATGAATTGCTTTTGTATATTGGCCAGGTGGAACAAGCGGAAGCGAAGGAGAAGCTGGAACTGATTCTTGAACTCTTTCTACCGGTTCGTTTCGACACGGAAATATACTGGCAGCATCATTTTGGCATTCTGGACGTGGATTACACGATGACACAGGACGGAATTGCCTTATATTAAGCAGCGCCAGCAGTTGTAAGGAGGAAGTTATCGATGAACGGCTATTCATACCGATTGTATCCTGACGCGACGAGCAGGGAACGTTCCAGAGGCACCATGCGTTATACACGCGAAGAACTGACGGACATGACCACATTCCAATTACGAAATATTTGCTACAAAGAACGGTTGATTGAAGGGCTGGGTGCTCGGGCTGGGCGGGAAGAACTCATTCAGATTATTTTAAAATTTTTGGGAGCTGATGATGTATTGTGGATCGACCGGCCTGCCGAAGGCGGATTCGACCGTGTACAAAATGCGATTTCTCGTCATATGACGTCGCCCATGAGCAGTGATGGAGGTATCAGTGTGCCTGCAAGGCTGATTCTGTACGAAGGATTGAACGTGGACAAGCTGGATCGTTATGTAGTTACGGCACCTGGAGGGTTAAGTGAATCCAACGTACTTTTAGTCAATGAGAGCATGGAGTTATGTGGTATCTTCAATCTGGTTAAGGACGACTCCTTATCAGGCACATTTTATTTGACAGCAGGAAGTGGATCGACCTGGAAGAGATCGGGAAACAGACAGTATAGTCTTCTCTTTTTCCGTAAACGCGATTCGGAATATTTGTATCAGACCTATTATTCAAGCAGACCACTTCCACCAATTCATATTCAATATATTCAAATACCACTGGCAGATCTGGACATCCGGGAGCTTGAACCGACAGAAGCCGTGCTAGCGATTGATTTTGGCACCTCCAATACGACGGCAGGCGCCTATTTGCATAACGGTTATATTCAGGCGCCAAGCAGCCAGGATTTGTTGAATGGACGAGTTCGTTTGGATGCCATCAACTACGTATCTTTTCCCGATCCTACATATAAAGCTACGGACTGGATAGAGATTCTTCCTACAGCCATTGGTGTGGCAGATTGCTCAGAGCCAGCAAATATTCGTTACGAGTTTGGCTATGAAGCAATACGAAGCATGCGTCGAGGTGGATACAGCAGTCGCGCCAGTGTGTTCCGAAGTATAAAGCGCTGGGTGAACAATTACAACAAAACGGAAGAAATCGTCGATGTTCATGGGAATGCAGCCAAGGTTTCGCGTATAGATCTGCTTCGTGCATACATGAATTACATCATTCGTATGGCAGAGCATCAGTTCAAGTGCAAGTTTCGTAATGTGCATTTTACCAGCCCAGTGAAGATGAAAACACAGTTTTTGCAGATGTTCGACGAGATGCTTCCGGATTATCGGATTGAGCAAACATATGCGCTTGATGAGGGTATGGCTGTGCTTTACAACACCCTTGCTGACGGAATGGAGCGCGGTGCTTTCATGGAAGGGCAGACGTATCATGCACTTGTAATTGACTGTGGTGGTGGAACTACCGATTTGTCATCCTGTGCCTTTACGATCGAGGACGGGCACATGGCGTATAAGCTGGATGTCCACACGACTTACGAAAATGGGGACACCAACTTCGGAGGTCACAACATTACCTATCGCATTATGCAATTCATGAAAATCGTGTTTGCTGACTTCTACAGCGGACGTCGTCAGGTGACGGATATTGATAGCTTGATTGAGGCACCCGGTGCGGATGTGTTCCGTCAGGTGGATGAAGAGGGCGTGAAGTTTGTATATCAGAAGCTGGAGCAACGATATCAGGAGGCAGAGCGGATTATTCCTACCGCATTTGGGCTTAGAGAGAATTGTTCCAGGGATGAGTATTTGCGGGTGAGAGGTAACTTCTACTTTCTGTGGGAAATCGCTGAAGAGATGAAGCAACAATTTTTTCGCAAAACAGGCATCTTACGTAACCGATTCCACTCGGAAATGGAGGACGATGGGGACAGTGATCTGCAGATCACCACCATGGAACGTTGGTTTCTCTCGGTAGAACGGAATGGTGAGCTGAAGGATGAGTATGAATTTCCCGATGTGGTGTTCAATATCAAGGAGATTACTCAACTGATTAAAGCTGATATTTATGAAGTGGTTCGCAAGTTTTTGGATGATTTCTATCACCAGGGACGGATGAGCCAGTATTCGATTATCAAGCTGACAGGGCAGTCCTGCCGCATTGATGTATTTCGGGAAGCACTGAAGGAGTTTGTTCCCGGCAGAAGCATTGAGTTTCGTCAAAAACCTGCGGAAGGGCGTGTGCCAGATCTCAAACTTGCGTGCCTTCGAGGAGCAATTCGTTATCTGAATGCCCGCAAGACCGGAAGCATTCAAGTTGACATTACGCATGATGCTGCAGTAATCCCATATACCGTAAGCGCCTATGCGCATAATGGACGCGAAAAGATATTGATCAACAGTCTGGATCGAAGTGATGGCATTCCGGGCAGCATTTCCCGCCCATTCGAGACGGCAGAAGTGGAATTGTTTTTGAGTGGAAGCGATGGTCAGCTAAGACAAAAATTCGTCTATGTCAACCGTCCTGATTTCTATAAAGAGGTACTTTATGAAGACATCCGGGATCGATACGGAGATAAAATTCCGCAAGAGGATACGGACTCGATCATAAATGGGGAGACGAAGTTTTTTGTTTATCCGGATGATCGTCATTGGGGCTTTTATGTGCTGCCTGTGGCTCGTAGGAATGAACGGCTGTACCTGGGATCGCAGAAGCTGCTTCCGTTTGAAACCGACTTGTCGGAACTGGATTTCTTTGACGGAATGAAGTGAGGACGACGAGCAGAAAGGAGGGATGTCGCTCATGTTTACCTATTCGTATCCGCATTTTAACAAGGGAAGAATCCTGAAATCATCGATGCTGGAGAGACTACGTGATTTTCCCAAAGATTACATTGAACTGTACTTTCGCGGTTATGCAGATGGCATTCTTGCAGGTGTTGAGATAGAAGTGTTTCCAGACAAGCTGGTTGTTGCTCCTGGAATGGTTCTACATAAAGGAAGAGTCTATATGCTGACAGAGCCTATGGAACTGGCATACCAAGCTACGGGGCGGGTTAACGTGCTTAAGCTTCGATTTGCTGCGGACGAGACTGTGAATGACATGACGTTAAGCCGATCAGAACTGTGTCTGGATGAAGAGATAACGTGTACTGCAGGAGAGTTGGAGTTGGCTCGATTCAAGCTAAAGGAAGGGGCACGGCTGCGCCGAGACTATCAGAACTTCGCTGATTTGGCAACCGAGTTCAACACGCTGCATGTCATTCATGCTCCTTATGCAGCTGAAGGGGCCAGCACACTATCCCCGGTAATTATGAAGGATTATGCACAAAGAATGCTTCAAACAGGGACGGATGATCCCCGGGATCTGGTCTTCGCCATGATGTGTCTCAACGAAGGCATCGTTGCACGCAGCGTCATTCTTCATTATATTTCCAGTCAATTGGGGCTGGAGAACAGAGATTACGATAATGCACAGATTCATCGATATCTGGATCGTCAATTGCTGAATGCAGGTCGGGGAACAGGGCGTTCAGGGCATCAGACGGGTGGATTACATCGAATGATTGTTGATTGATTCAGCACAAGGAAAGGAAGTGTGTTCTTCATATGGAATATCTCGATCGCAAAGTAATCCCTATATTATTTAACCATCGTGAAAACGAAGAAAGGAATCAGAATGACAAATTGGAAGGAATACATAATTCGGCGTATAAGTCCTCGACTGCAGATACAGCAGAGCTGCCCGAGATGCTTCAGATTGGCAAGGAAAGCGTTTTTCTGAAACGTACGGAGCTGTACGATAGCAGGGTAACTGTATCTCTTCCGCGATCATTACGTCTAATCTCAGAGAAGGAAGCGAGTATGAAATATCCTTCGTCTCATCGGCCGGAATGGATATATACCAATGACTCCGGTACCGTCAATTTTACGTTCAACAGGCTCGAACATCGCATTTTGGAAGAGGAGCTGACTACCTTTACTGAAACGATGGCCAATGTTATTCGCGGAACGCAGCCTGTCAGACAATGGGAGAAGCAAGGTGTTCGAAGGACTGAAGCGGGACGAATGATCGGTTACTGCCAGTTTTCCGTTCAGGGGCTGAATAATCAGATTTATAACCATATCGTTTTTTCGATTTTGGACCAGTCCGTTCTGGTGTATGGATTTAATTGCACGGATGAAGAAAAGAGGATTTGGCTGGAACCTGGCGAGACGATTCTGAATTCACTTGCAATCCATGGAAGTTGAGAGGAGTTGGGAACATGAGTTTGACTTATGAGAATCTGATTATTGAACCCTATGAACTTCTGCATCTGCAGGAACTGACAATCCGAAAAAAGATGAATGAGCACACCCGGCTCGTGTTTAAGGGCATGGTGTCTGAAGAATGGAAGGATCGCTATGTCGATGTTACAGATATGGATACCTCGATTGAAGTGTGGCAGAAGGATGAGGAGGGCAACAAGAAGCCTCTGTTTAAAGGCATTCCACTAGCTGTTGAAGTACAGGTTGTCAGAGGGGTTTATACACTCCAGGTGGAGGCCATCTCGCATACATACCGAATGGACATTACCAAACGAACACGTACTTTTCAAAATGTCAAAATGAAGTTGCCTGATTTGCTTGAGGAGCTGGGTCAGAATTATCCGGGTCTGGACGTGATTGATGAGGGGACGGGGGGAAGCCAGATCGGGAAGGTTGCTGTGCAGTATCAAGAAACGGATTGGGCTTTTCTCAGAAGACTGGCTTCTCGATTTCACACCAGCTTGATGCCGGCGGCTCAGTTTGAGAGTCCCAAATTTTATTTTGGCGTTTTCGAACACGGAAATTCAATTGATCTGGATCATACACGTTTTACAATCCGCAAGAACATGGCACCTTTCATGTACTTTACGGAAAATGATTCAATAAAGGTCAACGAATCGGATTTCATTATATACGAAATTGAGACAGATCAGGTGATGGAGCTTGGACATCATATTACCTTCCAAGGCAGAAGTCTATATGTGACGGAGGCATATACCGAGCTTGTGGGAGGATTAGTGAAGCACCAATATGCACTCAGCCTTCATAGAGGTTTAAGACAGAAGACATATTACAATCCGCTGATTGCCGGTAGCTCTTTACTGGGTCGCATCCTTTCGGTACATGGTGGTCATGTCAGAGTTCAGCTGGACTGTGATGAACAACAACAGGAGAATGAAGCGTTGTGGCTGTTGTATCAGTCCCCTTACATCGCAGAGGGTCAGACAGGCTGGTATGTCATGCCTGAAGTGGGTGATCCGGTGGCCGTCTATTTTCCAACGCAAGATGAAGAAGAGGCCTATGCGACAGCAGCACCCCGTCTGGATAACAAGGTAACCGGAACGAACCAATTGAATAAACCGGATCACAAAATCTTCCGTACGCCTTATGGGAAAGAGATTAGGCTGACCCCGGATTCCATTTCCATTAGCAGCAAAGAAGGTGAGGTGTTCATTCGTCTCAGCGGGAACGAGGGCATACAGATCATAGGAAACCAGCAGGTCCAGATGACTGCCGGTGGCAATATCTCGCTCAAAGCCGGGAAGAAAATAACGTTATCTGCGGATTCGCAATTGTTGCTCAAAGGTGGGGGAGGAACATTCAAGCTGGACGGTCAGGCTAAAATGAGCGGATCGGAAGTGAAGGCCAACTAACCTAGCATGGCATACAGGGCAGAAGGGGGAGTTCCAATGGATCGCAAGGAATCCGTGTTACATTTTTATACCCATCAGGTGGAGCCGGCACGGGCCAGGCTTATGGATGATTTGCAGCATACGCTGCATACAAGGCATACGGAATTGACAGCCGATTTCCTGAGTCATTTCAGGCTTTTGATTCAGGAAATCAGCGATGCCCAGAAGCGTGGAGCAAAAGGGAGGATCGCTTACATTCAATATTCTATGCTGCGAACAGAGCTTCTTGGGGGGGCGATGAACATCCTGGTCGAGGCTTGTGATGCTTCATGGTTGCTGGATCGAACGCCCATCCGTTCGTTCTATTCTTCTCAATGGGCCTATGAGTGTCTTGAACGGATGCTCAATGGATTACGAGAGGAACTCCCTCGCTATCAAGGAAGTGTTGCAGCGGTAGAACTGGATCGAATTATGCTGAGGGAAGCGGCACTGATGAATCGTTATCTTGTGTATTTTATACGTCGTTGCTTTCGTGAGCTGGAGGATGTTGAATGGCACTCCCTTATGGAAACAGAACAGATATTCGAAGTACGTGTGGGAGAATATCTGGATGCCAGCGAGTGTGTATTTCGTATCGATGGAAGGAACAGGAGCATTGCAGAAATTGGTGAAGCATTGGAAGAAAGCGACGGTCTGGAGGTCATGTACGGGCATTTTCAGGAGCTGGATATGAGCAGGATGGTATGTAGCGATCTGGATTTTCGTTACAGTCGCTTCGAACGTATTGATCTGCATTCTACCGATTTTCAACGCTGTGTCCTGATAGGGACACACTGGCGCAATTGCAGTCTGGAAGATACCGATTTCACTGGAAGCATTCTATATGGCGCAGATTTTAGCGGCTGCTCACTGGAAAGAGCCGTATTCAGGGAGATCATAGGGGAAGCGGGACATCCGGAAGGATTAGCTCAGGGACCTGCTTATGATGCGCTTAACTTCGAGAATTCGAACCTTTCGGGTGCTGACTTTCGTGGGGCCAGTCTTCGTGGAGCTGTATTCCGTGGAGCGAATCTAACCAATACGTTATGGGAGGGTGCTGATGTGGAGGGAGCAATTTTTGACGAGGCCGAAAGGAGGATACCGCTATCCGATACTTTCGCCTAATGACCGACCCCAGATGGATAAATCGCGTCGAGACAGAGCCTGTCGGGGAATTGCAGCGCAGGGCCTGGAATCAGGCTTTCCATGATTCTGGCAGTGAATATACCGCTATGAATCTGTATGTGCGAAGCGGGCTCCATATGGATTATACGGATTATTTGGAGCACCCGGTTCCAATGGTTTCAGATCAATTACTTGAAATAATTATGCTGTATTGTCCACAGCTCAAACGAAGGGCTGCTGTATTAACAGACAGGGAGCGCATGACACAGGAGACATACTGGGCTATTCACCCTCCTGCACTTGCAAACGTGTTATCCCCCCATACCCGTCGCCGTATAGATGGGACGCTGGAGCGAATTGTACTGAAACAGGAATTCCCCGAGGCACCGTTTTTTCAATTAATGGAGCTGCGAGAAACTGTGATCGGTGTCAATCTGGCGTTGGCGGAGAGCATCCTGCGACGAGATGTTACAGGAGTGCAATTCATTCCATTGGAACTGGAGCACACAAATTAGAAAGGAGAGGTTAAGATGGCGCAAAGTCGAGGTCAGGATGTTCAGATTCATGCAGCTGGAGAAGGCGCTAAAGGATATGTCGTTGCAGGTGCAATTCTTAAATGTAGTTGCGGGACACAGCGCACACGCCTGAAGATACCGTTCAGCCATGGCGTATACATCAAGGGAAAGGCAAAGATGACCGTTGAGGATTATGTCCCAGGTGTTCATATAGGCTCGTTTGGCAACTGTTCCAACCCGCTTAATCCTGCGGTAGCTGCAAGTACGATGGTTGATATCTATGGAGTTAAAAAAGCACCATGTGTTCCCGTGCTGACTATGCCCTGGCTTCACGGAAAGGGTGATACTAAGGTGGAAGGGAAAGCTGCCCTGCTCAGTCACTGTACGCACAAGTGTCTGTATGGCGGAGATATCGTCATAGAGGATGACGGACAGCAATTGGACTTTTAACGATGAGTGAAAACAGGGGAAAGAAACTTGACCAGATTGGGTATGAACAGATCCGTTTATATTGGCCTTATCGTGCACAGAGGCTGGAAGGTGTACAGATTACCCGTCAGGTGAACGAGCATGCGAAACTTTACGTTAGCGGCATCATTCCGGAAGAGGATGGACCTAACATTCTTCAGGTACAGGCTGAGGGGGAACCGATTGTACTCAGACAAGTCGATGAAAACGGCAGATCGGTGAGGAGACTCTTTCACGGGGTAATGATCTCGCTATCAGTTCATCTGTCGGGAGGGGTCTATCGATTTGAGCTTGAAGCTTTATCTAATTCCTATCAAATGGATATCCGAATGGAGGAACGAGCCTTTCAAAACAGAGGGTGGACGTTCAAAGAACTCATTCAATTCATTATGAAGTCTTATCGCTACTCAGATGTCATAGATCAAGTTACCGGAAATACCCAATTAAGTGGACTTGTATTACAATATAAAGAGAGCGATTGGATGTTCCTGCGCCGGCTTGCCTCAAGGTTCGGCACAGTGCTGGTGCCCGAAATCACGGCCGCATCACCTAAACTGTTTATCGGGTTGCCATCGGGGAAGGTGTGGAGGTGGCCAGAAGACCAGCCTTATCAGGTTCGCAAGGAGCTCGCTGGAATGGACTGGCATAGCTCTGGAACGGAGGAACGATATATTGTTCAGGGTTCCAGAGGCACACAAGGTCTGTTGCAGTACACGCTGGCAAGTGCCGAGACTTACGCATTGGGAGACAGGGTTGAACTTCCGAATGGTAAAGAGCTGACCGTGGTGTATGCTCATTCGCAGCTGGAGTCGGGGCTGCTTGTGACAACCTACCGCATGATACCCGAAGAGCATATTCGCGTACCCAGATGTAATCTGTCCGATCTGATTGGCTTGTCATTATATGGCGAGGTGACCCGGGTGATTGGTGATCACGTTCAGATCCAATTACCCATCGACGAGGGCCCCGTGGCACAAGGTGCCGCCTGTCCCTATCCGGTAGCACCAGCCTATGCAGCGGAAGGACATAGTGGACTATACATCATGCCGGAGATCGGGGATACGGTGGAATTATATTTTCCGAGCAGCCTGGAATCCGGGGCGTACATTCGTCATTCCATCTCAGAGGGCAAACGTTCCGCTAACGGGGGGACAGACCATAAAGTCTGGGGGCATCCTGCCGGAAGTTCGATCGGAATGTCGCCTGAGGAGGTTACCCTGCAGGCCAGATCAGGTTTATCGATTACCTTGAATGATCAGGGTGTCGTATTGAACAGTCCAGGTAATCTATCGATTCAAGGAAGCAGCATTCATTTTGCGGCTGGGAAGATTGAAGCCACGGCTCCAGAAGCGATCTGGTTGCTTGGTGGTGGGGGCAGCTTTATTTTGGATGGGGAGGCCAACGTTCGAGCGGGTCTGTTGCAGCAGGAGGGGAGCAACAAAGCACCTGTTCATGTAGCGGATCTGCCACCCGAGCCTGAGCCACCGCTGATGCCCATAGAGCAGTACGAAGCGGCTCAGGCCGCAGCCGCGGCTGCGGATGCAGCAGTGACCCAAGCTTCGATGACAAGCCCGAAGGATGTATCCTTGGTTGGAGCAGCGCTG
>NZ_JBNOKM010000022.1:0-79065 GCF_050171015.1 Paenibacillus sp. TC-CSREp1 | reverse complement strand
TTTATGCGGGTGTAGTTCAATGGTAGAACTTTAGCCTTCCAAGCTAATAGCGTGGGTTCGATTCCCATCACCCGCTTAAATGATAAAAGACTTTGCACAAAATGTGCAGAGTCTTTTTTTGTTGTATAAGCTGTAATGATGAACTGAACATGAAATGCGGGGGCTGGGAGGCGATCTGAGGCACGGATCGTCTCATATGTATCTAAAGAGCCAAGACCACTGTAATGAGGAATACAGGTGGTCTTGGCTCTTTTCAGGGGTGCTTTGCGCTATGGCCTGGAATGACTTGGCCAGAAGCGGAGGTTTTCTTTTTACAACGAAGAATCCAAGGAATTAACGCTCGTGATGATCCGTTGCTCTCTTGCGCATGCCAGCCAATCCAAGCAATCCCAACAATCCAAGCCATCCCCAGTCCATGTCTCTGTCGCGGTCTGTTGTTGTAGCTGCATTCGTACGCAGGCTATTTGTGCGGTAATCTCCGTTGTTACGATAATCACCATTTGTACGATAGTTTCCATCCATGTTCATGTTCAAGTTGCTGTTTGTACGGTCCATGTAATTGTGGTTCTGATAAGACTGGACACGTGATCCGTTATGATCGGTGCCTTTGGCCATATGACCTTCAGCTCCTGCAGGACCCGCCATAGCGGCAACAACAAGTAGGGAAGCGATAATCGTTGTACTTTTTTTCATGTTGTAACTCCTCCTTTGGTTTGTACGAACTATCTTATAATCTGTCCAAATCCACAGGAGCATTATGTAGCGGGAGAGGTGTTAACATATAGCTTCGGAGATAAAATAAATCGACAAAATACATAAGAAAACCTGCAAAAGCAGACGGTAAGTGTCAGAAAAAACGAAATTACATCTTTAATTTATTACGTCACTGTGGTAAAGTATACAAAAGCTTGCTTTGCCGGTCATGTTTCTTTGGAACACTCTGTGATTAATGAATGGTAAACAAGGAAATTCCTCTTCACTTACGCATGTTCAGACCTATCAAAGTAAACTGTATAATTATGAATTTTTTAGAATAGGTATGAGGTGTTGAAGTTATTCAAAGTACGTGAAAAAGGTATCATGCGAAAGCAGATGTTCATTCATTGAAGCAGAATAAGAAAATGAATAAAAAAGCGTGTTTTTGTGCTGTAATTCGGGGATATTCCCCATTTTTTCTAGTAGAAAAATAAAGATTTTCGTACCAATTTATTGTATGATGTTATGAAGGTGTCAAATTTACGTGTACGAATGGAACGATCAGATGGGAGGATAAGCATGACTGAAACTATGGTAACCGCCAGCAAAAGCCAATCCAACAACCTGCTTCGGCGAGACGTGCGGTTCCTGGGCAATATACTCGGAGAAGTTCTTGTCCATCAAGGCGGCACGGAGCTTCTCGATATCGTTGAGAAAATTCGGGAAACAAGCAAATCGTTGCGTGCAGAGTTTTTGCCGGAACTGTATGAAGAGTTCAAAACGATGATCCAGGAATTAGACTCGGACAATCGTCATCAGGTTATTCGGGCTTTCGCTATTTATTTTCAATTAGTTAATATTGCTGAACAAAACCATCGGATTCGGCGTAAACGGGACTATGAGCGTTCTGCCGGAGATACGGTGCAGCCAGGTTCAATTGAAAAGGCCGTACAGGATCTGAAGGAACGTGGATTGTCTCATACCGAGGTAGAAGAGATTCTGGAGGATTTGTCACTGGAACTCGTCATGACAGCTCACCCGACTGAGGCAATGCGCCGGGTAATTCTGGACATCCATAAACGGATTTCTGAAGATGTTATGCTGCTCGATAATCCTACGCTAACGTTGCGTGAACGTGAACAATTGCGTGAGAAATTGCTGAATGAGGTTATCACCCTCTGGCAAACGGATGAACTTCGCGATCGCAAACCGACTGTACTGGATGAAGTGCGGAACGGGATGTATTACTTTCATGAGACGTTATTCCATGTACTTCCGGATGTATATCAGGAGCTGGAACGCTGCCTGAACAAATTTTATCCAGACCATGACTGGCATGTGCCGACGTATTTGCGTTTCGGTTCCTGGATTGGTGGAGACCGGGATGGAAATCCATCGGTAACTTCAGATGTAACATGGCAGACGTTGCTCATGCAGCGCAAGCTGGCATTGCGTGAATATCAGCGTATTATGATCGAGCTCATGGGCCATCTCAGCTTCAGCACCAACATCATTCATATTTCGGATGAGTTGGCGGAGTCGATTGAGCGGGATCGCAGCTGTGTTACTTTGAAAAAAGTAGACATCTGGCGTAATGAAAAAGAGCCATATCGCATCAAATTGGCGTATATGATTGCCAAGCTGAACAATGTTCTCGATGAGAACAAGGTGGGTCAGCCGGATCGATATAAAAATGCTCAGGACCTGATTGATGATCTGTTAATTATCGACCGCAGCTTGCGTCACCATTTTGCTGACTATGTAGCAGATACAACCGTTCGCAAAATGATTCGTCAGGTAGAGCTGTTCGGTTTCCATACAGCAGCGCTGGATGTGCGTCAGCACAGCAAGGAGCATGAAAATGCGATGTCCGAGATTTTGGCAAAAATGAATATTGTGGACGATTATGCCCGTCTTACGGAAGACGGTAAAATTGATCTGCTTGCTCGTTTGCTGGATGATCCAAGACCGCTTACATCTCCTTACCACGAGTATACAGAAGGAACGAAGGAGTGTCTGGATGTATTCCGTACAATCAAGCGTGCTCAGAACGAGTTTGGTACAGGATGTATCACAAGTTACCTGATTAGTATGACACAAGGGGCCAGTGACCTGCTTGAGGTTATGGTGTTTGCCAAAGAAGTAGGCTTGTTCTCCAAAGGGGCAGATGGCGAGGTTATCTCTACACTTCAAGCCGTTCCTTTGTTTGAAACGATTGACGACCTTCATGCGGCATCTGAAATTATGCAAAGACTTTTTAACCTGCCTATATATCGGGCGAGTGTTAAAGGACGTAATGAGCTGCACGAAATCATGCTTGGCTACTCTGACAGCAACAAGGATGGCGGCGTTGTTACAGCGAACTGGGAACTGCGTGTAGCGATGAATGCCATTACGGCTGTTGGTAACGAGCATGGCGTGAAGCTCAAGTTCTTCCACGGACGTGGCGGAGCACTTGGACGCGGCGGTATGCCGCTGAACCGCAGTATTCTTGCCCAACCGCCTCATACGATTGGCGGTGGCATCAAGATTACGGAGCAAGGCGAGGTTATCTCTTCTCGTTATTCCTTGCAGGGAATTGCATACCGCAGTCTGGAACAGGCCACTTCAGCGCTGATTACAGCTGCTCTGAACGGACTGGAGCCGCAAGAATCAGCATCCGAGCAAGCGTGGGATGCCATTATTAAAGAGATTTCGCAAGTGTCCCTGACGAAGTATCAGGATCTCATTTTCCGTGACCCGGATTTCTTCACCTTCTTCAAGGAATCAACACCACTGCCAGAGGTTGGTGAGCTTAACATTGGCTCACGTCCATCCAAACGGAAAAACAGTGACAAGTTTGAAGACTTGCGGGCGATTCCATGGGTATTTGCCTGGACACAAAGCCGTTATCTGCTTCCTGCTTGGTATGCAGCGGGTACCGGTTTGCAAAGCTATTATCAGGACAAAGCAGAGAACCTGGACGTTCTGAAAGATATGTATGCTAACTTCCCGTTCTTCCGTACACTGATTGATACGGTGCAGATGGCGATTGCCAAAGCAGATCTTGTAATTGCCAAAGAATACTCGGCGATGTCCTCCAACAAGGAGGCACGTGATCGTATCTATGGTCAGATCGAAGCGGAATTCAAGCTGACTAAAGAACTGATCCTGAAAATTACGGGCGAGGCTGAAATTCTGGATGATGTACCGGTAATTCAGGAATCAATTCGTCTGCGTAACCCGTATGTTGACCCACTCTCCTATATGCAGGTACAACTGCTGAGCGAGCTGCGTGACATGCGTGAACGTGGTGAAGATGACGCAGAGCTGCTTAGAGAAGTGCTGCTGACGATTAACGGTATTGCTGCAGGACTCCGCAATACAGGTTGATATTTAGGCCAGAAATTATTCATGTGATGCATGGTTTATGCAATTAATTATAAATTCATCTCTGTCCTTGGGATGAAAGGTTGGACGGGACTCCTGAGGGAGTTCCCGTTTTTACTGTTTTTGGAGGATATTTGTCATACAGTCTTGATTTTTGACCAAAGTTGATTTACGATTTGATTGGTGAATTACAAGTGTGGACGGGTATGAGAAGACGGAAGACCCATCAGCATGTCTGGGGGAATTAGGGTGGACAATTTAGAGAACAGGCTTGTGAAGCTGGTACTCAAGGGTGACCAGCGAGCCTTTGCAGAAATCGTTGAACTATATAAAGACAAGCTGTTTCATCTGGCATACCGGATGCTGAGCAATCGTCATGAAGCCGAGGACGTTGTTCAGGAGACTTTTTTGCGTGTGTATCGAAATATGGAGAAGTATGATCCGAATCAGAAATTTTCGACCTGGATCTATAGGATCGCTACGAATCTCTGTATTGATCGGCTGCGCAGAAAGAAACCTTCGTATTCGCTCGATGCTGAACTGAATGACCAGGAAGGATCGGATGGATATGCCATGCTTCCGAGTGATGATCGTACACCGGAGAGTGAGGCGCTGCTGTCAGAGACACAGACTCTCATTCGGGAGGCGATTGACAGCTTGCCCGCGAAGTATAAGTCCGTCATGGTTTTAAGATATTTACAGGACTTGTCTTTGCAGGAAATCAGTGATGTCACAGGAATGCCCGTAACAACCATCAAGACACGAGTACATCGTGGCCGTGATTTTCTACGCAAAAAATTGGAATATAAGCTGTAACCGAAATTTGCCTGTTATTTTGGGCGAAATTATTTGAAACATATCTGAAACGGATACGTATGTAATGTATGCAAGTCTTATGCTTCCTTTTTACAGGTGCATGGACTAAGTGTCTAAGGAAAGGATTGGCTCTCATATGGATTGCAACTCGGCCGTCTCTTTAATGCATGAATGTTTGGATGAGTCGTTGTCCACGGAACAGAAGGCTGAATTGAAAAGCCATTTGTTGATCTGTCCGGATTGTCGCATGCGCTTTAAAGAGTTGGAACAGACGGAAATGCTGCTCTTTGCCATGAAACATTATTCGCCGTCTGCCTCGGATGAGCTGACCAATCGAATTATGAATGCTCTGCCACAGCCCAAGAGACAGCAAGTATGGCTCAAATGGGTCAAAGGACATCCCGCGCTGACGGCGGCAGCCTTCTTTTTGGTCGTGATGCTCTTTAGCGCCTTCAATTTTTGGAATCAGAACAACGAAATGGTCGTTAAGGGGAACAGTCTGGATCAACTCGTGATTCAAGGCAACACGGTTATCGTTCCAGAAGGGAAGTCAGTTGCTGGCGATCTTACGATAGAGAATGGAACCGCTCAGGTCTATGGTGATGTGAATGGCAATCTGACGGTGATCGACGGACAACTGTTTCAAGCGTCTACAGCTCATATTTCCGGTCAGGTGAAAAGCATTGATCAGGCGCTGGACTGGTTCTGGTACAAAATAACCAATATGGTAAATGAAGTGGCATACCGCTAAAATTGGGTATTACTTCAAGGGTATATACCAAGCAGGGTACCTCCGAATTGCGTGGGGTGCTCTTTTTTTATTTTTATTATAGGAGAAAGTGGAAAATAGAGTAGTTTATATGCGCTTTGTGACCGGAGTAACTTGCAACATGAACGGTAACGTTATAACCTAGATAGTAAAGAGAACATACTACATATAGATAAGCATTGAATAAATGCGAAGAAGGGATTATGTAAAATCCCGAATGGTTAATATGAGATCAGGGTTTTACTCATCAATGGGGATAGCGGGGGCTGGCTAATGAATTACTTTGCTGACTTAACGTGGAAAGAGTCCATCAAGGACGTTATCGATATATTGATCGTTACCTATATTATGTACAAACTGATTTTGCTTGTGCGGGGCACACGTGCGGTCCAGCTTCTGAAAGGCATTTTGTTCCTTGTGCTGATCTGGGCTTTAAGTACCTGGCTTAACCTGTACACGTTGAAATGGCTGATGAACCAAATGTTTACGTTTGGTGTTGTTGCCGTGTTTATCATCTTTCAGCCGGAACTGCGCCGCGGTCTGGAGCAATTGGGTCGAGGCAAAATATTCGGCCGTTCGGCCGCAGCAAGTGATGAAGAATTAACAGTGTTAATTGGTGAGATCATTAAGTCTGTTAATTATTTGTCACGTCGGAAGATCGGGGCCCTGGTGGTCTTCGAGCGCGAAACGGGGTTGAACGATTACACGGAATCTGGCATCAAGATGGAGTCCTTTGTCAGCTCGGAACTGATGATTAACATTTTTATTCCGAACACGCCGCTCCATGACGGAGCCGTAATTATACAAGGAAAACAGATATCCGCAGCAGCCTGTTATTTGCCACTATCCGAGAATCCTTTTATCAGCAAGGAGCTGGGTACACGTCACCGTGCAGCAATCGGAATTACAGAGGTGGCTGATGCAATCTGTCTGGTCGTTTCAGAGGAGACGGGACAAGTATCATTGGCAATGAACGGCCAAGTCGTTCGTGATATTAAGGAGGAGTCGCTCATTGCCAAGTTATATGAAGAATTGCGCCCAACCTCCAATCTGAGCAAAAAGAATGCATGGTCAACCTTCTGGAAGCGGAAGGGGGGACGTAACCATGGATAAATGGTTTAACAACAATACGTTTGCCAAAATCCTTGCACTGGCGGTAAGCCTGCTGCTGTGGTTTATGATTCATCTGGATGAAGTGCCGACAACACCAACGATCTCAACGGGCATATCCAGCAAAATCGTGGAGCGAACTGTGCCTGTACAGCCATACGGGCTGGATAGTAATGCTTACGTGCTTACATCTCTAAGCACCGATGAGGTGCGGCTTGAGATCAAAGGGCAGCGATCTATGCTGACATCTATTTTTACCAATGATGATTACAAGGTGCTGGTCGATTTAAGCCAGGTCAAAGACGGTTCCAATACGCTACCACTTGTTCCTGATCTGCCTTCAGGTGTTGAAGTGGTCAGCATGGAGCCCTCTATGGTCACGGTCAATGTAGAGAAACTGGGCACCAAAGCGTTTAACGTGAATATTGTACCGGAAGGAGCCCCTTCCGCCGGATACAGCCTTGGAGCGCCTGTTGTAGAGCCTTCATCTCCGGTTAAGGTTGTCCTGCCGGAAGGGCAGCTGGAGGCAGTAGCGAAGGTGCAGGGCAGTGTCAGCGTCAAGGATGCGAAGGAAGATGTAGTGCAGAAAAAAGTGAAGCTCCAGGCATACGATGCAGAGGGCAAGGTCATTGAAAATGCCATCATTACACCGCAGACGGTAGAGGTGCGTGTCCCGGTTAATCAGCCCTATACAAAAGTTCCCTTGAGGATCAAATATTCAGGACAGCTGCCAGATGGATTGGTACTCTCCAAGGTTGAGCCAAGCGTGAAAGAAGTCTCGATTTACGGGAGCGAGCAGGCACTTGCAGGTATACAGTCCTACGACCAAGCTACTCTTGATCTGACACAGTTTACTCAGTCAGGCACCTCGACAGTTAACGTGGACTTGACGCCGCCTTCCGGTTCTGAGAAAATCGAGCCTAGTTCGATTCAGATCCAGGTGACGGTGTCTCCTTACGATGAGGCCGAATCAACGACAAAGGTTTTTCCCAATGTACCGATCAAGCTGAGTGGTGTGGAAAATGGTCTTGAGGCTGTGCTGGTTTCTCCGAAAAGCGGAGGCCTGAATATTACGCTGACCGGATCACCAAGCATGCTTGAAGGTTTAAGCGGAGATGACATTCAATTAACCGGGGATCTCAGTGGTCTTGGTGCAGGCACGCATGAAATTAAACTCGAAGCTGATTTGCCACGCTTTGCCAAGCTGGATGATGCAGCCAATGATCTAAGTGCAACGGTCAAGATCAGTGAGAAGGCACAGGACACAACCACTTCTCCGGGTCAAGATCCTAATGAAGGCAATCAGACAGGACCCGATCCGACACCAGCGGAAGTAGAAAATGGGCAAAATAGTACGGATCCTGCAGATGAAGAACCTGAATCGAATACGGAACATCAGGATCAAAGCGAGCAGGGAAATGCGGCCACCAATCGTGGAAATGTAAACAATAATGCGAATAATAGCAGTACTGACAGTAAATCGGGCACGAATCCGTAATACGCAATTTTCATTCAATTTCATTTTCTCATCAAAATTAAAAATTATAATGCGCATGATGCGTAGAAGATGCAGATAGAAGGAGCTAGATCATGGGTAAATATTTTGGTACAGACGGTGTCAGAGGGGTTGCCAATAAAGAATTGACGGCGGAACTGGCTTACAGCATCGGAAGATGTGGAGGTTATGTACTTGCTGGCGGTGTGGAAAGACCTAAGGTGGTCATCGGGATGGACACACGGATTTCGGGACTTATGCTGGAATCTGCGCTGGTCGCAGGTCTGTTGTCTATTGGTGCAGATGTCATTCGTCTGGGCGTAGTGTCTACACCGGGTGTAGCGTACATTACTCGTTTGCTCAAAGCAGATGCGGGTGTAATGATCTCGGCTTCTCACAATCCGGTAGAGGACAATGGGATCAAGTTTTTCGGTGGAGATGGCTTCAAGCTTTCAGATGAAACGGAGAACCGGATTGAAGAGCTGATGGATGCGGAAAAAGATGAACTGCCACGTCCCGTTGGTGCAGGTCTTGGAACTGTGACGGTGGATGAGCAATCCCGATATCGTTATCTGGATTATCTGAAAACAACCGTATCCGAATCGTTCTCTGGTCTCAAAGTTGTACTTGACTGTGCGAACGGTGCAGCTTATGAGCTGGCGCCTAAATTGTTTGCAGAGCTTGGTGCGGAGGTCATTGCTATTGGTGCTGAGCCGAATGGCCTGAACATTAACGAGCAATGCGGTTCGACGCACCCGGAGTATCTCAAACAAGAAGTGCTGAAGCATAAAGCTGATCTGGGTCTTGCTTTTGATGGTGATGCGGATCGCTTGATTGCCATTGATGAAACAGGTGCAGAAGTCGATGGTGACTTTATTCTGTGTATTTGCGGAGATGCAATGAATCGGGCGGGCAAGCTGAAGGACAGCACTGTAGTGTCCACGGTTATGAGCAACATCGGTTTCTACAAGGCAACGGAGAAGCTGGCGCTGAAAACAGCCAAAACGGCTGTAGGTGATCGTTATGTCATGGAGGAAATGCGTCGCGGTGGATATAATCTGGGTGGCGAGCAGTCCGGTCATGTCATTTTCCTTGATTACAATACAACCGGAGATGGCATGCTCACAGCGATTCAACTCGTAGATACCTTGAAGGCTTCAGGCAAAAAGCTGAGTGAACTGAAAGCGGTAATGACACAATACCCACAAGTATTGGTTAATGTGCGTGTTGAAGACAAGAGCAAATATGAAGGCAATACGGCAATTGGCGAAGCCATTGCTGCGGTCGAGCAGCAGCTTGGCGATAATGGGCGTGTACTGGTTCGTGCTTCAGGTACAGAGTCCCTGATCCGTGTTATGGCGGAAGGACCAGATAAGCAGGAACTGGAGCAGTTTGTGTCCCAGATTGCTGATGTGGTGCAAAAAGAGCTGGTTTAGGATCGATGAAAAGCCTGCTGTAATGCGATCTGAGGTTTATTTTTCACAAATAGGATCTCTTGGCATATATTTAAACAGAGTTTTGATTTTTCCAAATAATAACGGTTAAACTCATTGAACCTGCGTCCTGGCCAGATAAGACCATTGGTCTGATTATCTCGCCGGGAGCGTGGGTAAATATGCTGAAATGGTTACAGGTACTTTGCTCCATTGCAAAATGGACTTCAGGTGCATATAATGAGTGGAGTCGTCATTCAGACACAGAAAGTGAGGATCGTAAGGTTACAGTTACACAAGCGCCAGAGCTTGGAGTTGCGCGGGATACATGTTGATCGTGACTCTCTTCGTATTGTGGAAGAGAGAACACAGCAGCATGGACGGCAATCAAGCTGACGAGGTGGAGGTGTTCGGATTGTTCGGCGGGGACCTCCCGGTGATGCATCAGAGCCGTAAACCGGATTGCGGAAAATGGATGGGTGACTGTCCACACAACGCGCCGGTAGGTGCAAGAAAAAAATACAAACAAATGAATGTGCGTGAAGAGCGTAACAACAGTGCGCGGACGGGAAATGATGTACATTCATGATTGCATTCGTAACAGGGCATGCCCAGCGGGACGGCAACTGGCCGTTCTGATCATTGATAATTGAATAGAAAATGATATTCATGATACGTTAGCAATCCATCATTTTCCGATAGATCCAGTCTGCCTGTTTCTCTTCCTGACACAGTATTCATATAAACGGAGGAACTAAACTATGTGCGGTATTGTTGGATATATTGGTAATAAGAACACTCAATCGGTATTGATCGAAGGATTGAAAAAGCTCGAGTATCGTGGTTATGATTCTGCAGGTATCGCTGTATTCACACCGCAAGGTCTGCAAATTACGAAAGCTCTCGGACGTCTGGCAAACCTGGAAGCGAAGCTGGATGGTGCTCCACTGGTCGGTAATGCCGGTATTGGACACACTCGCTGGGCTACACATGGTAAACCATCGGATGAGAACTCCCATCCACATACGGATGAGAGCCAGAAATTCTCTGTGGTACACAATGGTATTATTGAGAACTATCTGGAGCTGAAGGATGAGCTGATTGCAGAAGGTCACACGTTTTCTTCCGAAACGGACACTGAAGTGATCTCTCACCTCATTGCACGTGAATACAATGGCGATATTGTTAAAGCTGTGCAAAAAGTAATCACACTTATGCGTGGAGCGTTTGCGCTGGGTGTACTGACAGAGTATGAGCCTGAGAAACTCGTAGCTGTGCGTCAAGCAAGTCCATTGATTATCGGTATTGGTGAAGGTGAAAACTTCATCGGATCGGATATTCCTGCCATTCTCGAGCATACACGCAACGTGTACATTCTGAATGACGGTGAGATGGCTGTGCTGACACATGATGCTGTCGAATTGATGACGATTGAGGGCAATTTTATTTCTCGGGAAATGATTCATGTCGATTGGGATGCAGTAACCGCAGAAAAAGGCGGATTCGAGCATTTCATGCTGAAAGAAATTCATGAGCAGCCAAAAGCATATCGGGATACGATGCTTGGTCGCATCGACAATGAAGGCAAAAAAGTTCAGCTTCCTGAGCTCAAAATGACTGAGGAGCAAATTAAAAATATTCGGAACATCCAGATTATTGCATGTGGTACGGCGTACCATGCAGGTCTGGTTGGACGTACTGTGATTGAGCAATTGGTGCGTATTCCGGTTGAAACGGATGTTGCTTCCGAGTATCGTTACCGTTCACCAATCGTAAATAAAGATACACTTGTAATCGTAGTGAGCCAATCCGGTGAAACAGCAGATACGCTGGCAGCACTGCGTGAAGCTCAATCAAACGGTGCTCATGTATTGGCAATTACCAACGTAGTAGGCAGCTCGATTGCACGTGACGCGAACGATGTCATTGCTACACTTGCCGGTCCAGAGATTGCTGTAGCTTCCACCAAAGCGTATACGTCTCAGTTGATTGCTTTTAACTTGCTTGGTTTGTACCTGGCACAAGTGCGTGGTACGAAAACACCAGATGAGATTGCACACACACTGGCAGCAATGCAAGCACTGCCTGAGCAAGTGGAATCTATGCTGGAGCAAGCGGATGCGATCAAAGGATATGCAGAGCAAATCTCCAAGCATCAACATCTCTTCTTCATCGGCCGCGGTCTGGATTATGCGGTAGCTCAAGAAGGCTCGTTGAAGCTGAAAGAAATCTCTTATATTCACTCTGAAGCGTATGCTGCAGGTGAGTTGAAGCATGGTACACTCGCATTGATCGAGGAAGGCATTCCTGTAATTGCCTTGGCTACTCAGGAGAACGTATTGGAGAAAACGGTGAGCAACATCAAAGAAGTGAAAGCCCGCGGCGCAGACGTACTGGCGATCACTTATGAAGAGCATGTAGCTCCACTGTTGAAATCCGTTGACCAAGCGTTTGCGATTCCTAAGACGCTGCCGCTTCTGAGCCCGGCACTGTCTGTTGTAGCTTTGCAATTGCTGGCCTATTACGCTTCTCTGGCTCTGGGTCACGATGTTGACAAACCACGTAACCTGGCGAAAAGTGTAACAGTTGAGTAAGAGTTAGTGTGAAGAGTTAAAGCTTTATTTAGAAGTTGCAATTAATAATAAAAAGCCCCAATACGTTATATAACGTATTGGGGTTTTTTCTGTTATTACGTACATCACCATCTCTTCCAGACCTGATGTCGACGTACGTCGAATTCCTTCAAATGATGAAATGAGCATCTTTATCCTCTTTTGTTTAAATCCTATTTTTAGTCAAAATATTAACATTTTACAATTATGTGCAATATTTTACCAAAAATTTACTATACATTCTTTGGAAATTTGCTATAATTCTACCTAGGTTACATTGTCAAATATGCTATAAAATTACATCTAGAATATATTGCTCCATGACGTCAAAAGGTTCACGCAGGATCAAGGCAACCTTATCTCAATTCCGATGGAGGATGAAGCGCATGAGCATTTTTGAAAAACTGGAATCCAACGTAAGATCTTACTGCAGAAGCTTTCCGGTGGTATTCGACCGGGCCAAGGAGGACCTGATATATTCTGAGGATGGCAGAGCATATATTGATTTTTTTGCAGGAGCAGGAGCGCTGAATTATGGTCATAACAATGATTATATCAAGGACCGGATTCTCGATTACCTGACCTCCGACCGGATAATGCACGGTCTGGATATGTATACAATGGCCAAGCGCGAATTCATCCAGAGCTTCTCGGAGCGAATACTGAAGCCGAAGAAGCTGGACTACAAAATTCAATTCTGCGGTCCGACAGGTACAAATGCGGTGGAAGCGGCTTTGAAGCTTGCACGCAAGGTGAAGAAGAGAACCGGGATATTCGCCTTTATGGGCGGCTTTCATGGCATGTCACTTGGCAGTCTGTCGGCCACAAGCTCCAAGTCGATGAGGGAAGGGGCAGGGCTTCCACTGGACGGAGTTACGTTTATGCCACACCCGAGCGCTTCCTTCGCAGACATGGATACACTCGGTTATATCGACAATGTTCTGACTGATTCACACTCCGGGATCGATAAGCCAGCCGCTATCCTGCTTGAAACGGTACAAGCTGAAGGCGGAATTCACGTCGTCGATACGCAGTGGCTGCTCGGTTTACAGCAGCTGTGCCACAGACATGATATTCTGCTCATTACCGACGAGATCCAAGTTGGCTGCGGTCGGACAGGGGATTTTTTCTCCTTCGAGCGTGCGGGAATTGAACCGGACCTCATTACCCTTTCGAAGTCAATCAGCGGATATGGTCTGCCAATGTCACTTCTGCTGTTAAAGCCTGAATTGGATCTCTGGACGCCAGGAGAGCACAATGGTACCTTTCGTGGCAATCAGCTAGCCTTTGTAGCTGCCAAGGCTGCACTTGAATATCGGGATAGAGTCGCTTTGGAGGCTCAGGTGAAACAGAAGGAAGAATTCGTGCGCACGTTTCTTGAGAACGGAATCAAGTCTTTGCATCCGTCTATTACCATCCGCGGATTGGGACTAATCTGGGGCATTGATGTTTCGGGCTTTATGGATGAAGCCGGGGCGAAGAGAATGACAGAGATTTGTTTCGAGAACGGGCTGATCATTGAAAGAGCCGGCAGAGGAGACTGCGTGCTGAAGATCATGCCCCCACTGACCGTTTCGATGGAGCATCTGGCTGCTGGCTGCGAGATTATCAAGTCCAGCATACAGCAGGTGATCTCTCAGGAGTCCCAGGATCTGCTGGTGACGACCTGAAATTGAAGATACCAGTAGGCTCCTCGGCGATAGGTATGAAATGAAGGGCCTTCATTGAGCCATTGGGAGCCGATGTTTTCATTCACTTTTTGATCTCGTTGTAAAAATAACATCCTTGTTTGTCAGACAAGGTTACTACTCCGCAGCGGGATCTGTATTGATCCATATCAGTGCTGCGGGGGAATATGCAAAATATACATAGCGTGTATCCATACCCCGTAATTCAGGCTTCTACAACGGTTGCTTCGGTGTCAAATCCGGAGGGACAGCCGAGTTTCCTGTTAACTGGCCGAAATCTACAGCAGGCCTTACAGCAATGGGAGCAACCTCCCTTGTCTACCCCTACATCTATTTCCAAAAAAAATGTTAAACCTATGTTTGTTCTAAAGTAGCTCATCTGTAGAAAGTACATTACAACAGAGGAGCGAGAAGTCGTATATCACACGCAGGACGATGTTCTTTTTTTGTCACATGTTTGATAAGGCGGGGAGCTATGCTCCGCCGGATTGCTTTTACCGATCAAGAGAGGGGAACGATCCAGGTGGCTTTTGAAAAAGAAACGATGTTTTGGAACGAAAAATTTATTGGTAACGATGATACCTTGACACGGCTGCCCTATACCAAAGCTCCAAGCTCGTTGGTACCCATGATGACAACCGTCAGCGGTTCACTGTCCGAGGAGACGGCGCAGCGTATACAGCAGATGAGCAAAGGTGCTCCACTAGCCATGTTTATGATTTTACTCGCAGGTGTTCAATCGCTCCTACATAAATATACAGGCACTTCTGATATTTTGGTCGGCATGCCAGTTGTACGGAAAAAGGAGGAGACGCGGCGGTCTGTTAATCATACGGTCATTCTGAAAAACTCACTTTTGGCTGGTGCGACTTTCAAAACACTTCTGGGTGAGCTGAGAACTTCCTTGCCGGAAGCGATAAAACATCAGCATATTCCATTCTTGAAAATGACGGAGAATCTGGACCTGCAATACGTTGACGGGATACCCGTCATTCATACACTCGTTTCGCTAAAGGAACTGCATATGTATGAAACCGAGCACAGTGTGGTCACGGATTGTTTCTTCGAATTCAGCTTGAGTGCTGGCACCATACAACTGGCGCTGTCATATAACAAGCACTTGTATGACTCCGATTTTATGAACCGGGTTGTTGGTCATCTGGATCGCTTGCTGTCCGTGGGTCTCCACGAGTTGGATCTGGAGATTATGCGGGCAGATATGCTGTCGAAGGAAGAGAAATTTCAATTGCTGCAAGTCTTTAACGATACAGACAAAGAGTATGCCCATGATCAGACCATTCATCAACTCATAGAGGATCAGGTGGAGCGTGTACCTGAGGCAACGGCAGTTGTTTTTGAGGGGGAGCGGCTTACGTACGCTGAGCTGAACGAACGTGCGAACCGGCTGGCGTGCACGCTGCGATCGCTCGGGGTGCTGCCCAATCAGCTCGTCGGTTTAATGGTAAGAAGATCGCTGGAAATGGTTGTTGGTATTCTAGCGGTTCTGAAAGCCGGTGGGGCTTACGTGCCCATCGATCCCGAATACCCGGAGGAACGCATCCGCTACATTTTGGAGAACTCTAATGCTCAGCTGCTGCTGACTCAAAGAGAACTGCTGTCTCAGGCGCCGTTCGAAGGCAAGGTGCTGGCGCTGGATGAAGAGCAGGCCTATAGCGAAGATGGCTCCAATCTGGAGCCGGTCAGTGGTCCGAATGATCTTGCTTATGTTATTTATACATCAGGTACAACGGGCAAACCGAAAGGAGTTATGCTGGAGCATCGCGGTTTGGTCAGTTTGAAGTCGATGTTTGCAGACAGGCTGGGGATCAACCAGAATGACCGAATCGTTCAATTCGCGAGCCTGTCGTTTGATGCTTCCTGCTGGGAAATGTTCAAAGCGCTCTATTTTGGCGCAACTTTGTACATCCCGAATGCCGAGACAATTCTTGACAACCACCTGTTCGAAAATTATATGAACGAACATGCAATTACCGCTGCGATCTTGCCTCCGACCTACAGTGCGTATTTAAATCCGGAAAGAATTCCGAGTTTAAACAAGCTTGTAACGGGGGGCTCCGCGGTATCGGCCGAATTTGTGCAGCAATGGAAGGAGAAGGTCCGTTATTTTAATGCGTACGGTCCAACCGAAGCCTCAATTGTTACGACACTTTGGGATGCGAGTGAGCATCAGTCAGAGCGAAGATTCATTCCAATCGGGCGACCACTGGATAATCACCGGATTTTTATTTTGAATGCTCACCTTCAGCTTGTGCCTCCAGGAGTGGAAGGCGAGCTCTGCGTGGCGGGCGTAGGGCTTGCGAGAGGGTATCTGAATCAACCGGAGCTGACAGCCGAGAAGTTTGTTGAGCATCCGTTTGCGCCGGGAGAACGCCTCTACCGAACAGGCGACCTTGCCCGCTGGCTGCCGGACGGAAACATAGAGTATCTGGGCCGAATTGACCATCAGGTAAAAATTCGCGGGTTTCGAATCGAGATCGGTGAGATTGAAGAGCAGCTTCTGAATATAGAAGCTGTGCAGGAGACAATTGTACTTGCACGGGAAGGAAAAAGCGGGCAAGAGCTGTGTGCCTACTTGGTCGCAAGCCATCCGCTGGCGCTCGGTGAGCTGAGAAGTGCGCTGGCGCAAACATTGCCGAATTATATGATTCCAGCACATGTTGTTCAGCTTCCGCGTATGCCACTTACGCCGAACGGCAAAATCGACCGCAAGGCATTACCAGCCCCGGAAGGAATTGCGTTGACAGGCAATGCCTACGTGGCACCCCGCAATGAAGCGGAGCAGACACTTGCTGATGTGTGGAAGGCGGTATTAAACGCCGATCGCGTGGGAGTAACGGATCATTTCTTCGAACTGGGCGGAGATTCGATCAAGTCCATTCAAGTATCTTCGCGGCTTCATCAGGCGGGATACAAGCTGGAAATCAGGGATTTGTTCAAATATCCGACCATTTCACAGCTTAGTCTGCATGTGAAACCGACCGGACGTACGATCCATCAAGGTGAAATCACAGGTGATATGTCACTGGTTCCGATTCAGCGGTGGTTTTTCGAGAGCGTGTTTGCCGACCCGCATCATTTCAACCAATCGGTAATGCTTTACCGCAAGGAAGGTTTTGTTGAAGAGGCAGTGCGTCAGGTGCTGCAGAAGCTGACCGAGCATCATGATGCCTTGCGAATGGTATTCCGCCAAACGGAACAAGGATTCAGCGCGCGTACTCGTGCAATTCAGGAAGGCAGTCTGTTCACGCTGGACATGTTCAACTTCATGGAAGCAGAGAATCCGATACAAGCTGTGGAGACGAAGGCAACGCATATCCAGGCAGGCATTCATCTGGAGAGCGGTCCTCTGGTAAAAGCGGGATTGTTCCGATGTGCTGATGGCGATCATCTGCTGCTTGCGGTTCATCATGCGGTGGTGGACGGTGTGTCCTGGCGTATCTTAATGGAAGATTTCGCTCTGGGGTATGAACAAGCTGGAAAAGGAGAGGAGATTCGTTTTCCAGCAAAGACGGATGCGTACTACACCTGGTCCGAGCAGCTGACCGCTTATGCGCAAAGTTCTGAGATGACGAAGGAACGCGACTATTGGCAGGCGGTGGAGAACATCGAAGTTCCCCACATACCTAAGGATATGGAAGCGGAAGTTACAACGCAGCAGGATAGCGAATCCCTGTTCATCTGTTTGACTTGCGAAGAAACAGAACTTCTGCTGAAACGGGTACACCGGGCCTACAATACCGAAATGAACGATATTTTGGTTACGGCACTTGGTATAGCCATACGCAAATGGACTGGACACGAAAGGGTGCGAATTAATCTTGAAGGGCACGGACGTGAATCGATCGGAACAGATATCGATATTACGCGTACAGTTGGCTGGTTTACGACCAAGTTTCCTGTTGTCCTGGAGCCAGAAATTTGCGGGGATTTGGCTCAGCAGATTAAACAGGTTAAGGAAAGCTTGCGCGGTGTTCCGAACAAGGGGCTGGGGTACGGGGTATGCCGTTATCTATCTAATTCCGAGGATGGTTTCGTTTGGGGTGCGGAGCCGGAAATTAATTTTAACTACCTTGGTCAATTCGAAGATGAATTCAGCCAAGATGAAATTGGTATGTCTTCCTATTCCAGTGGCAGCCCGGTAAGCAACCGACAGGCCCGTAGCTTTGTGCTGGATATTAACGGTATGGTGCTGGACGGTGCGTTGTCACTTGATCTCAGTTATAGCCGGAAGCAGTATCGTAAGGAAACGATGGAAGCCTTCGCCCAGCAGTTTAAGCAAAGTTTACAAGAGCTTATCGCCCACTGCGCAAGCAAGGAAAATACGGAATTGACACCGAGTGATGTGCAATATAAAGGTTTGACAATCGAGGAATTGGAGCACATTGCGCATCGTTCGGTCCATCTGGGGGAGATCGAAAATATTTACTCACTTACACCTATGCAGAAGGGGATGTGGTTCCACAGCGCACTTGACCGGCAAACGGCTGCTTATTTTGAGCAGACTCGGTTTACGATGCGGGGGGCGCTCGACGTACAGCTTTTCGAGAAGAGCTGGAAGGAGCTTGCGAAACGACATCTGGTGCTGCGTGCAAATTATGTGAAAGGACCCGCGGGTGAGCCGCTGCAAATCATATATCGGGATAAGCCAGCCGGCTTTGAATATGAAGAGCTGCTTCATCTGGAGGAGGACGAAAAGCAGGCGTACTTGGATAAAAAGGCCGAGGAAGACAAGCTTCGCGGCTTTGATCTGGAACATGACGCACTCGTACGATTCACGATTATGCGTACCGATGAACAAAGCTACCATGTGCTGTGGAGTTTCCAGCATATTTTGATGGATGGATGGTGCCTGGCTCAACTGACACAGGAGCTATTTGAGATATACTCGGCCTTGACCTCCGGCAAGCAACCAGTTGGAGACAAAGGTTCGGATTATGGTGCTTATATTGAATGGTTGGAAAAGCAGGACGCTCAGGCGGCAGCCAGCTACTGGACGGCATTTCTCGAAGGATATGAAGGGCAAACGGTACTCCCGGGGCAAAGGGAAGTGACACCGAACGACCAGTTTACGGCAGATCACGACATCGCCGAGCTTGGCAAGGCATTGAGCGAACGGATGGACAGGATGGCAAAAGAGCGTCTGGTTACGGTCAATACGCTGCTGCAAGCTGTTTGGGGTGTGATGCTGCAAAAATATAACGGAACAAACGATGCTGTGTTCGGCAGCGTTGTGGCCGGAAGGCCGGCGGAAATTCCGGGTATTGAGTCCATGATCGGGCTGTTCATCAATACGGTCCCGGTTCGCGTCACGAGCACAGCGGATACCGTGTTCGCCGACCTGATGGCTAAGCTCCAGGAACGGTCGCTGGAGCTCGGACAGTATGCTTATTATCCGCTGTATGAGATTCAAGCTCTCAGCATGCAAAAGCAGAACCTGATCAATCATATCATCGCTTTTGAGAACTACCCGGTGGATGAGCAGATGGAGCAGGCGGGTGACCAGCAGCATGGCGATTTGACGATTGCTGATGTTCAGATGGAGGAGCAGACCAACTATAACTTCAACGTAACGGTGGTACCGGGAGATGATATCGAAATTCGGTTTGATTTTAATGCCGAAGTGTTTGATAAAGATAGCGTTGAGCGGCTCAAACGGCATTTTGTGCATCTGCTGGAACAGGTGACGAATAACCCGGAAATCACCGTGGGTGAGCTGGAACTTGTAACCGAAGTTGAAAAGCTGGACCTTCTCGAACGTTTTAACGATACGACTACGGAATTTCCGCGCGGGAAGACGCTGATTCAATTGTTTGAAGAACAGGCGTGGCGAATTCCGAATGCAGCTGCCATTTCCTTGAATGAGCAGCAACTGAGCTACCGGGAACTGAACGAACGTGTCAATCGGCTTGCACGAACCTTGCGTAGCTATGGGATATGCAAAGGGCGGTGGGTTGCCATTATGGCTGAACGTTCCATTGAAATGGTGGTTGGTATGCTGGCTACACACAAAGCTGGAGCGGCTTATGTACCGATTGACCCTGAATATCCCGAAGAGCGTATCTGTTTCCTGATTGAAGATTCGGGGGCGCAGGTCGTGCTGACACAAACCCACCTGCGTGAACGGCTGGCGAATTCATGTGCTGGCTCACATTCGGTGATCTTAGTGGATGACAACTCCTTCTATCACCACGACGGTACTGATTTAAATCCGGGTACTGAAGCGACAGACCTGGCTTGTATCATCTATACGTCAGGCACGACCGGCAAGCCGAAAGGCAACCTTGTTTCGCACCGTAACATCGTGCGGATCGTGAGAAATACGAATTATATCGACATTACCGAGCAGGATCATGTCCTCCAGCTTTCGAGTTATTCATTCGACGGAGCGATTTTCGATATTTTTGGCGCTTTGACAAATGGGGCAAGGCTGGTGCTAGTCCCCCGGGAGACGTTGCTGGAAATCGGCCAGCTGGCGGATCTCATCAAACGTGAAAGCATCTCGGTCATGCTGATCACGACGGCTTTTTTCAACGTGCTTGTAGATGTGAATGTCGATTGCCTGCTGAATGTCCGGGCGATTTTATTCGGTGGGGAGCGCGTGTCGGTTGGTCATGTACGCAGAGCGCTTGCACATATCGGACCGGGCAGGCTCAATCATCTGTACGGCCCATCGGAAAGCACGGTGTATACCACGTATTTTCCGGTTGACTTCGTGGACGAGTCGGCGGTTACCGTACCGATCGGACGGCCGATAAGTAATACGACGGTGTATATCGTCGACAGCCAAAATCATCTTTTGCCGATCGGCGTGGCCGGGGAGTTATGCGTCGGAGGAGAAGGCCTGGTGCAGGGTTACAACAACCGGCCGGAGCTGACGGCGGAGAAATTTGTCGACAATCCATTTGTTCCGGGAGAGCGCATGTACCGGACAGGGGACTTGGCGAAATGGCTGCCGGACGGAACGATTGAATACGTGGGACGGACGGATGACCAGGTGAAAATTCGCGGCTTCCGCATTGAGCTGGGGGAGATAGAAGCTCAGCTGCAAAAAGTGGAAGGAATTCGGAAAACAACAGTATTCGCTCATGAAAATACCTCTGGTGAGAAGCAGCTTTGCGCTTATTATGAAGCAGACCTTGAGCTTTCGGCAGCCGAACTGAAGAGTATGCTCTCTCAGGAACTGCCAGCATATATGATCCCGACATACCTGATTCAGTTAGATCGGCTCCCTTTGACGACAAACGGCAAGGTTGACCGGCGATCGCTTCCTGCACCTGAGGAAAGTTTACAGCCGGGTGAAGAGCGTACGCTGCCTCGGAATGCACTGGAGGAAAGCCTGGTCGGGATTTGGAAGAATGTGTTGGGATTGCAGCACATCGGCGTTCATGACAACTTCTTTGACCTGGGCGGTCATTCTCTGAGGGCGACGACACTGGTGAGCAAGGTGCATCAGGAATTGAATGTTGAGCTGCCTCTGCGCGATGTGTTCCGTTACTCTACGATTGAAGATATGGCTATTGCTGTCTCCCGGATCGGGAAGCAATCCTTCTCGTCGATTCCGCTGGCAGGTGAGAGGCAGCATTATCCGCTTTCTTCAGCACAGAAGCGACTGTTTATTCTGAATCAGCTGGAAGGAGCCGATCAGAGCTATAACATGCCGGGTGTGCTGCTGCTGGAAGGAACGATTGACCATAGTTTACTGGAAAATGCTTTCCGGGGACTGATCTCAAGGCATGAAACGCTGCGGACGGGCTTTGAGATTGTACAAGGCGAGGCTATGCAGCGCATATACGAAGACGTTGATTTTGCAATCGAGTGCCGTCATGCAAACGAAGGAGAAGAGTCTGAGATTATAGCAGCGTTTATTCGGCCTTTCGACTTGGCAAAGCCTCCGCTCTTGCGTGCAGAGCTCGTGGAGCTTGCAGCCGAACGTTACTTGCTGATGTTCGACATGCACCATATCGTGTCTGATGGGGTTTCGATGGATGTGTTCGTCAATGAACTTGTTCGTCTATACGGCGGGGAGTTATTAGAACCGTTGCGTATTCAATACAAGGATTATGCGGTGTGGCAGCAGTCGGATGAGCAGAAGTCACAGTTGAAACGCGAGGAAACGTACTGGCTGGACCGTTACCGGGGTGAACTTCCGGTTCTGGAGATGCCTACGGATTATTCACGTCCTGCCGTGCAGAGTTTTGAGGGACAGACGCTGACGTTCTTCGTAGATGAAGCAACGAATGAAGGACTGAAGCAGTTGGCGAATCAAACAGGAACAACGCTGTATATGGTGCTGCTTGCCGCATATACCGTGCTTTTGCATAAATACACAGGTCAGGATGATCTAATTGTAGGCACATCCATTGCGGGCAGAACACATGTTGAAACACAGCCTTTAATCGGAATGTTTGTTAATACGCTGGCGCTTCGTAATAACCTTTCTTCGGAGAAAACGTTCCTGTCGTATCTGGAAGAAGTGAAGGAAACAACCTTAGGCGCCTATGAGCATCAGAATTATCCGTTTGAAGAGCTTGTTGATCAGGTACAGGTTAGCCGGGATTTGAGCCGAAATCCGCTATTTGACACGATGTTCTCCCTGCAGAATCTGGAGGAGACAGCATTGGAGCTGGAGGGGCTGAAATGGTCCCCGTACCCTAGCGAATACGGCATGGCAAAATTCGACCTGAGTATAGATGTGGCGGAAGAAGATGGCGGCCTGGAGTGCAGCTTTGAATATGCAACAGCTCTTTATAAAGGAAGTACGATCCGGCGGCTGGCGAGTCATTTTGGGCAATTGCTCAAAGCGATTGTAAGTCATCCCGGTGAGAAAATTGCTGAGCTGAACCTGCTGACGGAAGCGGAAAAAGAAGAGGTGATCAGCGCATTTAACCCGGCGCAGGCGGAAGCAGCTCCTGTGGCAGCATTCCACAGGCTGTTCGAGATACAGGCGGAACGCACGCCGGAGGCAGAAGCTGTTGTGTATGAGAATGACCGCCTGACGTATGCGGAGCTGAATGTGCGGGCGAACCGTCTGGCGGCGACACTGCGCACCAGCGGCATCGGCCGGGAGTCGATCGTTGGCATTCTTGCCGAGCGCTCGGTGGATCTGCTAATAGCGGTGCTGGCTGTCTGGAAAGCAGGCGGGGCGTATGTTCCACTGGACCCGGATTATCCGGCAGACCGCATACGCTTCATGCTGGAGGACAGCGGGGCGAAGGTGCTGCTGACGCAAACACCGCTGAGCGAGCGTGCCGAAGCCTGGATCAGCGAAGAGCAGCTGGCACTGGCTACCGTGCTGTACCTCGACGATGAAGCGGCGTACAGCGAGCAGCAAACGAATGCGCCGATGTTGGGCTTTGACCAAGGGTCCAGCCTGGTCTCTGACATGGACAGCTTCCATGAAGCTCGTCCAGAGGACTTGGCGTATGTGATCTACACGTCGGGAACCACCGGCAAGCCGAAGGGTGTGATGATCGAGCATCGGAGCCTGGTCAATACAGCGGCAGGCTACCGACGGGAGTACCGATTGGATCAGTTCCCGGTGCGGCTGATGCAGCTTGCGAGCTTCTCGTTTGACGTGTTCGTGGGCGATATTGCGCGCACGCTGTACAACGGCGGCACGATGGTAATTGTGCCTAAGGACGACCGGATTGATCCATCCCGTCTGCACCACTGGATGGAGCGGGAGCAGGTAACTATTTTCGAATCGACGCCTGCATTGATTGTGCCGTTCATGCAGTACGTGTACGAGCAGAAGCTGGATATCCGCTCGATGGAGCTGCTGATCACAAGCTCGGATAGCTGCAGCGTTGCAGATTATCGCACCTTGCAGGAGCGGTTCGGCTCAACATTTCGCATCATCAATGCCTACGGCGTGACGGAAGCCGCCATCGATTCTAGCTTCTATGACGAGCCGCTGAGCCAGTTGCCGCAGACGGGCCATGTGCCGATTGGCAAAGCGTGGCTGAATGCGACATTTTACATCGTAGATGCCTATTTGAATCCGGTGCCCGTTGGGGTGCTGGGCGAGCTGGTGATTGGCGGCGTCGGTGTGGCGCGCGGTTACTTGAACCGTGCGGAGCTGACGGCAGAGAAGTTTGTAGACAGTCCATTCGTCGCCGGGGAGCGGCTGTACCGCACAGGAGACCTGGCACGGTGGATGGAGGACGGCAATGTGGACTTCATCAGTCGAATCGACAACCAGGCGAAAATCCGGGGCTACCGGATCGAAACGGGGGAAGTCGAAGTGAAGCTGCTGCAGGTGGCAGGTGTGCGTGAAGCAGTGGTGCTGGTTCGAAGTGATGCGAACGGGCAGAAGGCGCTGTGCGCGTATTATACGCCGGATGCCGAAACGGAACTGGCAGTGAATGATCTGCGCAGTGCGCTAGCACAGGAGCTGCCAGGTTACATGATCCCGTCCTACTTCGTGGAGCTTGAGCATTTGCCTTTGACACCGAACGGAAAGGTAGATCGAAAGGCACTGCCAGCACCGGAAGGAGAAGCAGGAAGTGGAACAGAGTACGTTGCGCCGCGCAATAAGCTGGAAGCGAAGCTGGCTGCGATCTGGCAGGATGTGCTGGGGCATGTGAAGCAGATCGGGGTGTACGACAACTTCTTCGACATCGGCGGGCATTCCCTGCGGGCAACGACGCTGGTCAGCAAGATTCATAAAACGTTAAACGTGGATTTACCTCTGCGTGACGTGTTCCGCCATTCCACGATCGAGAGTATGGCGGCGGCCATTGCCCGTCTGGATCAACAGCAATTTGTTTCGATTCCGGTGGCAGAAGACCGGGAGGTGTACCCGCAATCTTTTGCCCAGAAACGTCTCTTTATCCTGAATCAGCTGGAGGGTGCGGAGCTTAGCTACAACATGCCGGAGGCGATGCTGCTGGAGGGTGCTTTGGACAAATCAAGGTTCGAAGAAACGTTCCGTAAGCTTGTGGCGCGGCATGAAATGTTGCGCACCGGGTTTGAAATGGTGGATGGCGAAGCATCACAACGGGTTTACCAGAACGTGAATTTTGCGGTGGAGTTCTATCAAGTCGAAGAGCAAGAGGTCGAAGAGACAGTTCGTGGTTTCATTCGTCCGTTTGACATGGCGAAGCCTCCGCTGATAAGGGTGGGTCTTGCCCAGCTTGCCCCGGAACGCCATATTCTGATGTATGACATGCATCATATTATTTCCGATGGCGTTTCGATGGAAATCTTCGTCGAGGAATTCGTTCGTTTGTATGGTGGAGAGCCATTGGAGCCGTTGCGCATTCAGTATAAAGACTATACCGTTTGGCAGCATTCACCGGAGCAGCAGGAACGGCTTCAGCAGCAGGAGACGTATTGGCTGAGCAGGTTTGAAGGCGAGCTTCCAGTGCTGGAAATGCCGACCGACTATCCGCGTCCTGCTGTTCAGAGCTATGAAGGTCAGACGCTGGAGTTTTTCTTTGATGCTTCTAAAACAGAAGGTCTGAAGCAGCTGGCTTCGGAAACAGGCACGACACTGTTTATGGTGCTGCTTGCAGCGTATAACGTTCTTCTGCACAAATATTCCGGTCAGGAGGATGTAATCGTGGGTACGCCGATTGCCGGAAGGAACCATGAAGATGTGCAGCCATTGATCGGAATGTTCTTGAATACACTGGCAATCCGCAGTTATCCGGCATCGGAGAAGACCTTCCTGTCCTACCTGAATGAAGTCAAGGAAACAACTCTGCATGCCTTCGAGCATCAAAACTATCCGTTTGAACAATTGGTGGACAAGGTGCAGGTGACCCGTGATTTAAGCCGCAATCCACTCTTCGATACGATGTTTACGATGCAGAATACAGAGAACGAGGCTTTTGAGCTGGAAGGGCTTCGCATGACGCCTTACCCGGGCCTGCTGGATACAGCGAAATTTGATATCAGCCTGGATGTGGGCGAGGAAAATGGCGGTTTGGATTACAGCTTCGAATATGCAACGGCTCTATATAAAAGGGAGACGATTGAACGGCTGGCGAAACATTATGAGCAGTTGCTCGTGACGATCGTAAGCCGTCCAGATGCTAAAGTTGCTGAGCTTAGCCTGCTGACGGCGGCGGAAAAAGAAGAGGTGATCAGCGCGTTTAACCCGGCGCAGCCGGAAGCAGCTCCTGTGGTAGCATTCCACAGGCTGTTCGAGAAACAGGCGGAACGCACGCCGGAGGCAGAAGCTGTTGTGTATGAGAACGACCGCTTGACCTATGCGGAGCTGAATGCGCGGGCGAACCGTCTGGCGGTGACACTGCGCACAAGCGGCATCGGTCGGGAGTCCATCGTTGGCATTCTCGCCGAGCGTTCGGTAGACCTGCTGGTGGCGGTGCTGGCTGTCTGGAAAGCAGGCGGGGCGTATGTTCCGCTGGACCCGGACTATCCGGCAGACCGCGTGCGTTTCATGCTGGAGGACAGCGGGACGAAGGTGCTGCTGACGCAAAAGTCACTGCGCGAGCGTGCCGAAGCCTGGCTGGGTGAAGAGCAGCTGGCACTGGCGAAGGTGCTGTACCTCGACGATGAAGCAGCGTACAGCGAGCAGCAAACGAATGCGCCGATGCTGGGCTTTGACCAAGGCTCCAGCTTGGTCTCTGGCATGGATCACTTCCATGAAGCTCGTCCAGAGGACTTGGCGTATGTGATCTACACATCGGGAACCACCGGCAAGCCGAAAGGTGTGATGATCGAGCATCGGAGCCTGGTCAATACAGCGGCAGGCTACCGACGGGAGTACCGATTGGATCAGTTCCCGGTGCGGCTGATGCAGCTTGCGAGCTTCTCGTTTGACGTGTTCGTGGGCGATATTGCGCGCACGCTGTACAACGGCGGCACGATGGTAATTGTGCCTAAGGACGACCGGATTGATCCATCCCGTCTGCACCACTGGATAGAGCGGGAGCAGGTGACTATTTTCGAATCGACACCTGCATTGATTGTGCCGTTCATGCAGTACGTGTACGAGCAGAAGCTGGATATCTGCTCGATGGAGCTACTGATCACAAGCTCGGATAGCTGCAGCGTTGCAGATTATCGCACCTTGCAGGAGCGGTTCGGCTCAACATTCCGTATCATCAATGCGTACGGCGTGACGGAAGCCGCGATTGATTCCAGCTTCTATGACGAGCCGCTGACCCAGCTGCCGCAGACGGGCCATGTGCCGATTGGCAAAGCGTGGTTGAATGCGAAATTCTACATTGTGGATGCACATCTGAATCCAGTGCCCGTTGGGGTGCTGGGCGAGCTGGTGATTGGCGGCGCCGGTGTGGCACGTGGTTACTTGAACCGTGCGGAGCCGACGGCAGAGAAGTTTGTGGATAGTCCACACGTCGCCGGGGAGCGGCTGTATCGCACAGGAGATTTAGCGCGGTGGATGGAGGACGGCAATGTGGACTTCATCGGTCGAATCGACAACCAGGCGAAAATCCGGGGCTACCGGATTGAGACGGGTGAGATCGAGTCGCAGCTGCTGCAGGTGGCAGGTGTTCGTGAAGCGGTGGTGCTGGTTCGAAGTGATGCGAACGGGCAGAAGGCGCTGTGCGCGTATTATACGCCGGATGCCGAAACGGAACTGGCAGTGAACGATCTGCGCAGTGCGCTAGCACAGGAGCTTCCAGGTTACATGATCCCGTCCTACTTCGTGGAGCTGGAGCATCTGCCTTTGACACCAAACGGAAAGGTGGATCGAAAGGCACTGCCAGCGACGGAAGGAGAAGCAGGAAGTGGAACGGAGTACGTTGCACCGCGCAATAAGCTGGAAGCGAAGCTGGCTGCGATCTGGCAGGATGTGCTGGGGCATGCGAAGCAGATCGGCGTGTACGACAACTTCTTCGACATCGGCGGGCATTCGCTGCGGGCGACGACGCTGGCAGGCAAGGTATTTAAGGAATTCAACGTCAATCTGCCGCTGCGTGATGTATTCCGTCATTCGACGATTGCGTCGATGGCGGAGGTGATGGCCCGGATGGAGCGGCAGGAGCATGAGGTCATACCTCAAGCGGAGGAGAGAGAATGCTACCCTCTGTCTTCTGCGCAGAAACGCCTGTTCATTCAACATACGCTGGATGGAGCGGATCAGCTGTACAACATGCCGGAGCTGGTGCAGATGGAAGGTCATTTTGATGTAGAGCGCTTTGAAGCCGCGATGCGGAAATTGATCATAAGGCATGAGTCGCTGCGCACCGGTTTTGAGATCGTGAAGGGTGAAGCGGTTCAGCGGATTTATTCACAGGTGGATTTTGCTGTCGAGCATCATCAGGCAGATCCAGAGGATGCGGCTCAGATTGAGCAGATCATTCGCAGCTTCGTTCGTCCGTTTGAGCTCGACAAGCCGCCACTGCTGCGAACCGGAGTCATCGAACTGGGGCCGGACCTGCATATTCTCCTTTTCGACATGCACCATATCGTGTCCGACGGAGTATCCATGGCAATTGTAATGCATGAATTCTCAAGTTTTTATGCAGGAGAAGAGCTGCCACCACTGCGCATTCAATACAAGGACTATGCTGTTTGGCAACAGTCAAAAGCTCATCTGGAGCGAATCGGGCAGCAGGAAGCGTACTGGCTGCAAACCTTCGAAGGTGAGCTGCCAACGGCGGACCTGCCGACGGATTATGAACGGTCTGCAGTTCGTAGCTACCAAGGCGCGCATCTGGATTTCGACGTCGAAGCTTCTCTCTCTGCACGGCTGCGCGAACTGGCGGCCCAGCGCGAAAGCACGCTGTTCATGGTATTGCTTGCGGCTTATACGGTGCTGCTGTCCAAATATAGCGGTCATGAGGACTTAATTGTAGGCACGCCGGTGGCAGCAAGAACCAATACTGACTTGGAGCCGATCATCGGTATGTTTGTAAATACGCTGGCACTTCGCAATCGTCCGTCAGGTAACAAAACGTTCTTGTCCTACCTGGATGAAGTCAAGGAAACGGCACTTGGAGCCTTCGAAAATCAGGATTATCCATTCGAGGAACTTGTGGAGCGTTTGAATGTGAAGCGAGAGCCTGGCCGTTTCCCGTTGTTTGATGCTGTTTTTGACATGCAAAATATTGAAGAACGAGACGCCGAACTGGAAGGAATCCGTCTGAAAAATTACGAGCTTGACCAATTGGAAGAAGCGAAGTTTGATCTGACTCTCTTTATTTATGAAAATAACGGGTCATTAAGCGGGGGATTCTTCTACGCCACCAAGCTGTTCAAAGAAACGATGATCCGCACCCTGACCGAGGATTACCTGCGAATTCTGACTCAAATTGCGGAGAATCCGCAACTTGAGCTGAACCGCATCGAATGCCACAAACCGTCAGAAGGCGCAAAGCGTGTCGTCGACACGATCGAATTCGCTTTCTAATGCTTCCAGCGGAAGCGCGCTCTGCTGCGTCAAGCAAAGGCGACGCGTCTTCCAAGGAAAACGGAAAACCACGTGCAAGCCCGTAAATCCAGCCCGTAAACGCGCAGGCCGAAGGTAATCTTCTTCGGACCTGCGTCAGGGCATGCGGTCACTTCATTTTTAGGGGAGGTACGAATGAAATCTTTATTTGAAAAGGAAGAGCAGTACTGGAGCCGCAAATTTGATACTGAGGACAGCCTGAGCTTTCTTCCCTTCAGTCCCGCCTCCAATATATCCGCAGGTGCTGAAGCAGCAACTGAACCAGCCTTGCTTCACCTTACTCTGCCGGGTGAGCTCTCAGAGAGAATCATTCGCCTCGGTAACGATTCGGATATGGCGATGTACATGATTGTTTTGGCAGGAGTTAAAGGTCTGCTGTTTAAATATACCGGGCAGAAGCAGCTGTTAGTCGGCATGCCATCTTATAGCCCGGACTCCGACGGGACTGCACCGTCGCATGATATCCTGATCATCAAAACGTCCGTAAACAACCAGACGACGCTGAAAATGCTGCTGGGTGACATCAAGGCCTCCATCGGTGAGGCGCTGGAGTATCAGCATCTGCCCTTTCGAAAAATGGTGGAGCCGCTCCATCTGGATTACACCGAAGCAGGTCTTCCAATGATTAACACGCTTGTATCCTTCGCCCCGATCCATTCCGAGTCGTTCCATCAATGGGTGTCGGCTGACACGGTTTTTCGCTTCAACCGACAAAACGACTCCATTGAGTTGGAAATAAGCTTCAATGAGCAACGTTATGAACGGGCATTTGTAGAACAGGTGGCAGCTCATTTTGTTCGGCTCCTGTCCAGGCTTCTATCTCAGCCGGATCTGGAGCTTGGACAAGTCGATGTACTTTCCCCTCAAGAGATGCAGACATTGCTCAACATTTTTAATGATACCGAAACCGGGTTTGATCGGGGCCAAACCATTCACGGTTTGTTCGAAGAGCAAGCGGAGCTTTATCCAAACAGCGTCGCCGTGGTCATGAATGAGCGGCAGCTGACCTACCGCGAACTGAACGAACGTTCCAATCGTCTGGCACGAAAGCTGCGGGAGACGGGCGTTCAAGCGGATCAACTGGTAGCCATTCTCGCTGAGCGCTCACTGGATATGATTGTTGGCATTCTGGCGATTCTGAAAGCGGGCGGTGCCTACGTGCCTGTCGATCCTGATTACCCGCAGGAGCGTATCCGCTTCATGATCGAGGATTCGGGCGCACCGCTGCTGCTCATCCAAAAGCATTTGCACGAGAAAACAGACTTCGCAGGACCGCGTCTCGAATTAAATGATTTTGTTCGGGAGGATAGCTGGACGAATCACTCGGAAGATGCCAGGGATGCTTCGAATCTGGAGCCGATTTCCGGGCCGGACAACCTGGCCTATGTGATCTATACGTCGGGAACCACGGGCAAACCAAAGGGAACGTTGATTGAGCATAAAAATGTCGTGCGTCTTCTGTTTAACGATAAAAATATGTTTGACTTCGGCCCGTCCGATACGTGGACGTTGTTCCACTCGTTCTGTTTTGATTTCTCCGTCTGGGAGATGTACGGGGCACTGCTGTACGGAGGCAAGCTGGTGATCGTACCGCCGCTCACAGCGAAAAATCCAGCCGATTTCCTGGCGCTGCTGAGTCGGGAACAGGTCACGATTTTGAACCAGACCCCAACATACTTCTATCAGTTGCTCCGTAAGCTCCTGGTGGACCATCCGCACAATCTGACAATTCGGAACGTCATCTTCGGGGGTGAAGCACTCAGTCCGCTGCTGCTCAAGGGATTCAAGACGAAGTATCCGGAAACAAAGCTGATCAATATGTATGGTATTACGGAGACGACGGTTCACGTAACGTATAAGGAAATTACATGGACCGAGATCGAAGCAGCGAAGAGTAATATCGGCAAGCCCATTCCAACACTGCGTGTGTATGTGCTGGACGAAAAGCGCCGCCCTGTGCCGATCGGCGTAGCCGGAGAAATGTACGTAGCCGGGGAAGGGCTGGCGAGAGGATATCTGAACCGACAGGATCTGACGGCGGAGAAGTTTGTGGATTCCCCGTTTGTGGAGGGGGAGAAGCTGTACCGCTCAGGTGACCTGGCGGCATGGCTACCGGATGGCAATATCGAATACCTGGGCCGAATCGACCATCAGGTGAAAATTCGCGGATATCGAATTGAGCTGGATGAAATTGAGACGCAGCTGCTCAAAATTGCGAATGTACAGGAAGCGAAGGTGCTCGATCGTGACGATGCGAACGGGAATAAACAACTTGTTGCTTATTATGTGGCGGAGACAAGGCTGATGGCGCATGAACTCAAGGAGCAGCTTACCAGGCAGCTTCCCGGATATATGATTCCTTCCCACCTTGTTCAGCTTTTGGAAATGCCGCTGACCCCGAATGGGAAAATCGACCGCCAAGCATTGCCTGCGCCTGAGGAAGCCGCGACTGGAGGAACAGAACATGTTGCACCGAGAACACTGCTCGAAATGAAGATTGCCCGAGTCTGGCAGGATACCCTTGGCGTCCCCCAGGTCGGCGTAAAGGATAACTTTTTTGAGCTAGGTGGCAATTCATTAAGTCTGATGAGGCTTGTTCAAGCCGTTTACGATGAAACCGGCATCGAGATACCGCTTAACCGTCATCTCCATCATGTAACTGTTGAAGCTATGGCCTACGGAAAGGGGGACCTCGGTCTGAACAAGGGTGGAGATTCTTTTATGAAGCTGAATAAAACAGGGGATCTGAACGTGTTCTGTTTCCCTCCGGGCAGCGGTTTTGGTATCGGTTACCGAGAACTCGCCAGCAGACTTGACGGACAGTTCTTGCTCTATGGCATTGATTTTATGGACGATACCACCGATTACACGGCAATGCTGAACCGTTATGTGGATGAGATGATTCACATCCAGCCTGCGGGCCCCTACGTGCTGCTCGGCTACTGCTTCGGAGGCAACCTGACGTTTGAGGTAGCCAAAACGATGGAGGAGAGAGGGTATTGTGTATCAGATGTGCTCATGGTGGATTCATGGATTAAGGATACTCTGACACCTCCGGAAACGTCGAAGAAAGAGCTCGAAGAGATGCTGGCCGATTTCGACGAAGAAGAGAAGGAATTGATGAGCAACCCGCTTGTACGGGAACGCGTTCACCGCAAGGTCAAAGCAACCTTGGCGTACGAAGCACAACTGAAAAATACAGGGACCATTACAGCCCGTATTTACGAGTTGATTGCAAAGGACAGTGAGGCGTTCCGCCGGGAGCACCAACTGCCATCATGGCAGAGGGCTACAACAGAAGCTTACACCGATTACCGGCTGGAGGGTGCGCATGAGGAATTGCTTGAACTCACACATGTAGATGAAACGGCTCTGGTCATCCGGGACATTTTGCAGCGAATCAAACAGCAGAACGAGGCGGCTATCGGGGTGCTGCATGGAAGCTGATCGGCAGCTGTCTGTTCAAGATCAAGGGGCGGGAGCGCCCTCCAACCGCCAAACGGCTTACGCTACCTGGAAAGCGCTTCGCTGGTTAATTTCCTATGTAGGCCGTCACAAAGGTTTGATGATCGTTGGCACTTTATCCGCAATTGCCGCGGCCATCATTGAGATATGGACGGGAAGTCTGATCGAGCAGCTGACTACCCAGGCCGAGAAGGGAGCGGGCCCAGTTGTTCAGCAAATCGTTTACACGGTTTTTGTGGTCATCCTGATCGGCGTGCCAGCGAAGTTTCTGATGAGCTTCGGTGTGGAGCGAAGCAGTGCCTCGGCGGTGCAGGATATTCGCAACGATGTCATGCGCCACATCGGCAAGCTTCCGGTCTCTTATTTGGAAAAGCAGCACTCCGGTGACGTGTTGTCCCGGATTAATAACGATCTGCAGCTCATCCAGCAGTTTATGATTCGGGATCTCGCCCAGTGGTTCTATCATCCATTATTGTTTATCGGCTGTTTCACTTATTTGATCTATCTCCAGTGGGAGCTGATGCTGTACAGCCTACTGCTGTTTCCGTTAGCACTGCTGGTTTCGCAATGGATTGGCAAGCAGCTGGAGCGTTTGACGGAGGAAGCGCAGGCAAATATGGGCAGAATGAATGTCAATCTTCAGGATACGCTTGGTGGAATGCCTATTGTAAAAAGCTATCTGTTATCAGGCATGTTATCTCGTTCCTACCAAGTGCTGCTGCAATTGACGGCTCAAAAAAAGCTGGCTGTGAAAAAACGGGAAGCCTGGGTTAACCCGCTGCTTTCCACGCTGATGATCAGTCCGATCATTTTTGCTGTTAGTTACGGGAGTTATTTGATCTACCAGGGGCAGCTGGGCGCGGGAGAACTGGTCGCCTTCCTCTATTTGCTGAATCTGTGTCTGGAGCCGTTGGAGCATATTCCGGAACTGATTACACGTACGTTCGAAATGGCGGGTGCTCTGAGAAGGGTATCCGAAATTGTGGAGCAGCCAACTGAAACGGAGAATGGCCGTTTGCTTCTGAAAGAAAACGCTGCGCCAATCGAGTTTCAGAATGTAACCTTCGGGTACGATGAGGGCTCCCCGATCCTGCGAAATGTCAGCTTCTCGGTGCCGGAAGGAAAGACCATCGCGCTTGTTGGAGCCAGCGGCGGGGGAAAGAGCACGGTGTTTAAGCTTGTATGCGGTTTTTATCCACTTGCGAAGGGACAGGGAAATATCCGCGTGTTTGGCAGCCTGATTGAAGGAGCTGATCCGGAGCAGCTGCGGTCACACTTTTCCGTCGTAACCCAGGATTCCTATTTGTTTAGCGGTACGATAGCCGAAAATATCGGTTATGGGCGGGAAGAAGCGTCTATGAACGAGATTATCGAAGCCGCGAAGGCAGCTCAGGCGCATTCCTTCATTATGCAGCTTGCGGACGGCTACCAGACGTATGTCGGAGAGCGTGGAGGTTTCTTATCCGGCGGGCAGCGTCAGCGTATAGCAATGGCTCGGGCTTTTCTGAAGGATGCAGCCGTTCTGCTGCTGGACGAGCCAACATCGGCTCTTGATCCAGAATCGGAAAGTGCAGTTCAGAAGGCACTTAACGTATTGATGAGACAGAGAACAACCATGGTTATTGCCCATCGGCTTTCTACAGTGCAGCATGCTGACGAAATTTGGGTGATGGAACAAGGACATATTGTGGAACAAGGAACGCATGAACAATTGCTGGAACTGAAGGGACTGTATGCCCAGTCCTATTATCAGGAATTTACCGAATCTGCCGAACACAGGGAGGTGGCGTACAGATGAGAAAGGGCAGATGGCTTTCGCAAGTGAAAGAACTAGGCTACTTGTTGACGTTTATGAATCGCAAGCACAAAACCCAGTACGCCATTGGCCTGGCTGTAACGGCGCTCACCCAGACCTTGTTCCTGATTGCCTTCAGTCTGGTCGTACATAACCTGGTTGATTTTGCCGTATCCCGTGATACGTCCCTCATGGTGCAAGCCTTTGTTATTTTGGGGGTGGCCCTGTTTCTGGAAAATATCATATCCCCCTGGTTCATTTACTTATATCAACGCAGTGTCGAGCTAACGGTGTTACACATTCGTCAACGTCTTTATGACAAGCTGTGCCGGGTGCGGCCGAGGTTTTTGGAGCAGACACATCATGGTGATTTATTGTCGCGAGTGAACAATGATGTAACTACCGTTGAGTTTACATTTTCGCAGGTCTACTTTGTTTTGCTGCTTCAAATTGTCTTTTGCATCGGCTCCATTGTTTCCATGGTGTTAATTGATTGGCGGTTTGCAGGGGTGTCCTTCCTCATTTTGCTGCTGTCCTCTGCGGTTAGCCTGAAATTTGCGCGGGATATTCGTACCTTGTCAGAACAAGGCTTGCAAACGCTCGGTAAAATGACCGAGAAATTCAAGGATTTTATGGGTGGCATTCAATTGGTGAAGCTGTTCCGCATACGCGCGATATATAGCCAGTACGAGACGTTGAACGAACAGATGACGCAGACGCTTAGGAAAACGGCGCAGAAGAATGGTCTGCAAGCCGCAGTGAACCATTTTATAAGCTACGTCACGTTTTGTGGAATCATTGTCATCGGCAGTCTTCTATATGCTTACGGGCTCATGGGGATGGGAAGTGTCGCGGCACTGGCAGTGCTGCAAGTGAATCTAACGCATGCTTTGTTGAACCTGGGCCTGGTGCTGTCCATGACCCAAAATTCGCTCGCTGGCGCTCACCGGATACAAGAAGTACTGGAACAGGAAGAAGAGCCCGAGCGTCTGGGTTCCATTCATAGCGAGCATGAGTCGAAGGCTGCGGTGGAGTTTCGGGAGGTGCAATTTTCCTATCAGGCGGATCAAAAGGTGCTCGTTGACCTGTCCATGCAGGTGTTTCCTGGTCAGGTTGCTGCGATTGTGGGGGCCAGCGGCAGCGGTAAAAGTACGCTGATCAAGCTGCTGCTCGGCTTTTATCCTGTGGAAAGCGGGGAGATTCTGCTGCAAGGTAAACCGTTTGGCCATTACACGCTGAATGACATTCGCAGGCAGATTGCATACGTTCCGCAGGAGTCATTTTTGTTTACGGGTACGATTGAGGAAAATATTCGTTACGGCAAGCCGGGAGCAACGGATGAAGAAGTGATCGAAGCGGCCAAAGCAGCGTATGCTCATCATTTTATTCAGGAGCTTCCTGAACAGTATAAAACGCCAGTGGGAGAGAGGGGAGCTTCATTATCAGGGGGACAAAGGCAGCGAATTGCCATCGCCCGGGCGATACTCAAGGATGCTCCGATTCTGCTGCTGGACGAAGCAACCTCTGCATTGGATAACGAATCCCAGCATTGGGTACAGCAGGCCCTGAACCGATTGATGAAGGGGCGCACCACAATTCTGATTGCTCACCGTCTCAGCACTGTAGAACAGGCGGATTGGATTACTGTTATGAATCAGGGCAAGGTAGTCGAGCGTGGCCGTCATCAGGATTTGCTGGCGCTTGGGGGGTACTATGCTAGGTTGTATGGCTAAACTGACTTGGCGGCGGGTAGCTTCAGGCTGATCTCTATGTACGAAGACGAAACCGATCTATATAAATCTCTATTAACGGGGAGTGTGTCGATGTGAGAGAGAAGAGCAATACGCAATATGGATTGACGCAAGCGCAGCGCCGAATATGGTTCATGGAAATGATGAATCCGGGAACGTCTATCACGACACTTTCCGCGACCTACCAGATTACGGGCGAGATCGACACACAGCTATTGGAGCGTGCGGCGACTGAAATTGTCAAAACATATGATGCTTTCCGAATCCGCATTAGCGGGGATGTGCAGAATCCAACGCAGTGGTTCGAGGAGCCGGAGAATGTTCAAGCCAGGATAAGTCGTCTCGTCGTAGGCACAGCTGAACAATATTATGATTGGATTAAAGAAGTAAGCGAAAAGCCGGCCAGCGTGTTCGATGAACATCTCTACCAATTTACGATTATTCATTTTGCGAATGGTCAGGTATGGCTGAATTTGACGATCAATCATATTATCGCTGACGGCTTGTCTGTTAATGCGCTGCTTCATGCGGTGATGGAAAAATATCTGGAACTGCGCAAAGGAAAAGGCATTTCCGAAAGTTATCAAGCCCCCTCCTATCAGGACTATATTTCAGCAGAACAAGAATATGAGCAGTCGCCGCGTTATCAAAAAGGCAGGCAATACTGGCTGAACAAATACAGCACATTGCCAGAAACGACCGGCATTAAATCGGTTCCGCCATTCTCGATTGGCAGTGAATCCAATACACGTTTCATTACTTTGGAGGGTTCCCGTTATGAACGCATTCTGGCCTTCAGCGAACAATATCAGGTCAGTTTATATACGTTATTTATGTCTGCCATGTACGTTTTGTTATACAAGTTGACCGATAACACCGATGTTCCAGTCGGTACAGTTTTCGCCAATCGCACCAGCAAGAAGGAAAAAGAAACGATCGGCATGTTTGTCAGCACCGTAGCTACGCGCATTCAGATGAATCCGGACGAGCATGTGCTTTCCTTGCTTCAAACGGTCTCCAAGGAAAATACAGCCGATCTGCGGTATCAGAAATATCCGTATAATCAATTGATCCAGGATTTACGCGAGCAACATGGACGCAATGATCTTTCGGAGCTGTTCCGCACATCGCTGGAATATCTTCCTTTGAAAATTGAGGAATACGAAGAAATCAAGGTACGCCTGGAGGCGCACTTTGCCAGACATGAGATGGACGACTTGCTGCTGCGCTTCGACCATATGCTGAATGATGACTATATTACTCTTCATGCGTCCTACCGTACCGGTTTGTTCGAGAAGGCCGAGATTGATCGGATCATGGAGCAGTATGTAACCGTCCTGGATCAGTTTCTTCAGTTTCCCGAGCTGCCTATACGGGAGATTTCTCTGCTGAGCGATGAGGAGAGACGACGTATACTTAACGTGTTTAATCCGCCGGTGGCAGGGCTGAGCGAGGGAGAAGTGTTTCATCGGGTTGTTGAAAGGTTGGCCAGGGACATCCCGGATCATCCGGCAGTTGTTTACATGGATCAACAGCTGACCTACGGCGAATTGAATGAACGTGCCGATTGCCTGGCTTCTCTCCTTCGTGAACAGGGTGTGGGAAGGGAGACAATTACAGGCATCTGGGCGGAGCGTTCGGTGGAGCTGCTGGTCGGTGTGCTTGCCGTCTGGAAAGCCGGCGGAGCTTATGTTCCACTGGACCCCGATTATCCAGCGGAGAGAATTGAATATATGCTCAGCGATAGCGAAGCATCGGTGCTGCTTACACAGCGTCATCTGCTCGAGCGTGCCGAAGGCTGGTTGGCTGATGAGCAGTTGAAGCTTCAAGCGGTCTATGCGCTGGACGATGAACAGATGTATAAGCGGGATGCCTTGGCCGTGGAGTTTGAATCTGCGCATAGCGCCCCTCAAGATCTGGCTTATGTCATTTACACCTCGGGTACAACGGGACAACCGAAAGGCGTTATGATTGAACACGGCAGTCTTATGAATACGGCAGACGCATACCGGCGAGAGTACCGTCTGGATCAGTTCCCGGTACGGCTGCTGCAGCTGGCCAGTTTCTCGTTTGACGTGTTCGTCGGGGACATTGCGCGTACGTTGTATAACGGCGGTACGATGGTGATTGTACCCAAGGATGACCGAATTGATCCGAACCGTTTATACGGCTGGATTCGGGAGCAAAACATTACGGTATTCGAATCGACGCCTGCACTCATTCTGCCGTTCATGCAGCATATTGATGAAGAAGGGCTGCACGTTAGCTCGATGCAGCTGCTGATTACCAGCTCGGATGCTTGCAGTGTTACCGATTACCGTTGGCTGCAGGAACGATTCGGCGAACAATTCCGCATCATCAACAGCTATGGCGTTACCGAAGCGGCGATTGATAGCAGCTTTTACGATGAGCCGCTGGAGAGATTGCCATCATCGGGGCATGTGCCGATTGGCAAGGCTTGGCTGAACGCCCGATTTTATATTGTCGATGCTGCATTGAATCCAGTTCCTGTAGGGGTTCCGGGTGAGCTTGTTATCGGCGGTCCCGGGGTAGCACGCGGGTATTGGAATCGTCCCGACTTAACTGCGGAGAAGTTTGCGAACAGCCCGTTTGTGCCTGGAGAACGTCTGTACCGGACAGGTGATGTAGCCCGCTGGCTGGAGGATGGCAACGTTGATTTTATCGGCCGGATCGACTATCAGGTCAAAATTCGCGGGTTCCGAATCGAACTTGGTGAAGTAGAAACGGCCCTGTTGCGTTTTCCGGACGTCAAACATGCTGTAGTCATAGACCGCACGGATGATCAGGGGCACAAGTATTTGTGCGGCTATGTAGTAGCGGATGCATCCTTGCAGTTGAGTGATCTGCTGTTTCAATTAAAGCAAGAGCTGCCTGCACATATGGTCCCGGCCCGGCTGTTATCTCTTGATCAGCTTCCTCTCACCCCGAATGGCAAAATTGATCGCAAGGCCCTGCCTGAACCGACGGGAGAGATGGAAGCAGGCCGCGAGTATGTGGCCCCTCGCACAACACTGGAAACCAGACTTGCTCTCATGTGGCAGCAAGTGCTGGGTATAGCCAGGGTAGGGGTGCAGGATGACTTCTTCGACCTTGGTGGTCATTCCTTGCGCGCTTCTTCGCTCGTTTCCAAAATTCGAAAAGAGCTGCAAGTCGAGGTTCCGCTCCGTGATGTTTTCCGCTATACCACGATCGAGCAGCTGGCTCTAAGAATCGGCGGTTTAAAGCATCAGGAGACGTATGAGATAACAAAGGCAGCTGAGGCTGAGTACTATCCGGTTTCATCCGAGCAAAAGCGTCTGTATGTCCTGAGCCAGCTTGAAGGAGCCGACCGCAGCTACAATATGTCCGCTGCGCTTCATCTTGAAGGCAAGCTGGATCGTACGCGTGTCGAGCACGCGTTTCAGGAATTGATTCAGCGTCATGAGACGCTACGTACCGGGATCGAGCAGGTTCAAGGCGAGCTTGTGCAGCGTATCTATAACGAGGTGGAGTTTGCAGTCGATTATTATGAGGCGAGTGGGCAGGAAGTGCATCGAGTGGTAGAAGCTTATTATCGCCCGTTTGATCTGACAAAGCCACCACTTCTGCGGATTGGTCTGATCAAAGTTGCCGGAAACCGTCACATTCTGTTGTTCGATATGCATCATATTGTCTCGGATGGCATCTCGACAGCACTGCTCTTTGACGAGTTCAGTCGCTTGTATCGGGGAGAGCAGCTGGCTCCGCTGCAAATCCAATATAAAGATTATGCCGTTTGGCAGCATTCCGAAGCTTATGATCAATTGCTTCAGCCGCAGAAGGCGTACTGGCTGGAGCAGTTATCCGGCGAGCTGCCGATTCTGGACCTGCCCGCCGATTTCCCGCGGCCAGCGGTGCAGAACTTTGACGGACGTACCGTGAAGTTTTACATCGGGAAAGAGCGGACAGAGAAGCTGAAAGAGCTGGCAGCACGAACAGGCACAACGCTGTACATGGTGCTTTTGTCGGCTTATTCCATCCTGATGCACAAATATTCGGGCCAAGAGGATTTGATCATTGGAACGCCGATTGCCGGAAGAACGCAGGAGGAAGTGCAGCCCATCGTAGGCATGTTTATCAATACGCTGGCCATTCGCAGTCGTCCTGAGCGTTCCAAGCCATATCTTTCTTACTTGGAAGAAATCAAAAACATTACACTAGGGGCATTTGAACACCAAAATTATTTGTTTGAGGATTTGGTGGAAAGTCTGCAGATCCCTCGCGCAACGGGTCGGAATCCACTCTTTGATACGTTCTTCTCTCTGCAAAATACAGAGAACGAGCAAATAGTCATTGAGGGACTGGAGCAATCCTTTTATCCGTTGGAAAACCTGACCTCCAAGTTCGAGCTGCTTCTGGACATTTCGGAGCTGCATGGTCAGCTCGAATGCCGATTGGAGTATGCTACAGCTTTGTATAAACAGGAGACCGCTGAGCGGTTTGCCAGACATTATGACAAACTGTTACATACCATCGCAACGGCGCCGGACGGGGATATTGCATCGCTTGGAATGCTCACGCAGGAAGAAATCCACGAGTTGGTGCATGATTTCAACGATTTGGAGGCGGACTACCCGCGGCAGCAGACGATTCACGGTTTGTTTGAAGAGCAAGCGGAGCTTTATCCAAATAACGTTGCCGTGGTCATGAATGAGCGGCAGCTGACCTACCGCGAACTGAACGAACGTTCCAATCGTCTGGCACGAAAGTTGCGGGAGACGGGCGTTCAAGCGGATCAACTGGTAGCCATTCTCGCTGAGCGCTCACTGGATATGATTGTTGGCATTCTGGCGATTCTGAAAGCGGGCGGTGCCTACGTGCCTGTCGATCCCGACTACCCGCAGGAGCGTATCCGCTTCATGATCGAGGATTCGGGCGCACCGCTGCTGCTCATCCAAAAGCATTTGCACGGGAAAACAAACTTCGCAGGACCGCGTCTCGAATTAAATGATTTTGTTAGGGAGGATAGCTGGACAAACCACTCGGCAGATGCCAGGGATGCTTCGAATCTGGAGCCGATTTCCGGGCCGGACAACCTGGCCTATGTGATCTATACGTCGGGAACCACGGGCAAACCAAAGGGAACGTTGATTGAGCATAAAAATGTCGTGCGTCTTCTGTTTAACGATAAAAATATGTTTGACTTCGGCCCGTCCGATACGTGGACGTTGTTCCACTCGTTCTGTTTTGATTTCTCCGTCTGGGAGATGTACGGGGCACTGCTGTACGGAGGCAAGCTGGTGATTGTACCGCCGCTCACAGCGAAAAATCCAGCCGATTTCCTGGCGCTGCTGAGCCGGGAACAGGTCACGATTTTGAACCAGACCCCAACGTACTTCTATCAGCTATTACGTGAGGTTCTGGCAGAGCACCCGTATAATTTGCGGATATGCAATGTCATCTTCGGGGGGGAAGCGCTGAGTCCGCTGCTGCTCAAGGGATTCAAGACGAAGTACCCGGAAACAAAGCTGATCAATATGTACGGCATTACGGAGACGACGGTTCACGTGACATATAAGGAAATTACATGGACCGAGATCGAAGCAGCGAAGAGTAATATCGGCAAACCCATTCCAACGCTGCGTGTGTATATACTGGATGAAAACCGTCGCCCTGTGCCAATCGGCGTAGCCGGAGAAATGTATGTAGCCGGGGAAGGGCTGGCGAGAGGATATCTGAACCGCCCTGATCTGACGGCGGAGAAGTTTGTGGATTCCCCGTTTGCAGAGGGGGAGAAGCTGTACCGCTCAGGTGACCTGGCGACGTGGCTGCCGGACGGCAATATCGAATACCTGGGCCGAATCGACCACCAAGTAAAAATTCGCGGATATCGAATTGAGCTGGACGAGATCGAGACGCAGCTGATGAACGTCCGGGGTGTGGAAGAAGCCGTGGTGCTCGCCCGTCAGGACAACGGAGGTGAAAATGCGCTTGTTGCCTACTTTGTCGCGGAGCGAACGTTGACAGTTAGTGATATTAGAGCCACTCTAGCCCAGGGAATGCCGGGGTATATGATTCCGTCTTACTTTGTACAGCTGGAGCGCATGCCGCTGACGTCTAATGGAAAAGTGGACCGCAAAGCGCTGCCTGAGCTGCAAGGCAGCATGCAAACGGGCGTTGAATACGTAGCGCCGCGGAATCGAACGGAGTCCAAGCTTGTGAACATCTGGGAGGATGTACTGGGTTACTCTGGCATTGGAGTTCTGGATAATTTCTTTGAGCTCGGTGGTCACTCCTTGCGGGCGACAAGCCTTGTCAGCAAAATCAGGAAGCAAATGAATGTTGAGGTTCCTTTGCGTGACGTGTTCCGCCTTACAACGGTGGAATCCATGGCCGAGGCTATTTCCAGCTTGGAGGAAACATTGCACAGTTCAATCCCAAAAGCAGAAGAGAGAGTCTACTACCCGGTTTCCTCCGCGCAAAAAAGGCTGTTCGTCCTGCACCAGCTCGATGAGCTGGAGCTAAATTACAATCTTCCAAGTGCCTTGCAACTGGAAGGGGCGTTGAACGAAACCAGAGTGGAAGCGGCGCTGGCTGCTTTAGTGGCACGGCATGATATGCTGCGCACCGGTTTTGAAATCGTGAATGGAGAGCCGGTTCAGCACATTCATCCGTTCGTAGCGTTCAAGATCGAGAAGCTTCAGGCAAGCGAAGATCAGATTGCGGCACTGCTTGAAAGCTTCATTCAGCCTTTTGACTTGACTCGGCCGCCTTTACTGCGTGCTATGCTGATCGAGCTGGAACAAGAAAAATTTCTGCTTGTGCTGGATATGCATCATATTGGTACTGATGGCCTTTCCATGGACATTCTGCTGCGCGAATTCGTGCAGCTATACAACGGGGAGACTTTGCCTGAGCTGCGAATTCAATACAAGGATTATGCTGTATGGCAGCAATCGGAGGAGCAACGTCAATCCATCCAGCAGCAGGAGCAATACTGGCGCGGGGTATTCAGCTCTGAGCCCCCGGTTCTTGAGCTGCCGCTTGATTTCCCTCGTCCGTTCATACAGCAGTTTGACGGACAGACTCTCACGTTTGCGCTGGATGCGGAGAAAAGTGAAGCGCTCAAACGGCTGGCAGGTGACTCAGGTGCAACGCTGTACATGCTTTTGCTGGCTGCGTACTCCATATTGCTTCATAAATACACGGGGCAGGAGGATATTGTGGTCGGCACGCCGATTGCTGCCCGTTCTCACGCCGACTTGCAGCCGATTATCGGCATGTTCGTCAATACGCTAGCCCTTCTTTTGGAACCAACGGCAGAGCGGACGTTCCTGAATTACTTGCAGGAAGTGAAGGAGACGACACTTGGTGCCTATGAACACCAGGACTATCCGTTTGAGGAGCTGGTGGAAGCCCTTCAGGTAAGCCGGGATTTAAGTCGTAACCCGCTGTTTGATACGATGTTTTCTCTGCAAAAGCACGAAAGTCTGGATCTAACCATGGAAGGATTAAACTGGTCGCTGTTTGACATTGAGGAAAAGACGGCAAAGTTTGATCTTAGCTTGGATATCGTGGAAACGGGTAACGAACTGCTTTGCAAGATCGAGTATGCTACCTCTTTGTTTAGACCGGAGACGATCGTACGGCTGGCAAACCATTACGAGCAGCTTTTGTCCTCGATTCTGGCTGAGCCGGATGCACAAATTGCGGATTTGAATATTTTAACGAGTAGCGAAATGCATGATTTACTGGTCCGGTTTGACGTGTCGTGCCCGGCTCTTTCGAAGCAGTACAACACAGAGAGGGCAGGCTTGGAAGCGGATGAGTTGTGTGAGTCGTGGAGAGAGAGAACGTTCCACGAGTTGTTCGAGCAGCAGGCGGAGCGTACTCCAGAAGCGCTGGCCGTTGTCTGTGAAGACAACAAGCTGACATATGCAGAACTGAATTCCAGAGCGAATAGCCTGGCGTATGCACTGCGGGCACACGGGGTGAGACCGGAGCAGGTGGTCGGCATTCTGGCCGGGCGTTCGGTGGAGCTGCTGATCGGCGTACTCGCTGTATGGAAAGCGGGTGGCGCTTATGTGCCTCTCGACCCGGATTATCCGGCGGAACGGATCGAATATATGCTAGCAGACAGCGGGGCAGCCGTGTTGCTTACACAGACCTGTCTGCTGGAGCAGGCAGAAGCTTGGAAAAGCAATGGAGCTCTGGTACTGCAAACGGTGCTTGCACTTGACGACGCTGCGACATACAACCTCGAAGCGATAGAAACCGCTGCCGGCTTGCAAAGGCTGTGCCAGTCAGGCGCCGAGGAGAAGGTTTTGGCACCAGCGGAACCATCTGCTGCGGAAACGTCTGCCACCGCAGAAGCAAAGATCCACAGACTAACGGCAGTTCCTGCATGCAATCCGGCGAATGTGAACAAGCCACATGACTTGGCTTACGTCATCTACACCTCCGGTACAACAGGCCGGCCGAAGGGCGTGGCGGTGGAACACCGCAGTCTGGTAAACACGGCAGCAGGTTATCGGCGGGGCTATCGACTGGATCAATTTCCGATCCGGCTGTTACAACTCGCGAGCTTCTCGTTCGATGTTTTTGTGGGCGACATTGCACGGACGTTGTACAACGGAGGGACGATGGTGATCGTGCCTAAGGAAGATCGGATTGATGCAACCCGTCTCTATGGCTGGATTCGCGACTACGCCATAACGGTGTTTGAATCGACTCCAGCGTTGATCATACCGTTTATGGAGCATGTATATGCAGAAGGTTTGGACCTTAGCTCAATGCAGCTGCTTATTACAAGCTCGGATGCATGCAATGTGGCGGACTACCGCACCTTGCAGGAGCGTTTTGGCTCGCAGTTTCGTATCATTAACAGCTATGGCGTCACAGAAGCAACGATTGATTCGAGTTTTTATGACGAGCCGCTGAATAAGCTGCCGAAAACGGGAAGCGTGCCAATCGGAAAAGCGTGGCTGAATGCGAAGTTCTACATCGTGGATGCAAATATGAAGCCGGTGCCGATCGGGGTACTGGGCGAGCTGGTTATCGGCGGAGCAGGAGTCGCCCGCGGATATTTGAATCGCCCGGATTTGACGGAGGAGAAGTTCGTAGACAGCCCGTTTGTGGCTGGAGAGCGGCTTTACAGGACGGGAGATCTGGCACGCTGGATGCCTGACGGTAACGTGGATTTCATCGGACGAATCGACAATCAGGTGAAAATTCGCGGTTATCGGATCGAGCTGGGTGAGATTGAAGCAGCCATGAAAAATGTTACTGACGTAGGACAAGCACTTGTCATCGACCGCATGGACGAGCGGGGACAGAAATATTTGTGCGGTTATGTCGTAGCGAATTCGGACTTCGATCTGGATGAGCTTGTGGCTCATCTGGATGCGGCGCTGCCTTCTCATATGGTGCCTTTGCGCATGATGCGTCTGGATCATATGCCACTTACGCCAAATGGCAAGATCGACCGTAAAGCGCTGCCTGTGCCGGAAGGAAGCATGCGTTCCGAGGCTGCATACACGGCGCCGCGTACTCCTGCCGAGCAAGCACTCGCATCGGTCTGGCAGTCCGTTTTAGGCATGGAACGGGTTGGCACTATGGATAATTTCTTTGCCCTTGGCGGGGATTCCATTAAAGCTTTGCAGGTATCTTCTCGCCTTTTGCAAACGGGCTACAAGCTGGTCATGAAGGATTTGTTCCATTACCCGACGATCTCCGCCCTGAGTATGCGACTGCAAACGGTGGAGAGAACGGCAAGCCAGGCCGAAGTGGCGGGTGAGGTAGTTTTGACCCCGATTCAACGCTGGTTCTTTGAGCAAAATCCGGCCGATATACATCACAGCAACCAGGCGTTCATGCAGTTTTCCAAGCAAAGGTTTGATGAAGAAGCTCTGCGTCAGGCCGTGCGCCAGCTTATCGTGCATCACGATGCTCTCCGTACGGTTTACCGTGCAACCGAGCATGGTTATGCAGCCTGGAATCGAGGCGCGGAGGAGAACGAAGCACTGTTTGAGATGGAGATTATTGATTTCAGGGGCACGCTGGATGTACAGAAAGCGGTGGAGGCTAAGGCGAGTGAGATTCAAGCAAGCATTGATCTGGAGCATGGCCCGCTGGTGAAGCTTGGTTTGTTCCGCTGCGACGATGGTGACCACCTGCTCATTGTGATCCATCATTTGGTAGTAGACGGTGTGTCCTGGCGAATTCTGCTTGAGGATTTGGCTACCGGATATGAGCAGACACGGCAAGGGCAGCCGATCCGTCTGCCGCTCAAAACGGATTCCTTCCAGCTGTGGGCGAAACAGCTCGCTGATTATGCTAATGGTTCGGCAATCGAAAGTGAAAGAGAGCATTGGCAGTATATCGAGCAATTGGCCTATGAGCCACTTCCGAGAGATTTTGAACAAGATCGTTCCATGCTGAAGGACAGCGGGATTGTGTCTGTACGCTGGACGGCGGAGGAAACGGAGCAGCTGCTGAAGCAGGCACACCTTGCTTACCATACAGAGATGAATGATCTTCTGCTTGCCGCGCTGGGCCTTGCAGTACACGCCTGGAGTGGTCATGAACGAGTGCTGGTGAATCTCGAAGGCCACGGTCGTGAAGAACTTTTTCCAAATGTAGATATTACACGCACGGTAGGCTGGTTTACAAGCCAATTCCCTGTTGTTTTGGAGCCAGGTCACGCAGAGACTCTTGGTCATCAGGTGAAAAGGGCGAAAGAAGGCCTGCGCCGCATTCCGAACAAAGGAATCGGTTACGGCATCCTACGTTATTTGGCGGAGACACGTGGTGACGAGAGGTTTGTTTTAGAGCCGGAGATCAGCTTCAACTATCTGGGTCAGTTCGATCAGGATTACGATAGTAGCGGCTCACAACCGTCTCCGTTCAGTCCGGGTTCTGATTCGAGCCCGAATGCAGTGATGGATTTTGTGCTCGATATTAACGGTATGGTGTCAGAGGGAGTGCTGGAGCTCAACATTCGATATGGGAAAACCCAGTATAAACGGGAAACGGTAGAGCGCTTGGGAACCCTGCTCCAATCGAGCCTGCGTGAAATCATCAACCATTGTATTTCAAAAGAGAAGCCGGAGCTTACGCCTAGCGATGTACTGCTTCAAGATATGACGGTGGAGGAACTCGAGCAGCTTACGGACCATACAGCGGCGCTTGGCGAACTGGAGAATGTATACACCTTGACGCCGCTGCAAAAAGGGATGTTGTTCCACAGCCTGCTGGATGCTGATTCGGAGGCCTATTTTGAACAGGTGACCTTCGATCTGCACGGAAGCCTGAATATCGAGGCCTTCACTCAAGGTCTGGACATGCTGGTGCAGCGCAATGAAGCGCTGCGAACCAATTTTGTGACGGGCTGGAGGGACGAGCCGATTCAGGTAGTATTCCGTGAGCGGAAGTGTGAAGTGTATTTTGAAGATATACGCCCGTCATACCATGAAGACCCGGAGAAGACGATAGCCGAGTTTGTCAGTGCGGATAAAGCGAACAAGTTCGATCTGGCCCAAGGCTCTCTGATGCGTGTGACTGTCCTCCGTACAGGTGAAGAGTCCTATCATGTGATCTGGAGCCATCATCATATTTTGATGGACGGCTGGTGTATGTCTTTCATGATCAAGGAAGTATTTGACACTTATTTCGCGTTTCAGGAGAAGCGGGCACCGGAGCTTCCTCCAGTTACCTCGTACTCCCGGTATATCGAATGGCTGGAAGCTCAAGATGCTGCGAAAGCTTCGCAGTACTGGTCTGAGTATTTGGCCGGTTACGATCAGCAAACCAGACTGCCACAGGAGAAAACGCAGCTGAGACAGCATGCTTTTGAGATGGCCGAAATGGATGTAGAGCTTGGTAAAGGACTGACTGGGCAAATTGAGCGTGTAGCGCGCCAGCAGCAGGTGACACTTAATACGTTCATGCAGACCATATGGGGACTGGTGCTGCAGATATACAACAACAGCGAGGATGTCGTTTTTGGCTCCGTTGTGTCAGGGCGTCCAGCGGAAATTCCGGGCATCGAAAGCATGATTGGTCTGTTTATTAATACGATTCCTGTTCGTATTCAAGGCAAAGCGGAGCACACAGTAGCAGATATTCTGAGAACAACTCAGGACCAAGCACTGGCATCGAGAGCATACGAGACGTATCCACTGTTCGAAATTCAGTCGCTGAGCGAGCAAAAACGCGACTTGATCAATCATATTATGGTCTTTGAAAATTATCCGATGGAAGAACAGATCGAGCAGGTCGTCGGGGGTGACCAGAACGCGTTGAAAATTGCCAACATCCAATCGCCGGAGCAAACGAACTACGATCTGGACATTACCGTCATTCCAGAAGAGCAAATTTTGCTGCGGTTTACGTACAATGCGTTGACATTTGAAGCGGATGGCATCAGACAGCTTTGTGGCCATTTTGTTAGGGCACTGGAGCAAGCTGCGGTTAACCCGAATATGCGAATAAATGAGCTGCAGCTTTTGACAGCAGCGGAAAAAGAAGAAGTGGCCAGCGGGTTTAACCCGGCGCAGCCGGAAGTAGCCCATGTGGCAGCATTCCACAGGCTGTTTGAGAAACAGGCGGAATACACGCCGGAGGCAGAAGCTGTTGTGTATGAGCACGACCGCCTGACGTATGCGGAGCTGAACGTGAGGGCGAACCGTCTGGCGGCGACATTGCGCACCAGCGGCATCGGCCGGGAGTCCATCGTTGGAATTCTCGCCGAGCGTTCGGTGGACTTGCTGGTGGCTGTGCTGGCTGTCTGGAAAGCAGGCGGGGCGTATGTACCATTGGATCCGGACTATCCGGCAGACCGCGTACGTTTTATGCTGGAAGACAGCGGTGCGAAAGTATTGCTGACGCAAACACCACTGCGCGAGCGTGCCGAAGCCTGGCTGGGTGAAGCGCAGCTGGCACTGGCGAAGGTGCTGTACCTGGACGACGAAACGGCCTACAGCGAGCAGCAAGCGAATGCGCCGATGATGGGCTTAGAACAAGGCTCCAGCATAGCTTCCGGCGTAGTCTCTGGCATGGATCACTTCCATGAAGCTCGTCCGGAGGACTTGGCGTATGTGATCTACACGTCGGGAACAACCGGCAAGCCGAAGGGTGTGATGATTGAGCATCGGAGCCTGGTCAATACAGCGGCAGGCTACCGACGGGAGTACCGATTGGATCAGTTCCCGGTGCGGCTGATGCAGCTCGCGAGCTTCTCGTTTGACGTGTTTGTGGGCGATATTGCACGCACGCTGTACAACGGCGGCACGATGGTGATCGTGCCTAAGGACGACCGGATTGATCCATCCCGTCTGCACCACTGGATAGAGCGGGAGCAGGTAACTATTTTCGAATCGACACCAGCATTGATCGTGCCGTTCATGCAGTACGTGTACGAGCAGAAGCCGGATATCCGCTCGATGGAGCTGCTGATCACAAGCTCGGATAGCTGCAGCGTTGCAGATTATCGCACCTTGCAGGAGCGGTTCGGCTCAACATTCCGCATCATCAATGCGTACGGCGTGACGGAAGCTGCGATTGATTCCAGCTTCTATGACGAGCCGCTGAGCCAGCTGCCGCAGACGGGCCATGTGCCGATTGGCAAAGCGTGGTTGAATGCGAAATTCTACATCGTGGATGCACATCTGAATCCGGTGCCTGTTGGCGTGCTGGGCGAGCTGGTGATTGGCGGCGTCGGTGTGGCACGTGGTTACTTGAACCGTGCGGAGCTGACGGCAGAGAAGTTTGTGGATAGTCCATTCGTCGCCGGGGAGCGGCTGTATCGCACAGGAGATTTAGCGCGGTGGATGGAGGACGGCAATGTAGACTTCATCGGTCGAATCGACAATCAGGCGAAAATCCGGGGCTACCGGATTGAAACGGGGGAAGTCGAAGCGAAGCTGCTGAGTGCAGCTGGTGTGAAGGAAGCCGTCGTTGTTGTCATGGAAGATCAGGAAGGGCAGAAGGCGTTGTGTGCATATTATACGGTGGAAGAAGGTTTGTCGGCCGCAGATTTGAAAAGCATGATCTCCAGCGAACTGCCGGGTTACATGATCCCGTCGTATTTCGTTGAACTGGAGAAATTACCGCTAACGCCGAATGGGAAAATCGACCGTAAGGCGCTGCCAGCACCGAAAGGGGGCGGCCACGAATACGTGGCGCCTCGCACCGAACTGGAGCAGAAGCTGGCTGCCATCTGGCAGGAGGTGCTTCTTCGGGAGCAGTTGGTGGGCGTAACAGACAACTTCTTCGACCTCGGGGGACACTCTCTGCGAGCGACAACCCTTGTCAGCAAAATGCATAAAGAACTGGGTATTGAATTCCCGCTTCGCGACGTATTCCTCTACTCGACAGTCGAGGAAATGGCCGCAGCGACGGAACGGCTGGATCCCAGCGCGTTTAGTTCTATTCCGGTTGCGGAACCTGGCGAATATTATCCGCTCTCTTCCGCCCAGAAGCGTCTTTATATTTTGAATCAGCTGGAAGGAGGCGAGCTGAGCTACAATATCCCGGGAGCGATGCTGCTTGAAGGACAGCTTGACCGTCAACGGTTTGAAGAAGCGTTCCGCGGGCTTGTAGCGCGTCATGAAACGCTGCGAACCGGTTTTGAGATGGTACATGGTGAACCCGTTCAGCGGATATATGAAGATGCTGCCTTCCAGGTTGAATATGTGCAGATTAGTGAAGAGCAGGCAGAAGAAACGGTGCGTCAATTTGTTCGTGCTTTTGATCTGGCGAAGCCGCCACTTCTGCGAGTAGGTCTTGCCAAACTGGCACCGGATCGGCACATTCTGATGTTCGATACACATCATATCGTATCTGATGGCGTTTCAATGGACGTCATGATTGAGGAGTTCGTGCATTTATACAGTGGGCAATCGCTTGAGCCGCTCCGCATTCAGTACAAGGATTATGCCGTATGGCAGCAATCGGACGAGCAAAAATTGCAGCTTGCCAAGCAAGAGGCCTACTGGCTCGATACGTTCAGCGGAGAGCTGCCGGTTTTGGAAATGCCAACGGATTATCCACGTCCAGCTATGCAGAGCTACGAGGGTCATTCGTTGCAGCTGTGTATGAATCGTGAAAAAACGGAAGGCCTGAAACGACTTGCAGCCGAGAATGGAGCAACGCTGTATATGGTGCTGCTTGCAGCATATAACGTGCTTTTACACAAATATTCAGGGCAAGAAGACGTGGTAGTGGGTACGCCGATTGCGGGCAGAAATCATAGCGATGTTCAGCCTTTGATCGGGATGTTCGTTAATACTTTGGCGATTCGCAGTTATCCGGCTGCCGGGAAGACGTTCCTTGACTACTTGCAAGAGATCAAGGAGACAACGCTGGGTGCTTTTGAACATCAGAATTATCCGTTTGAAGAACTGGTGGAACAGGTGAATGTGGCTCGCGATTTACGCCGTCATCCGCTGTTCGATACGATGTTTGCTTTGCAGAATACAGAGAATGTGGAAATCCAGCTTCCAGGACTTCATTTATCGACGTTTGCCAGCGAAGAAATGGTTTCCAAATTCGACTTGAGTCTGGATGTCACAGAGATTGAGGATGGCTTGGAAGTTCTGTTTGAATACGCCACGGCTCTATATAAAACGAAAACGGTGGAGCAATTGGCTGCCCACTACTTGCAGGTGCTTGAATCCATTCTCTGCAACCCGTCAGCAACAATTGCCGAATTGGATATGTTGACGGGAGCGGAAAAAGAAGAAATCATCAGCGGGTTTAACCCGGCGCAGCCGGAAGCAGCCCCTGTGGCAGCATTCCACAGGTTGTTCGAGAAACAGGCCGAACGCACGCCGGAGGCAAAAGCTGTTGTGTATGAGCACGACCGCCTGACCTATGCGGAGCTGAATGTGCGGGCGAACCGTCTTGCGGCGACACTGCGCACAAGCGGTATCGGCCGGGAGTCCATCGTCGGCATTCTCGCCGAGCGTTCGGTAGACCTGCTGGTGGCTGTGCTGGCTGTCTGGAAAGCAGGCGGGGCGTATGTGCCACTGGACCCGGATTATCCGGCAGACCGCGTACGTTTTATGCTGGAAGACAGCGGTACGAAAGTATTGCTGACGCAAACACCACTGCGCGAGCGTGCCGAAGCCTGGCTGGGTGAAGCGCAGCTGGCACTGGCGAAGGTGCTGTACCTGGACGACGAAACGGCCTACAGCGAGCAGCAAGCGAATGCGCCGATGATGGGCTTAGAACAAGGCTCCAGCATAGCTTCCGGCGTAGTCTCTGGCATGGATCACTTCCATGAAGCTCGTCCGGAGGACTTGGCGTATGTGATCTACACGTCGGGAACAACCGGCAAGCCGAAGGGTGTGATGATTGAGCATCGGAGCCTGGTCAATACAGCGGCAGGCTACCGACGGGAGTACCGATTGGATCAGTTCCCGGTGCGGCTGATGCAGCTTGCGAGCTTCTCGTTTGACGTGTTCGTGGGCGATATTGCGCGCACGCTGTACAACGGCGGCACGATGGTAATTGTGCCTAAGGACGACCGGATTGATCCATCCCGTCTGCACCACTGGATAGAGCGGGAGCAGGTGACTATTTTCGAATCGACGCCTGCATTGATCGTACCGTTCATGCAGTACGTGTATGAGCAGAGGCTGGATATCCGTTCGATGGAGCTGCTGATCACAAGCTCGGATAGCTGCAGCGTTGCAGATTATCGCACCTTGCAGGAGCGGTTCGGCGCATCGATCCGCATTATTAACGCTTACGGCGTGACGGAAGCGGCCATCGACTCCAGCTTCTACGACGAGCCGCTGACCCAGCTGCCGCAGACGGGCCATGTGCCGATTGGCAAAGCATGGCTGAATGCGAAATTCTACATTGTGGATGAACATCTGAATCCGGTACCTGTTGGCGTGCCGGGCGAGTTGGTGATTGGCGGCATCGGTGTGGCACGTGGTTACTTGAACCGTGCGGAGCTGACGGCAGAGAAGTTTGTGGACAGTCCATTCGTCGCCGGGGAGCGGCTGTACCGCACAGGAGATCTGGCGCGGTGGATGGAGGACGGCAATGTAGACTTCATCGGTCGAATCGACAACCAGGCGAAAATCCGGGGCTACCGGATCGAAACGGGTGAGATTGAGTCGCAGCTGCTGCAGGTGGCAGGTGTGCGTGAAGCGGTGGTGCTGGTTCGAAGTGATGCAAACGGGCAGAAGGCGCTGTGTGCTTACTATACAACGGATAGCGAACTGCTGGCGATTGACATAAAACGGGCGATCTCCAGCGAGCTGCCAGGTTACATGATCCCGTCTTATTTTATCGAACTGGAGCATTTACCTCTGACACCAAACGGAAAAATCGACCGAAAGGCGCTGCCGACGCCGGAAGAGGCAATAAGTGCAGACCGTGAATACGTGGCACCGCGTAACGAGTTGGAAACAAAGCTGGCGGCAATCTGGAAGGACGTGTTGGGGCTAGCGAAGGAAATTGGTGTTCACGACAACTTCTTCGATCTCGGCGGTCACTCCCTGCGAGCAACAACGTTGGTTAGCAAGGTGCATAAAACGTTGAGCGTAGATCTGCCTTTGCGCGATGTGTTCCGGCATTCGACCGTTGAGGCGATGGCTGAAGCAATCAGTCGATTGGAGCAGCAGGAATTTCTCTCTATTCCGGTGCTGGATAAGCAGGATTGCTACCCACTTTCCTCCGTGCAAAAACGGCTTTATATCCAGCAGCAGATGCAAGGTGCCGAGCTAAGTTACAATATGTCTGGCATGACGGTGCTCGTCGGGGGCTTGGAACGGGAACGATTCGAGGCAGCGCTCAAGGGCTTAATCGCGCGTCACGAAATCTTGCGAACCGGCTTCGACATGGTTGACGGGGAACCGGTGCAACGCATTTATGCGGACTTGGAGTTTGCCGTAGAGTATACAAAAGCAACAGAAAGTGAAACGAAATGCATAGCAGATGCCTTTGTACGTGTCTTCGATTTGCATTTGCCACCACTGCTGCGCGTGGGCTTGGTTGAATGGGAAGCGGAGCGCCATCTGCTTATGCTGGACATTCATCATATCGTCACGGATGGCATGTCAATGGGCATCTTCGTCGAAGAACTGCTGCGTCTGTATAACGGTGAGACGCTGGAGCCACTTCGGATTCAGTACAAGGAGTTTGCCGCTTGGCAGCAATCTGAACATGTGAAAGATCGGTTGAAACGTCAGGAAGCCTACTGGCTGGGAATGCTGAATGGTGATCTGCCAACGCTTGAACTGCCTACGGACTTTGCCAGACCTGCTGTTCGCAGTTTTGAGGGAGATGTGCTGCCTTTCAGTATTAACAAGCAGATGACCGAAAGCTTGCAGCGCATTGCAGATGAGAACGGTGCTACCCTGTATATGGTGTTATCGGCTGTCTATTCCGTCCTGCTCAGCAAATATTCGGGACAAGAAGACTTCATTGTAGGGACGCCGGTGTCGGGTCGCACCCATGCCGACCTGGAGCCGCTAATCGGAATGTTTGTTAACACATTGGCGATTCGCCATTATCCTTCAGGTGAGAAGACGTTCCTTGCTTACTTGAACGAAGTCAAAGAAACGATGCTGGGCGCCTATGACCACCAGGATTATCCGTTTGAGGAGCTTGTGACGAAGCTGCAAGTACCGCGCGATCAAAGCCGCAATCCAGTGTTTGATGTCATGTTTGCTCTGGAAACGAAGGAAGATAACGTTCAAAGCTTTGGAGATATCCAGATCGAATCTTATCCGGAAAAACATACAGTTTCCCAATTTGATCTGACCTTGATCATTTCGATGCTGGATGAGGGCATGAACGGGCAATTCGAATATGCCACGAAGTTGTTTACACGCAATCTGATCGACAATTTTGCTCAGGACCTGCTTGTGATCATTGAACAAATTGGCGAACAGCCTTCAATGCTGCTCAAGGATGTTTCTCTGAAAGGGCCATCCGAACAGGAGCAAGATGAGTTAGAGACGATCGATATTATGTTCTAATCCTTTACCCGGTTTGGGTGTATACCGTATGTTCCTCGGTATGCATCCTGCCGGGTGTTTTAAGTTTAGAAAAGGAGAATTTAACAATAAAGGCCGCAGGTCTAGATTTAAACACTTTGAATTCAACAATGACTCATTCAGTTATATGACTCAACAAATGCAAATAATGCTGTCTCAGTGATTCCTTTAACGAATCAGGTGCAACAATCTGAATAGAAGTGCCGTAACCTGCGAGATAGCTCACGATGAAATCCAGTTCATGGGGTTCATAGGTCCCGACGAGCATTTGCATACCGTGATGTTCTTCAATGTGCATAGATGGAAAGTGGTTCTGACGAAATAACTCCATTCCTGTCTCATTAATCCTGCATTGAAACGAAATCGCCTGGTCCGACGGTTTCCATAAGGCATGAAGATGCTCTGCATGTAGATCGGCAACCTGCTTAACAGGCTCAATATCAGTTAAGAATGCCGTTATAATGCGATCACAGCGAAATACACGGTAAGCTTTCTTTTTCAGGTCATACGCCTGACAGTACCAGTAGCCTTTACTGGCGTACAGTGCAATGGGCTGAATGATACGGGGACCGTTATCCGAATACGTCATCTGAATGACCTGCTGCTGCACAGCTGCCATTAATAGAAGCTCCAGGTGGGAGCTGTCCTTGATTTGTTCGGTATGTTTGAAGATGACACGCTGCTGCATATTGTGAATATTGTCCCGCTGCTTGTCAGATAGTGCCGCCATAAACTTCTGATGAACGGAATCAAATGTCGTCTGGAATGGCAGGCTGGAGAAGCTGCGAAGCGCCTGCATGGCAAAATACAGGGCATGAAGCTCATCGGTGTTAAAAGAGATCGGAGGCAGCTGCATCTGCTGGAGCAGCCGATAGCCGCCGTAACGTCCATATTCAACATAGATGGGCGCACCCATCTCTTCCAAAGACGCAATATCTCGCAGAGCCGTGCGTTTGGAGATGTGGAACTCCTGCATCAGCTCAGGCAGGGTGAAGTGTTGTTTTTGATTAATGAAGCGAAGCATGTGGTGTAAGCGTTCTGTTTTTTTCACCAGGCTGTACCCTATCCTTTCAATGGTGCCGTGAATTGGCACCTTTATTCGTTATAGTCCTAAGTGTAAGGCAAACGAATAGAGGAGGCAATTCAGATGAAGTATGAAGTTATTCCATTCCTGTCCATGAACGGTGATGCGGCGAAGGCCATTGCATTTTATGAGAAAACGTTAGGTGCGAAGGTGCTTTTTCGCAAGAGCTACAAGGAAATGAAAGAGATGAGTCCTGAGTTCACGTATCCCGAAGGCCAGGATGAGTTTGTCACACATTCTGTATTGCAGGTTGGGGTAAACAAATTAATGATTGCGGAAGAAGCGATGGATGCGGAAAGGCCTTGGGAATCGGGGAACAGTATTTCAATGTGCATTCAGTCTCGAGATCAAGAGCAGATCGACCGATTATATGAGGAATTATCGCAGTATCCAGGGGTAAAGGTGCTTGTGCCATATAAACGGAATGAATTCAGCCCCGGCTATGGCATCGTTCGTGATCCGTTTGGTGTTGTCATACAGCTGTGTGTTACAGTGCATGATTTTTGATCATTATCATTTTCACTTAACAACTGTTTTCAGATTTATCATGCTAAAGAAGAGTAGATGGGGATATGAATCTCCAGCTACTCTTCTTTTTTAATATATATGGTGCAGCATGTGAGTTTTGTCCTGGAAAGCAGATACAATTTGGTATATGATCTGGCCCGTAACGTTTAATTCGTAGAAGGCTGTATATGCGTGAAAAAAATATATTTTGAGATTCATGCAATTCAGTGATCCAAAAGTCCCGAATCGGGGTATCAATACCTAGAGTCAAATGCAGGAATGAAGGTGCGTTAAAGGGAAAACAGTGATTTGCACTTGTCATCCATCTGCATCAGGCAAGCAGTGACAATATATAACGTTATTGACTACGGGACGGATTGTGGGGGATTTAGATGACTTTATTGGGGACTATGGAGCAGGATGAGGTTACGGACGCACTGGTGATCAAAGCGCTGGAGAAAAGCTTGGCCATTATCCGTTTTGATGTAAATCGCAAGGTTACATACGTGAATGAAGTGTTTGCTTCAACGATGGGGTATACCAAGGAAGAGATGTATGGCATGCATCATCGTCAATTATGTTTTGGCAAATTTACAGACAGTCCGGCGTATGAGGAGTTTTGGAGAAGTATTTTGAACGGGAAAAGTTTTCAGGACAAGGTGGAGCGAATGGATGCCGGAGGGCAGCCCGTATGGCTCGAAGCTACATACATGCCGGTATATGATGAGAATAATCAAAAAATTGTTGGAGTCTGCAAGATGGCAACGAATATTACAAATCGTCAGAATAATATAACAACTGTTGTGCAGGAGCTGAAGGCACTCTCCCAGGAATTAAACGAGCAGGCCGATGCGGGCATCGGTCGAAGCCATGAGCTGTTGTCCAGCGTTGCTTATATCTCGGAGGTGTCGGCAACAAATCAGTCTACACTTACTCATCTTCAGGAACAGGCTGGCTCGATTCAAGGTGTGGTACGCACGATTCGGGAAATATCATCCCAGACACAGCTGCTGGCACTGAATGCAGCGATTGAAGCTGCACATGCAGGAGAGTTTGGAAGAGGCTTCGATATTGTAGCGAAGGAAGTGCGCAAGTTGTCTGCGATGGTGGAAAATTCCATTAATGAGATTCGGGATAGTGTCATGGGTATAACCAAGGAAATTACGAATATCACCAACGGCACCAAAAAGGTGGAGCAGTACGTGCAGCATAGCAATGAGAGAATTGAGATTGCGTTACAGGATTTCAAAACAATCGCAGACGCAGCTCGCCTGCTTGATGACAAGGCACAGCATGTGACTCGAATAGTGTAAGTTGAATATCAAAACGATTCTGCTCCGTGCAGGGTCGTTTTTTTTGTTGTTCAAGAAAATAAAAGAAAGCGTTCTATTGGATGTAATGCCAAAAACACGGAATTTTTGCGGGTAAACAGGACACAATAATTCCGGAATACCTGTAGCTTGATTTTTGCAGAGAGGGAGGCGGAGGACATGTGGTCTAAAATTATATCGTATATTCCTGAATGGCCGATATGGGTTCAGGCTATGCTGGTATTCATTGTACCCGTGATTATTACGCTGATCTGGAGATGGTTGAATACGGCTGTAAAGAGAGGCAGCTTTTCTCGTTCCACCAAGCCTTCCATCTCCTCCAGAGATATTTCGCCCGCAGAGACAGGCACAGGACCGGGTACAGAGACAGGACATTATGCAAACATCAAATTAACAGGCGAATATGCAACAGATATGACAAGTGTGAAAGAAACTTTTGCCAAAAATGCAGATGTACATATTCGCGAGTTTACGATCAGAGGTACAAACACAAGGGCTGCTGTGATGTATACCGAAGGATTGGTGGATCAGGAATTAGTTGATGAGCATTTGATTACACCGTTAATGACGGATGGTGTGCCTGAACTGAAACAGGAGGGTTTTGTGCATCCGGAGAATCGTCAGGCGCTGTCCAGCTATCTCCAGAACCAACTACTGCCTGTCAGCCAGATTCAGGAGACAGGTTCGCTGCAGGAGTTTGCACTCGGTGTACTGGTTGGGAAAAATGGGCTGCTGGTGGACGGTATGCCGGGCGGTATGCTGATTGGCACGTCGAAGGGCAAGACGCGAAGCATTGATGAGCCGTTATCCGAAGCATTGCTGCGGGGACCGCGAATTGGATTTACGGAGCAATTGAGTGACAATACAGGCATTCTGCGTCGGTATGGCAGCGATCAGAGCTTGTTCATTGAAAAGATTGAGGTAGGCTCGCGCATTAAAAAAGACCTCGCCATCGCTTACATTCAGGACATTGCTGACCCGAAACTGGTGGCAGAAGTCGAGAAGCGCATTCGTGAGATGGATATGGACAATTTCCTTGAATCGGGTTATGTCGAGCAATTGATTGAAGACAATACGCTGAGTCCGTTCCAGCAAATATTAAATACGGAGAGGCCTGACCGGGTGATTGGTGCCCTGCTGGAAGGACGGGTGGCGATTTTACTGGACGGGACGCCATTTGTACTTGTTGTACCCGTGACTTTCAGCATGCTGCTGCAATCTCCCGAGGATTATTATGAGCGCTGGATACCTGGTACTTTTCTACGTATGCTGCGCTTTCTATCTGCCATGCTGGCTTTGCTTGCGCCCGCCCTGTATATCTCGTTTATCTCATTTCATCCAGGTCTGATTCCCACCAAGCTAGTGTTGACTATCATTGAGACGAGGACAGGAGTGCCTTTCCCATCCCTTATTGAAGTATTAATTATGGAGCTGTCTATTGAAATTCTGAGGGAAGCGGGGATTCGTCTCCCTAAGCCCATTGGACCTGCGATGGGAATCGTTGGGGGTCTCATTATTGGTCAAGCAGCGGTACAAGCAGGCATTATCAGTCAGTTTCTGGTCATCGTGGTGGCCGTTACGGCAATCTCTTCTTTTACGATTCCGGTGTACAGCGCAGGATTAACACTACGGATTTTGCGGTTCGCTGCCATGTTCAGTGCTGCAGTGCTCGGATTGTATGGCGTAGTCATGTTCTTTCTGCTGATATGTACACATCTAGCGAGGTTAACAAGCTTTGGTGTTCCATATGTGGCACCAGCTGTCCCATATCGTATGAGTGACTGGAAAGATTTCATCATGCGAGCACCGCTTTCTATGATGAGAAGACGTCCCGAGATGATGAATACAGTGGATGAGGATCGGAAGAAGTAGGCAGGCATTGCGCTTGAATCAATTGTAAGCGTGGAGGTGTAGTGAAGTGAAAGACGCTCAGGGGAAAATAAGTACTACACAGGCGGTTGTGATTATCGTCAATTATATGCTGGGTGCAGGGATATTAACGCTGCCACGAACGATGAGCAAAGCGGTGGGAACACCTGACGTCTGGATCTCCATCATTCTGTCCGGGCTGATCATCATAGGAGTGGGTATCATTCTTGTGACCTTATGCCGCAGATTTCCCGAAAAAACAGTTTTTCAATTCACAAGGGAAATTACCGGGCGCTGGATCGCGTACATTCTGGGATGTGCGATGATCTTGTATTTTATGATAATTGCTGCCTTCGAGATCAGAGTAATGGCTGATGTAACCGGCATGTATTTGCTTGAGCGTACTCCTACGTGGGTGATTGTGATGGTGTTTATGTGGATTGGCATCTATCTCATCTCTGGCGGATTATCTGTGATCCTGCGTGTATTTGAGATCATTCTGCCCATTACACTGGTCATCTTTGTTATGGAAATTCTGCTTAGCAATCAATTGTTCGAGATCAGCAATTTAAGGCCTGTTTTGGGTGAAGGACTCTTGCCGGTCATTAAGGGCTTGAAGCCATCGCTGCTGTCTTATACAGGTTACGAGGTTATGCTAGTCATTACGGCATATATGCAGAATCCGAAAAAAAGCAATAAAGCGATAACATGGGGCATAGCTGTCTCCACTGCTATATACCTCATTACAGTTGTTATGGTTGTAGGAAGCCTTTCACTTGACGGAATCAAAACGAGAACATGGCCGACGCTGGATTTGGTGCGAAGCTTTGAAATACAAGGCTTGATCTTTGAGCGCTTTGAATCGCTCCTGCTGGTCATCTGGATTATGCAGATTTTTTCCACGTTTGCAATTACCCATTATTGTGCATCAGTAGGCATTCGTGACTTATTCAAGACCAAAAAAATGGGCAAGATTATGTATGTTCTGCTGCCTGTTATATATATAGCGGCGATGATGCCGAAAAATGTAGATGAAACTTTCGCACTTGGCGATATGCTGGGTAACGCTTCTGTTCTGTTGTTCGCCATCTTGCCTTTGATCCTGTTGATCATAAGCATGATACGTAAAAAAGGAGGCAAGCACGCATGATTTTCTTTCGCCTGCTGGGACGGATCGCTTGCGTTGTGACCATCCTGAGTCTACTCTCAGGCTGCTGGAGCAGTAGAGAGATCGAGGATTTGAGCTTGTACGTTGCGCTGGGTATTGACGTGGGTCAAGAAACCGAGTTTGAGAAAAAAATTGCGGAGCAGGGAGGACGTTATCCCAAGCTGGACAATGTAACAGCAACCGTTCAGATCGCCCCAGGGTACTCCAGTAGCCAAAAAAGTGAACAGCCCGGTTCACCTGCATCCGGTAAAACGTCCTATTTGAATGAACGACTTACCGGTGATTCCTTGCTGCAGATTTTCCGTCAGTTTGCCTTGCGCCGTGATCGCCCGCTCATTGGACATCACCTCAAGGTTATTGTGATTTCCAAGGATATTGCCAAAAAGTATGGGTTGGACCAGCTGCTGGATTTCATCCTGCGGGATAACGATATTCGCCCGAACTGTCTGGTACTGATCAGCCATCACCGGGCAGTGGATGTGCTAACCTCTAACGATCCATCACGCATTCCGGCGTTCTATCTCACCGGGATTACGAATAATTCTAACGTCTCCAACAAAATTCTGGAGCCTGTATCGCTCGCGAAGCTTGATGCCCAGATGCAATCCGGGTCGAGTTTTCTATTGCAGAATGTACTGAACTACAACGGGGAGGACAAGTTCTCGGGCGGCAGCATTTTTGATGCTAAAGACAAGAAATTTATTGGTGAGCTTAGTCAAACGGATCTGGAGGCCCTTTCCTGGCTCAGACCTAATCAAAAGGGCGGAGTCATCAAGACCTACAGCAAAGAAGGATTTACGGTGGTCTATGAGATCAAAAAGAAAAGAACAAAGATTATTCCGAAAGTGGATGGTGACAACATTTCATTCCACATTAAAGCCGAATCCGAGGGATGGATGATGGAGGATTGGCGATCCCCGGAGAAGGAGGAGAAGGGAGCGTATCGGGATGAACTGGAAAAGGATTTTGCAAAATTGGTCGAGCAGCAGATTAAGCAGATGCTGTATAAACTCCAGCATACGTATCAGGTGGATGTTGCCGATTTTCGGGACACGATTCGAATTAAATATCCGAAGACGTGGAAGAGGGTGAAGGATCACTGGGATGAGATATTTGCGAAGGTGCCCATCACATATGAGATCAAGACCAGAATTGTGAATCCGGGGTCTTCTACAGAGTAGCTTGTTGGAATAATGTAGGGGAGCATGGTAATGGAATACGACTCAGGTGTAATTCTATTTAAATGTTGACACATCAGGTGGCAGTCGATATAGTTATAAAAAATCATTTTCTTATCCAGAGAGGTGGAGGGACTGGCCCTTAGAAACCTCAGCAACAGATCTGAAGGATACTGTGCTAATTCCAGCGGGTGAAAGCCTGATAGATAGGAGCAGTTGTTTTTATTTGTCAGTAGAGGCGCACTCTTCGGGAAGAGTGGGTCTTTTTTGTTTGTTCTGGATGAAGAAGCAGGGAGTATGTCATATGGAGAATAACAGCGATAAAGGTCATTTTCAGCGCAAGATGCAAACGAGACATGTGGTCATGCTTTCGCTTGGCGGCGTCATCGGAACGGGATTGTTCCTCAGCTCGGGGTACACGATTCAGCAGGCGGGACCGCTCGGTACCATTTTATCCTATCTCATCGGGGCACTTGTTGTGTATCTGGTTATGCTCTGTCTGGGCGAATTATCAGTATATATGCCAGAGACGGGTGCATTCCACAGCTACGCAGCCAAATATATCGGCCCAGCTACAGGTTATACCGTTGCTTGGCTATACTGGCTGACCTGGACAGTCGCGTTGGGCTCTGAATTTACGGCAGCCGGGCTGCTGATGCAGCGCTGGTTCCCGTCCATAAATGTCTGGATCTGGAGCGGTCTGTTTGCTCTGATGATTTTTCTGTTTAATGCGTTCACGGTCAAACTGTTTGCCGAATCCGAATTTTGGTTTTCCTTGGTGAAGGTGATGACGATTGTGCTCTTTATTATTATTGGCGGTGCTGCCATGTTTGGGATTATTCCGATGGCAGATGCGTCTCCGGCGCCACTGTTTACCAACATTACAGCATCAGGTTGGTTTCCGCATGGAGCCACGGCCATATTAATGACAATGCTGGCAGTGAACTTTGCCTTTTCGGGAACAGAGCTGATTGGTATTGCTGCTGGCGAGACGGAAAACCCGGAAAAAAACATTCCAAAAGCCATTCATACGACATTATGGCGTCTGATTATTTTCTTTATCGGTACAATTGTCATTCTGTCTGCGCTGCTGCCAATGTCGGACGCAAGCGTGCTGGAGAGTCCATTTGTAGCCGTGATGGAACGGATCGGTGTTCCGTATGCGGCAGACATTATGAATTTTGTTATTCTAACAGCGATTCTGTCCGCAGCTAACTCGGGATTATATGCTTCCTCACGGATGTTATGGTCACTGGCAGATAAAAAGACCATTTCTCCATGGTTTGCCCGCTTGACCAAACGCGGTGTGCCGTTCAACGCGCTGGTGCTCAGCATGGCTGGCGGTGCACTGGCTTTGCTGTCCAGCATCATTGCACCTGGAACCGTGTATATTACACTTGTCTCTATCTCGGGTCTTGCTGTAGTGGCGGTATGGATGAGCATCAGCGTGTCTCAATATATGTTCCGCAGACAGTATCTGCGTGAAGGAAACAAAGTGCAGGATCTGGTTTACCGGACACCGCTATATCCAATCGTGCCTATCGTTTCATTTTTGCTGTGCCTGGCCTCCTGCATCGGCATTGCTTTTGATCCGACACAGCGAATTGCTTTATACTGCGGCATTCCATTCATTATTCTGTGTTATATCGTATATTACCTGACAGATCGTACGAAGAAGAAAAGAGGGTTGACCCCATGACTAAAATGGAGCAAACGAATGATATCAATGTAATTCAACGTATTCTGAACGACTATCCACTCATGATTCTGGACGGTGCACTGGCTACAGAGCTGGAGCAGCATGGTTGTAATCTGGATGACCCGCTCTGGTCTGCACGTGTGCTGCTGGAGAACCCGGATGTCATTGTGCAGGTACACGCGGATTATTTCCGTGCAGGAGCAGATTGTGCAATTACTTCAAGCTATCAGGCCACTGTCGAAGGTTTCCGCAAGCGTGGCATTGGAGAGCAGGCTGCACTGGAGCTGATTCGCAAGACGGTAGAGCTGGCCGCAAAGGCGAGAGATGACGTGTGGACAGAAGTGCAGGATGTCATAGTAGAAGGCGGCAGTTCAACGAGACCAGGTGCAGAAGTCGCTTCGGGACATGCCGAGAACGTGGGAAAAGAGCAGAGTGAAAATCGTACAGGTGAGCACACAGGTGGCGAGAAGCTGGGGCGTCCGCGCCCTATAGTCGCTGGCTCCGTTGGGCCATACGGTGCTTATCTGGCGGATGGTTCAGAGTACGTGGGGCATTATGGCGTATCGGATGAGACATTGGCAGCATTCCATCGTCCGCGTATGGCAGCGCTGGTTGAAGCGGGAGCAGATGTGCTGGCGCTTGAGACGATCCCTTCATTGCAGGAGGCTCGGGTGCTGGTTGAATTGCTCAAGGAATTTCCGGAGACAAGTGCCTGGCTTTCGTTCTCGTTAAAAGACGGGACAAGCATCAGCGAAGGCACGCCGCTCGAGGTATGTGCCCAGACATTTGGTTCAGAGCCGCAGCTTGCGGCGATTGGTCTGAACTGCGCTCCCATGGAAGTCGTTACGGAAGCGATTGGTATCTTGCGCCGTGCCAGTGATAAACCGGTTATCGTATATCCCAATTCAGGCGAGACTTACGATGCGGAAACCAAAACATGGAGCGGTCAAGGCTCCTGTGGCAGTATGAAGGACGCATCGGAGCAATGGGTTGCTGCGGGCGCCCAGATTATTGGCGGCTGCTGCCGCACAACACCGCATCAGATTAGCGAGCTGGCGAAGAAGTGGCGAAATTAACGGAAATAGGCTAAACAGCCCTTACCTATCGAGTGAGCAGGTAAGGGCTGTTTGTTGTTTATTCAATTGCGAGCATGCGAAGTGACATTTGACGAATTTCTCTGGAAGCCAGCCGGTCATGGGATCGCTCCAGTTTAATTTAGTAAAGATTGAATAGATGATACATGGATTTTGAAGAAGCTGTTTCTAATATTGTACATTTTTGCCGGAGGAGAGTCACAGGAAAGTTTATTGCGGAGCATGTAGAAGAGTGTCGTTTGGAAGATGTAGAAAGGTGTCGTAATATGTAGTTTTCTTTGTCGAATTACCTTGACAGAGCATGTACACCGTGACATAATACATTTCATACTAATTTACTATGAATTATAATTCATGGTTAGAATAACAGAGAGATAACACAACAAGGGGGATATAACAATGAAGAAGAAGTTTGTGCCGGGAATTCTTTTATTAGTGCTCGGGTTGATGATTGCCGGTTGCGGCAACAAAAACGAAGCAAGTTCAGGTGCGGGTGCGGAATCTGGTCAGAAGACGATTATTGCGGCAACAAGCGGCGTAAGTAACCCGTTCAGCTACGATAAAGACGGTACACTTACTGGTTATGATGTCGAAGTCATGAAAGCCATTTTCGAGAAGCTCCCTGAGTATAAACTTGAAGTACAAGCGATTGAGTTTGAAGGCATTCTGACAGGTCTGGATAATGGACGTTTTCAATTAGGAGCCAACAACTTCAGTTCCAATCCAGAACGACGCAGCAAATATAATTTCTCTTTGCCTATTATCGAAAATGCTAACGTTTTTGTGGTACGCAAGGATGATAACACCCTTAAATCGATTGAAGATTTGAAAGGATACAAGGCAGTAACCGAAGTAGGCAACTCAGGTGCAACGCTGCTGGAGAACTATAATACAGAGCATCCGGATGCCAAAGCAGATATTATGTACACCGAAGAAAACTTTGTTAAACAATTTGAAGGCATTGAAGCCGGAAAATATGACGTTCGGATTATTTCTCGTGTTTCGGCGGAAAAAGCAATCAAGGAGCATGGCTTCACTAATCTGAAAGTTGTTCCATTCTCTACTGAAAATAGTGACCCGGGTTCCTACATCCTGTTCTCCAAGTCGGCGGACAGTGCATTGCTGGATGCTGTGAACAAAAGAATTAAAGAAATGTACAATGACGGTACATTGCTCAAGATCAGTGAAGAGCAGCTCGGCGGCGACTATCTGCCTAAGAAAGAATTGATGGAGTAGGGAAGGGGATCATATGAAATTTATCGTTACAGGAGACGCGTTGTTTTCCAGCAGTCATGTAGATAAAACCATGGACCCGAACCTGCTGGCTCTTTTAAAGGAAGCTGATGAGGTTTTCACCAATGCTGAATTTGTTACCCCGCGTAAAAATACAGTACCGGCCGCAGGCCGGGGATACCAGACCAGTGTACGTCCCAAAACGCTGGACGAGTTCGCACGTTTGAATATTCGCTATGTCGGCTTTGCCAACAACCACACGGGGGATTACGGCATCGAAGGAATTACGGATACGCTTGCTGAAGCGGAACAGCGCGGTCTGATTCCTCTGGGAGTTGGAATGAGTCTGCACGAAGCTCGTAAGCCGGTATTTATCGATACAGCTGATGGACGAATTGCCATCATTACGATTGGTGTAACACGCAGCGAAGTATTTGCGGCATCCAATCCGGGGAATGGTGTTCCCGCCCGTCCAGGTCTGAATCCACTTCGCTGGTCACGTACGTATGTGGTTAATGAGCAGGATTTTGAGACTTTGAAGGGCATTAGCGAACGGATTGGCATTGCGGCAAGTATGGAAACAGGTAAACGGATTGAGACATTCAAGAGCAAATCCGAAAATCACTATGAGTTTGGATCATTGTTTGAGGGTTATCTGACCTTTGAAAAGGGCGATAACTCTCGCGTTAAAACAACAGCGCATGCCCAGGATCAGCAGGAGATTCTGGAAACGATCCGTGATGCCAAGGAACGCAGTGATTTTGTTTTCGTGAATCTGCATACGCATGAGGGAGAGAATGAGGACTGGTATTCGGATTATCCGGCGGAATTTATTGAGACTTTCGCAAGAAGTGCTGTGGATGCAGGAGCTCATTGTGTATTCGGACATGGTGCGCATTTTACAAGAGGTGTGGAGCTGTATCAGGGTCAGCCGATTTTCTATAACATTGGCAGCTTGATTATGGAATTTGAGGCGGGGGAATCCCTTATATCCCCTGAGATGTTCACAGCTTACGGTTATGCAGAAAATGAATCACCCTCTACGCTTCACAAGAACAGAACCAAAGATAGCGATGGAAACTGGCAGGGCTTCTATAGTCACCGGAAATTTTCGGAGAACTTCCTGATTTCGTTTGACCTGAATGCAGATCAGCAGAAGTTTGAATATGAGTTGATTCCGATTGATCTCAGATTAACTCATGCCCGCGTGACCAAACGAGGTTTGCCTGTGCTTGCTTCGGAGGAGGCTACGGCTTCTTTAGTTGAAAGGCTCAATCATGTGAGCAAAGAGCGCTACAACACTGAAATTATACGCCAAGGCGAACGTTTAACTGTGAAAGAGTGGAAGTAATTCCGCTCTTGCTTTTTTTTGAAAATGAAGGTGGAAGGATGTAAACCATGGGAGAAATTTTCGATATTAACGCGGTGTTTTCAGCCATCCCTCGTCTGTTAGAGGTTCTTCCTGTGAGTCTGCAGATTACGGCGATTTCAATGGTTGTAGGTCTGGTCTTTGCTTTGCTGTTTGCGGTGATACGCATGAAAAAAGTACCAGTACTCAGCCAGCTTGTCACGCTGTTTATTTCGTTCATCCGGGGGACACCGATCATCGTACAGCTTTATCTGACGTATAACGGGATACCGCTGTTATTAAAGTTTATCAACCAGCAGTACGGCACCGATTACAACATTAATGCGGTACCCGCAATGCTTTTTGTACTGGTGACATTTGCATTTAATGAGGCTGCTTACAATTCCGAGACGATTCGTGCAGCTCTGCAATCCGTAAACAAAGGGCAGATTGAAGCAGCGGAATCCCTTGGCATGACCTATCTTCAAGTGCTGAAGAGAGTTATAGTTCCCCAAGCACTCGTTGTAGCGATTCCACCTCTTGGCAATGCCCTTATAGGTCTGTTAAAAGGTACATCACTCGCGTTTGTTGCAGGGGTTATTGAGATGACGGCACAAGGTAAAATTATTTCGGGCAGCAACTTCCGCTTTTTCGAAGTATATCTCGCTCTGGCCCTCATCTATTGGGTGATGACCATTATTATCGAACAGATTCTTCGTTTTCTGGAGAAACGCTTCTCTATTCCTGATCCAGTGCAGCAAACGATGAATCGCGGCTGGTTTTCATGGGGAAGGAGGGGCATTTAATGATCAAGGTAAGTCATCTGTCAAAATCCTTCCATAACAATCTGATTCTGAATGATCTTTCGGTTGATATTCAGAAGGGAGATGTCGTGGCGCTGATTGGCTCTTCGGGTGCAGGGAAATCTACTTTTCTACGGGCATTAAACTGTCTGGAAGCAGCCGATCAGGGTCAGCTGGATCTGGAAGGCTTCAAAGTTGATTTCAGTACTATTACAAACAAGCAGCGGCTTGAGCTGCGCAAGCAGACGGCTATGGTATTCCAGCACTTCAACCTGTTCCAGCACCGTACGGCTCTGGATAATGTAAAAGAAGGCTTGAAGGTTGTCAAAAAAATGAATGATAAAGAAGCGACTGAACTGGCTAAATTGCAGCTGGAGCAGGTCGGCTTGTCCGAACGTGCACATTATTATCCGAAACATCTGTCTGGTGGTCAGCAGCAGCGTGTGGGTATTGCACGTGCACTTGCGATGAAACCCAAGCTGCTGCTGCTGGACGAGCCAACTTCTGCGCTTGACCCGGAGCTGGTGGGTGAAGTGCTGCAGACGATCAAAAAGACAGCTGCTTCGGGACAAACGATGCTTCTCGTTTCGCATGAAATGAGCTTTGTTTATGAAGTGGCAACCAAGGTGTTGTTTCTGGATAAGGGTAAAATTGTTGAAGAAGGTACACCCGATGAAGTGTTTAACCACCCGAAATCGGAACGTGCCAAAGAGTTTTTGCACAATTATTTCCGCAACAAAGGCGAGCATCGGGCATAAGGTGCGACTGAAGCTGTACGGTTGGATGATCTCCTCCTGAAGTTTTGCCTGACACGAAATTTATGCACTGAACGCATTCAATCTGATTTGAATAACATGCGAACATACGAGGTTGACGACTCGTATCGTTATATATAAAACGCTTTGGGAGAGACACACGCTGTATGTGTGAAGCCCAAAGCGTTTTTATTTTGCTATGAGAAGCAGTGTTACACATGTTCCAGATCATCCGTCGGTTCATGCTGCCTGGATTTAAGATACTCTGCCGGAGATACGCCGAAGTGTGCACGGAATACCCGGTGAAAATAGGAATAGCTTGCAAAACCGCAGGATTCGGCAATGTGCTCTAATGTCATTTCACTGTATTTCATGCGCTCCAGGGCGGCATTCAGACGGATTTCGATGGCATACTGAATCATGGTCTGGTTGTAATGTTCCTTGAATAAACGAACGGCGCGAGAAAGGCTGAGTCCGGCGTAACGTGCAGCTTCATCCAGCTTGAACGTCACGGTAGCATGTTCTTCAATAAAACGCTTGAGCTTGAGAGCCGAGGAAACGGCCCGATCCGTCTGAATATTTTCCGTAATTGCCCGGTCAATGTACAAGCATAGTCCCCGCAGCAATGCATCCTTGAGCTCGGCATTTTCCTCCAGCGGCCCGCGCCGTTTCTCCAGCAGCATGTTGCGCCATAGACTGATCAGCTTGTCATCCAGGCCGATGCGGCTTACGGTAGGGCGGGACTGGCGTTTCCACCACTTCTCAATCCAGCTGCCTTCACAGAACAGGTAGTAATCGCCGCTGGACAAACGCCCTTCCTTATGCGGTTCATCCACCACAAGGCGGTAATCATCTCCCGGTTTGAGTAAAAGCAAATCACCGCTTGTCATGCGATATTCCTGCTCCTGCACGTATACTTTACACGAGCCTTCCGTCTGCAAACGGAACAGATAGGTGGATAGCTCGCCTTTCATATTATGACTGAATGCCTTGTAATGATAGGAGTAGTCACAGATCAGTACGGATGTGGATGTGTCCGATGTGTGCAATGTGTCCAAGATGTACGCCTCCCCTGATTCGATCCTGCTGTGTCCATGAGTCTGGTGATGTTCGAGTGAAGTTATATAGCCAAAGGGATTGGACTACTTCAGGATGGAAATAAAATTTGAGCAGATAGTTCATGTTCTGACTATATTGTATATGTTCATTCTAGCCTGTTTTGCGTTAGGATGATACCAGATAGAGCAATGCAAGCAAATTTCGAGAGCAGAGGAGTATCTGTCATGAAAAAACTTAACATTGGTTTGCAACTTTTTACACTTCGTGATGAAACTGCAGCAGACTTTCGTGGTACACTGCGCAAAGTAGCCGCCCTTGGTTATGAAGGGGTCGAGTTTGCCGGATATGGCGACATTCCAGCAGAGGAAATGAAAGCGCTACTAGACGAGCTAGGTCTGAAAGGATTCAGCAGTCACGTATCATTGCATGCCATGCGCGAGGATTTGCAAAAACAAATCGATTACCTGAAAACGATCGGTGCACAATATATGATCTGCCCTTATCTGATGCCGGAGGATCGCCCGGACAATGCGGAGGGCTGGACTAAGCTGTTTGAAGAATTACAGCAGTATGGAGCCGAAGCGGCGAAACAAGGCCTGATCTTTGGTTACCACAATCATGACTTTGAATTCCATGGTCAGGTTGGAGATGCCAATGCGTTTGATGCCATGTTCGCTCAAACGACACCGGAAGCGGTGCAAGTAGAAATGGACGTATGCTGGGTGCAGTTTGCCGGACAAAATCCGATCGAGTATATTAATAAATATGCGGGCCGTTTGCCGTTGCTTCACTTGAAAGATTTCAGCAAAGACGAGCAGGGTCAGATGAAAACACTGGAGCTTGGACAAGGCGAAGTAGATCTGCCGGCTGTAATTGAAAGCGCAACAAATGCAGGTGTAGAGTGGCTTATCGTGGAACAGGACGTATGCCAGAATCCGCCGCTCGAGAGCGTAGAGAACAGCCACAACTGGCTGAAGCAAAACTATTTGAACCAGTTTTAAGCGGTTCCATATTTGAAGAGCGTTAACCTGCATTCGTTTAGGAAGTAACATTTGACCGTGTCAAACATGAATCTAATTGTCAAAGGAGAATTTTGTACATGAGTAAAATTAAAGTTGCTGTATTCGGCTGCGGAGCGATTGCCCAGCGCAGACATATTCCAGAGTACGCTGCCAATGAGAACGTAGAACTTGTTGCATTTGCTGATCCGGTTGTGGAGCGTGCGCAGGAAATGGCTGAATTGTACGGCGGTAAAGCGTATTCCAGCTATGAGGAATTGCTTGCCAATGAAACAACAGTAGATGCAGTGAGCGTATGTACACCGAACTATCTGCATGCACCTATGGCGATTGCTGCTGCCAATGCGGGCAAGCATGTGCTGGTTGAGAAACCGATGGCGGTTTCTACTGAAGAAGGCGAGCAAATGATTGAGGCGGCTAAGAAAAATGGCGTATATCTGATGGTAGGTCACAACCAACGTTTGATGCCGCCGCACGTGAAAGCAAAAGAAATTCTCGATTCCGGCCGTCTGGGCAAAGTGCTGAATTTCCGCACATCCTTTGGTCACCCGGGCCCGGAAGGCTGGAGCCTGGATGGAGCAGGCAGCTGGTTTTTCCGCAAAGAAGAAGCGATTATGGGCGCAATGGGCGACCTGGGCGTGCACAAATCTGACTTTATCCGTTATTTGCTGAACGATGAAGTATCCGAAGTGGCTGGTTTCATCAGCACGCTGCACAAAGAAGGCACGGATGTAGATGACAATGCTACATGTCTGCTTCGCATGAAGAGCGGTGCAATTGGCACACTCGTAGCCAGCTGGACACAATACAGAGGCGGAGACAACAGCACCGTGCTATGGTGTGAGAACGGCGTAATGAAAATTGGTACTGTGGATGGCGACGAGGTTATCGTTGAGCTTACCAACGGTACGGTTGAGACGTACAAAGTGGGCGCTATGGCGACAAATGAAAAGCAAGTACCAAGCGGTGTGATCGATGCATTTGTTGAGTCTATTGTGACCAAAACGCCACCAACCATCTCTGGTGAAGAGGGCCTGCGTTCTCTGCAAGTGATCCTGGCTGCATTTGAATCCCAGAAAACAGGTCAAATCATCAAGCTGTAGTAGGCCGGATAGGCTAGAATCCGCTTTTGGTTCGTAATTCTTAGGTGTGCCACCGTAAGCGAATGAAGCGATGATTCCTTGTGTGCCTATGGTGTAGAATGAATATGAATTCAACTAAAGGACATTCTCCAGTGTGCAGTATGCTGGTGGATGTCTTTTTTTATGTGAGTGAGTGGAGGAGAACCAAATGAGCGAAGGTGCGCGAAACGTTAGGTTAGGCTAACGATCTCAGATGAGCTTACTTGCATAATTTTGGCAGCCTGAGAAATGTAACGATCTCCAGAGACGCTATTTCCTCCGAAATAGCTCAAAATGAGCAGATTTGAGTGTGAAATGTGGAAATAGCGCTTCTACGAATCGTTACAGGTGAGGGTGGGCCAAAATGAGGTAAATAGTGTCATCTGGAATCGTTAGAGTTCTGGCGTAGCTTGTTGGGCTGCAGCCGATGGTTCCAGATAGGTACAAATGAGGGATTTACAGTGGAGCGATAAAAAGTATACTTTGTGAGTGTGAGTGTGAGTGTGAGTGTGAGTGTGAGTGTGAGTGTGAGTGTGAGTGTGAGTGTGAGTGTGCGTTACTCCACAGACAACACATATTATCGAGCTATCCCAATAAAGGGATCAAGGCGAAGAGTTCTTTGCCTTGATCCCTTTATTGTTTGGTCGCATCAGCTTTTTTAACGTCTTGTGTTTTTTACGTTTAGCGAGTTTAAAACTTCAGGCGGTAACTTACAGGCCTGCCGGTTTAACCTCACTCGCCAGATCAATCCAGGCAATCTCTTCTGAAGTGAGCGTAATGCGTGAGCCTTCGTCGCAGGAGAGCAGCTCTGCCTGATTCTGTGCCCCGATCAATGCGCAGGTCGGGAAGGACTGATTCAATACGTATGCCAGAGCAATCTGAATAGCTGTTGTGTTCTTCGATTCAGCCAATTCTCCGGCACGGCGCAGCCGCTCCCAGTTGCCATCGCTGTAGAATACACGCACCAGGTCAGCATTATCTCGTACTTCAGGCGTAAATCGGCCAGTGAAGAAACCGCGTGCCTGAGAAGACCAGGACAGGAGCGGCAATTGTGTCTGCTCATGCCATGCGAGCGTCTCGGCATCTGCGGATACACAGCCTGCCCAGAATGGCTCGTTAGCCTTGGCGAGACTGAGGTTCGGGCTGCTGAACGTGAATCCCTTGAGACCATGGGATGCGGCATAAGCGTTAGCTTCCTCCAGCCGCTGCCAGGTCCAGTTGGAGGCGCCGATGGCGCCGATTTTGCCAGATTCGATATGCTCGTTCAGTGCTTCCAGGATTACAGCGACAGGGATGTTGGGATCGTCCCGATGGAGCGCATACAGCTCGACATGATCCGTTTGCAGCCGCTCCAGGCTATCCGTCAGGTCACTGCGAATGGCATCTGCATTCACACGAGGGCCATGCTGATTGTGATGGGCTCCTTTAGTCAGAATGACCATCTGGTCGCGATTGCCGCGTTCCTTCATATAACGACCAAGAACCTCTTCGCTCTGTCCACCGCAATAGATATGTGCTGTATCCACCGTGTTACCACCGATCGCCAGGAATGCATCCAGGTTTGTCGCGGCTTTCTCATAGGCGTCATGCACAAAATAGTCTGTTCCTTTGATTAATCGGGAGACAGGTTTGCCTGCACCAGCGATTTCAATATATTCCATTGATTCATCCATCCTCTCTGATCAAAGACAAATTTGTCTTAATGGGTTAACTCATCATTAGATTGCTGCCTCACAGCGTGATTCGTGTACGTTCCTCCGCTGAGCGAAGACAAGCTTCGAGCACTTTCATATTGGCTGCCGCATCGGAAGGGGCGAAACGAAGCTCTTTCCCTTGCAGCACAGCACGCGCCATATCATCTCCCTGCAAAGCGTAGTGATTGACCTGCTGCACTTCAACCTCGCGACGCTCCCCACCTGATGTAACGAAGAAGTTAGAGCTGCTGTCCTGGCGAGCAATATAAGCAGAAGGCACTTCAATAATTCCGTCGGAGCCAAGCACCTCCAGCGTATTGCGGAAGGCCGCCCACATGCTGCTGTCAAAGGTAACGCCGACATGATTATCGAATTCAAGCAGACCGGACGCCATCATATCGACCTGATCATGCTCCGGCGAGAACATGCCGATGACCGTTACTGCCTTGGGTTCCTGCCCTAACAGAAGCCGGGCTGCACTGATGGAATAACATCCGATATCGTACAGCGCGCCGCCGCCCCATTCTTTACGGAAACGCACGTTGCCCGATGAACCGGAATTGTTAAATGAAAACGTACTGTGAATACCGCGGATCTCACCGATCTCGCCGCTGGCAATAATTTCACGAATCTGGTCATAACGCGGGTGATGGCGGTACATAAACGCTTCAGCCAGATGCACGCCTGCATCTGCACAAGCTTCAACCATTTCGAGAGCTTCCTTTTCGGTCAGAGCCAGTGGTTTTTCACATAAAATATGTTTGCCAGCCTGCGCTGCGCGGATCGTCCATTCCCGGTGCAAATGATTCGGTAGCGGAATGTAAACGGCATCAATAGAGTCATCCTCTAAAATAGCTTCATAACTCCCGTAAGCCTTTTCAATACCAAGTTTATCAGCAGTTTGCTGTGCTTTATCAAGGTCCCGGCTTGCGATGGCAGTAACCTCGTTCAACTCCGATTGCTGTAAGCCAGGAATGACAGAACCTATCGCAATGTTGGCGCTGCCAAGAATACCCCAGCGTAACTTTTGAACAGAATTCATAACTTGTTTCCTCCTGTAATTGAATGTATATTGTGATTATAATGAATAGATGAATGAATTAAAATGATAATATATTGAAGTTAGTTAACACAATATTGTTTAATGGAGTGAAGCACTATGATGAGACAGACGGTGCTGCTGACCCTGCAGGATATTCCCTACTTCTGTTACCCGGAGTCTGTCGGACATTATACCGATCATGAACAGCATTCCGTATTGCGAGAGGCAGGTGTGCTGAACAATTTCAATATTCATTATGTTGCAGCCGGCAAAGGATATGTGGAAGCAGACGGTGTCGTGCATGAGCTTAGGGCGGGTCAGGCGGTACTCTATTTTCCGCATCAGCGGCAGCATTATTATAGTAGTAAAGACGAGCCTTGGGACGTGCGCTGGGTGCATTTTTACGGAGAACGTCTGCATGATTATATGCTGGAGCGCGGGCTGCATCGCAATCTGTTATGGACGCTAAGGCAGCGTGCGTCCTGGGAGGAGGCTCACCTGGCGCTGCTGGAAGAGGCCGAGCAGAACAAGATGCTTCGTCCAGCGCAGCTGTCGACACTGACGTATGCTTTACTTGCAGAATTTGTTCAGCATGCCGTTCCGCTCAAAAATACACGGGCAACAAGCAAAACGGAAAGCCGGGTGCTGGCGTTATTGCCGCAGATGCAGCAGGAGGCGTGTGAACCGTTTTTGTTACAGGACTGGGCAGATCGAGCAGGGGTGAGCACGTATTATTTTTGCAAAATATTTAAAAATGCTGTGGAGATGACTCCACTGGAGTTCATTACGCGCTCCCGGCTGCAGATGGCGAAGCAGTGGCTGCTCGAACGTCCCTCGGACAACATCGGGCAGATTGCGGAGGAAGCGGGGTACCCGAATGCCAGCTACTTTAACCGCCAGTTTATGGCCCATGAGGGCATGACGCCCACCGATTACCGGGGACTGTATCACCACTAGCCCATTCGTATTAATCAACCTGACAACTGAACGTGTGTAAAATCTTTAGTTCAACTTATATCGTTTGTATATTGCTTAGCCGTTTGTTTGACAGGGCGTCCAATCAGGTCTATTATGGATAAATTAAATCCGTATATAATGAGGTGTACTCTCATGAAATATTCCAAAGCGACAAACTATGCGCTGCATACGATGCTGTATCTCGTCAGCACAGCGCCTGAGCAGCTGGTCAGCGTGCATCAACTGGCTGATTTTCAGAAAGTGTCTCCAACGTACCTATCCAAAATTCTTACCAAGCTGGTAAAGGCAGGGATGATTGAATCCACTTCTGGTGCCAATGGCGGTTATCGTCTCAGCCGGAAGAATCCTGATCCGTCTTTTCTGGAAATTATTCATGCGATCGAAGGCCGGGCCTCCTTGTTTGAATGCTCGCAAAATCATAATGCCGAATGTTTGATCCAGCAGGTGATGGTTCAGGCGGAGGAAGAGATGGAGAGTTTCCTGCATCATAAAAAGATGTCCGAGCTGGCATCTCAGATGAGAAAAGCTCATTCGCTGTAAAGCCTCAAGACAGCGCCAGCCAGTTATAACAGATGGATAATCAGTCTTCTGTATTCAAATTATGATTTGAAATCCCCCAATTCTCGCCAGAGATGAGGGGGATTTTTCATACGTGAAACAGCGTGCTGACACTTAGACCATACAGTTAACGCAGTACGCTAATTCACGTGCAGGAAACGGTTGTGGTATAATGAGTTTTATTTGTATTTATATTCCACATGAATGGCCTTGTTTTGAAATGATGAATGAGTATAGAGGTGCCTTATGAAATACAAACAGCTTTCAATCCCGTTAATGCTGATATCCCTGCCAGGGATATTTCTATGGGTTTTACTCCCGATTTATATCAGAGAGCTTGGTTATAGCACGTTTCAATATTCATTAACCGTATCGATTCTATCTTTTACACAAATTATATTGAAGCTTGTACTGGGTAGAGTATCTGATCGCTACAGCCGTCATCGTATAATTCTGTGTGCATTGATATGTTATACAGCGGCTTATTTTATTTATGCTGCAGCCAACACGCTATCTATTTTAGTTTCTGCGATCGTCGTTCATGGAGCAGCTGGTATTCTGCTTACGATGGCGTTAATCGGGCTAATCTCGGATAGTAATCAAAAGTTAGGCCAGCAAATGGGAGCCTTCGACAGCAAGCAACAATTGGGTCGTCTGGCGGGAGTAGGCATATGTTATCTCGTATTAAGCAGCTTCGAATTTGTCCAAGGCTGGAGTGTGTTGTTTCTGATCTGTGGGGCAGGTTCTCTGCTGGCATGTATCTACACGTTGAAATCGCCTGAAATTCGCCCAAAAGAGATGACAAATCATAAGAAGGAGAAAACCCGATTATCTATTAGTCAGCGTAAAATCTGGTGTTTTAACGTAAGTATTAGTGTGGTATCTGCCATGTCGGGAGTTATTTTTATCCCGTATATGCAGAAGGTGTACGGGGCCAGCATCGAACTGATAACGATTGTATTCCTTGTTCCGATGCTTATTTTTCCACTTGTAAGTTCGAAATTGGGAAGGGTAGGGGATCAAAGAGGATATCGAAAAACCATTCTAATGGCCATGGCTGTATGCAGCATGGGTGCACTTGGTCTGGCCTTCTCACCGAGTTTGCTTCTGTTTGCGATCATCTGCACAGTAAGGGACCTGTTTTCTTCAATTCAAGCTTACGCACTGGATGGGGTATTTATTAAGGGCACACTGCAAGCTCATGTAGGAGATGCATTTGGTAAATTCTCGATCAGCAACAATCTGGGAGGCATGGCCGGTGCGGCATTGGGAGGATATCTATTTGATTCATTTGGTCCCAACGTGCCTTATATTGTATTTGCAGTGATGATGTTGCTACTTCTCCCATTAGGATTATATCTGATTCCCCCGGGTAAAGAGCAGAACAGACAGGAGCGGCAAGTCTCTAGTTTTTTATGAATACAGAATGCTACAATAAGGAAGATACTTTATCTACATACTTGATCGCATTCTTAACATCTTTGGAGGGAAATATTTATGAGTCTAACAACAACGATGACCGAACTGGAGCAATTGCTGGCTCTGGAGCAAATTCGAAATACGAAGGCACGCTACTGCCGCTATATTGATACGAAAGCCTGGGATGAACTGGGTCAGGTTTTTGCACCGGATGCTGTTGCGGACTTCAGTACGGAGGGTAATCCAATTCCGGTTTTGACTGGTCGTGATACGATTGTACAAGTGTTTCGTGACCTTGTAAACCCGGCGGTAACGGTACATCATGTGCATAGTGCAGAGGTGGAGTTTGTATCGGACACAGAAGCGAAGGTCATCTCTCCGATGGAGGACTGGGTGACATTTCCGGAAGGCAATGAGAATAAATCCTTCCATGGATTTGGACATTATCACGAGACATTTGTCAAAATTGACGGGCAATGGTGCATCAAGCATACCAGCCTGAAGCGCCTTCGTCTCGATTTGTTTGAATAGATGAATAACATCGCGCACTCTACAGCTGCAAAATTCTAACGATTTCAGGGAGCCTTATTTCCCACTTTTGGAGTTGTACTGAAATCTAACGATTCCAGGAGCACTAGCCATGCAAATAACCTAACATTATAAATTAATATTTTTAGCAATTCTCTTTAACAGTGAAATAAAGAAT
>NZ_JBNOKM010000021.1:0-85113 GCF_050171015.1 Paenibacillus sp. TC-CSREp1 | reverse complement strand
GAGTCGTGGATAACATGTGCCACACTTTTACATTAGGGGATTTTTTTATGGTTTGGAAGTCTAAATTCACTTTTTTTGCTGATTATTCATGTCAGGTTTAACGCATGACTAGTGTTCCCAGAAGCCTTATTTGGTCTGATTCGCCACTTTTTATTTTTTAACGATTCCTAGAGAGCTTATTTGCTCGAAATACCTCTGGAATCTCCCAATTATGCACCTTTTCAGCAAAATAGCGTTCCTGAGAATCGTTACATTTTTCAAACGCTCAAAATCCACCAAATAAGCTTCCCTCGAATCGTTAGAATAACCGAGTCACTTCATTCGCTCTGTCTCTCAGTGCGCCCTCTCCTGACACTCTTTTACCACGGCTTTCTCGTTCCATTGAACCTGAAGTTTCTCCTTACGTGTCTCCACTGATCGTTACTTTCTCTTCATTTCATGCTTCTGGAGTAAGCACGATTAATTTGTCATCCCCGTCACGCGGCGAGCCGCGCCCATCGCGATTGTTCGTGAGCACGTACAGCTTGCCGTCTTCACCGGCACTCACATTGCGGATGCGTCCCCATTCCCCTTTGAAAAAAGGAACTACCTGTTCGACCTTTGTACCGTCTTCGGACAATATCACCCGCAGCAGCTGCTCCCCTCTCAGGTTGGCAGCTACCAGCGACCCGGCCCATGGGCCTTCCGTAATATAAGCTACGCCCGAAGGCGCCCAAGTTTCATTGCCACTATGCGCAAGCGGGGCCTGATAGGCGCCACCACCATCATCGTCGCCCTCCACTTCGGGCCAGCCGTAATTCTCCCCGGCAACAATCCGGTTAATCTCGTCATGATTGCGCTGACCGTGCTCGGTCGCATAGAGATACCCGTTATCCGGGTTCCATGCCAGCCCTTGAGCGTTCCGATGCCCCATACTGTATACAGGGGAATTCGGCCAAGGGTTATCTGAAGGGATCGAGCCATCGAGACCGATGCGCAGTATTTTTCCACCAAGACTGTTCTGGTCCTGTGCCAGCTCCGGTTCGTAACGTTCACCAGTGGTAATGTAAAGCCGTTCATCCGGGCCAATCTTGATACGTCCACCGTTATGATTCACCCCGCCAGGAATATCAGCAAGCAGCTCGCGGTCAATCACCGCTTTTCCATCATTCACCTTCAAACGCAGCACCCGATTGGCGATATCCTGCCCGTCCAGATAGGAGTGATACACATACAAATATCCGTTACTCTCGAAGTTTGGATCAATCTCCAGCCCCAGCAGCCCGCCTTCTCCTTCTTCGTTAAAAGGGGCCTCAAATTCAATCAGCGGTTCAGACTCCAGCTTTCCATCCGTAATGACACGAATCGTTCCCGGGCGCTCCGTAACAAACATTTGCCCATCTGCAGCTGTTACCATCTCCCAAGGTGCATTCAGCCCCTCCACCAGCACAGACGCCTGATAAGGCACAACGACGCTGCCTTGCTCTCCACTCTCTCCAGGTCCAGCAGCAGCTCCAGAATTACTCCCCTTTGCCGTCAGCCCTTGACCCGTTCCCTCTCCCTGAGAAGACAATTGTGAGCTTGATGCCGGATCACCCGGTGTACAGGACGCGGTCAACAAAGCCATACTAAGTAAGGATGCATACAGCGGCACGGTTAATCGATTGTTCATAACAGATTGAATTCTCCTTTCGTTCTGATCTCATTGATATAATATATGTCAGCCTCTCTCCCACATCGCAGCTCTATCTGGAATCATTATAACGTATCGAAATTGAAAGGGCTTCCATGGTTCTGATGGCTCCGATGGCTCCATGTGTCTATGTCTTTATTCTTGCTTGATGTACAACGGCATTCATAAGATAAAACGTTTCGCCCTGTATTACCCTTGCCACTCCTCACTTAAACGATATAAACTCGTATTTCCATGCTCACATATGCAGCCATTTCTTACGAATTGCATGCAGACTCTGACGGATAAACGCTTTTCGCACCGTACAAAACTTCCAGCGGTTCCGTGTTGCACAACGGTGGTCGTTAGTGCCTCTATACACTTTGGGATTATAAAATTCTGGAATGCCTTTTATTTGAACATCTCACGACCATCTTGTGATTGGGAAATCCATGAATATCTTCTATAATAGAAACAGCACAACAATAGAAACAGCACGACGAATCACGAACCTATGCAGCACATATGGAAAGGTGGATACATCCAATCATGAATCAAACTCCTTTATCAAGACTCGAGGCCGATCTGTCCGGGCAAGGGCTGGACGCCATGCTCATTACCGATCCCAAACATATTTATTACCTGACCGGGTATGCCAGCAATCCGCATGAACGCTTTATGGGTCTGATGCTGGCGCGTGGCGAAGACCCGCTGTTGATTGTACCCGCACTGGACGCCGACGCTGCGGCAGCCGCTTCTTCCGTATCCAACATTGCGACGCATTCGGACACCGATAATCCTTATGCCTTGTTTGACCGATATCAGGGACGCCTGGGCCGGGTTGGTCTGGAAAAAGAATACGTCACCGTCTCCCGTTATGAGCAATTGACCTCAGCACTCGGTAGTGCAAGCTTCGAAGATGTCGGTCCCTTGCTGCGCGCGCTGCGTGTCAACAAAACACCGGATGAAGTCGCTCGTATTCGCCACGCGATCTATCTTATTGAAGAAACACTGCGCCAAGGTCTTACCCATGTGCGTGCAGGAGTAACGGAGATTGAACTGGTAGCCGAGATGGAATATCAGATGAAAAAGCTTGGAGCAGATGGCCCTTCCTTTGACACGATGGTGCTGACCGGGCCCAAAACCGGCCTGCCGCATGGCACGCCTGGTGACCGCAAGCTTCAGCATGGAGACCTGCTGATGTTTGATATGGGTGTGTATGCCGCAGGATATGCATCCGATATTACGCGAACGTTTGCATTTGGAGATATCTCGCCAGAGCTGCGTACTATCTATAACACGGTGCTTGCAGCCAACGAAGCCGCTATTCAGGTAGTTAAACCAGGCATTACCTGTGCTTCGGTGGACCATGCTGCCCGCCAGGTAACGATTGATGCAGGCTACGGCGAGCGCTTTATGCACCGTGTCGGACATGGACTCGGCATTGATGTGCACGAATATCCTTCACTTCACGGCGAAAATACGGACCTTCTTCAGGCTGGAACCGTGTTTACGATTGAGCCGGGGATTTATACGGCAGCAGGCGGCGTGCGAATTGAGGATGATGTGCTCGTAACCGAGACAGGTGTAGAGGTGCTGACCACCTATTCGAAAGAACTGCAAATCCTGACAGACTAGTCTGTACACAGATACAGAACAGGCCACGGACACACACGCAAACGAAAAAAATCCCGCATTCCATGACCTCATGGTTTGCGGGATTTTAATATTTTAATTTTCTCACTTACAATTCCCCTATACAATTTTACTACTTATCATTAAACTGCTTACCATTAAACTTCCTTCAATTAACCCAACTCATGCGTAATATCCTTCCAGGACGCCAGTTGTGGCAGCTGCTGCTTCCCCCAGTAATCCAGAATCCATTGAATGATCACCGTCGGATCTGCCGTAGTATAGCTGTAATGCCGGAAACCGTTCTCTCCTTCCTGCAAACGAATCTCCGCCACCATTTGCCCGGGTTCCTTAAGCGCAGCAGCCTGCATATACATACTTCCCTCCACCAACTCTGAAGGTTCAAGCACCACATAATCCTGCAATTCCAGATTCGTAATTAACTCCACCAATAACGAGGCATTAATGCTGTCATTCTCGTAGGTTGTGCCATTGCTTTCCAATGTATAACGCAGTGTTGAGTACATGTGTGATTCCCCTTTGCCCTTGGTATGAAGTCATTGCCCACGAATGCTACACGTTCGCTCATTACGACAGGTTGTTTCCATTATAACTTTTCCATAAAAATGTAAAAAGCATTATTTCTCGTTTCGATAAAATATGCTGTCTATTAAAAATCCCCCTGCACAGTCCAATTGCAAGCGGCTGCGCAGAGGGAAATCTCAACATGATCCTTTTTGAATATTCATCAAGCCTCATCTTTGAACTTGAAGCTGCGTGCAGCATATAGAAACGGCGTTCCTACCGCAGTCAGCACAAACTTGATCAGATACGTGGTCAGGAAAATTTCCAGCCATACGTCCCATGGATAGATGAAGACAAAGGCAACCGTACAGAATACGAGTGTATCCACAAAGGAGCTGATAATCGAGCTGCCGTTTGTGCGAATCCACAGCTGATTGCGTCCGGGCGCTACTTTGCGCAGCCAACTGAACAGACGTACATCCAGAAACTGACTGATGAAATACGCAGATAAACTGCCGAGTGCCAGTCGTGGCAGCAGACCAAACAATTTTTCCATGGATTCCTGGGCAAAGTCCGTCGGTGCCGGATCAAAGAACAATACCATCTGCATCAGAACCGTTGTCATGATCAGCGTGAAAAATCCAAACCACACCGCTTTTCGCGCTTCACCCGATCCATACTTCTCATTCAACAGGTCACTCGTCAAATACATACTGACATACATCGTGTTGCCCAGCGTCAGCACAATGCCCATAATATCTATCGTTTTGGTCACCTGAATGTTAGCGATGACGGTAGCTACACCAATCCAGGCATACAGACCTTTTTTGCCAAACAAGCGGTAACACAAGAGGAAAAATCCATACGTCACGAGAACAAATACCGCTCCAAAGCCTAAATTAAACATGAATACATACACTGCCTTCCTAGTTTTGATTACGCGGGATGGTTACGAACCGCGGCTTGGCACAGGGCCAAAACATGAATACTCTATCACATCTCCTCCCCCCTTGTCTATTGGAAAAAAAGACTCCCGCCCCGTGCCCTGCCGCACGCTCCGGCGTAATTACATACGCAAGAGCCGCCCTTCGAAGTTCTCCGAAGGACGGCTCTGCGCCATCTATTGCAGAATGCTCACCTTGCCGAGCATCTGCTTATCTCTTGCAAGAGCTGCGGCGCAAGGCCCCGCCCCAGCTTACGCGTGAGCCGCAGAATCCAGCTCACGGCTCTGATCGTTAAACGTATCCCGATCGTTTTCCTTCAAAATCTTGCTCGTCAACAGTCCGGATGTCATCGACCCGTTCACGTTAAGCGCTGTACGACCCATGTCGATCAGCGGCTCCACGGAAATGAGCAGTCCAACAAGAGCCACAGGCAGATTCATGGTGGACAATACGATCAGGGAGGCGAAGGTTGCCCCGCCGCCAACGCCAGCCACACCAAACGAACTGATCATCACGACGAGGATCAACGTGACAATAAAGTCCCAGCTCAGCGGGTCGATACCGACCGTCGGAGCGATCATTACCGCCAGCATGGCCGGATATACCCCGGCGCAGCCGTTTTGCCCAATCGTAGCCCCGAAGCTTGCAGACAGGTTGGCAATCCCGTCCGATACGCCGAGTTTCTTCGTCTGTGTCTCCACATTCAGTGGAATAGCCGCAGCACTTGAACGGGACGTAAAGGCAAATACCAGCGTTGGCAGCACCTTTTTCAGATACGTCACCGGGTTGAAGCCAGACAAAGTGATGATAATAAGGTGAATAATAAACATAATTGCCAGCGCGACATAAGACGCAATCACGAATTTGATGAGCTTTAATATCTCTTCCGCATTGGTTGTCGCCGTTACTTTTGTAATCAGCGCTAAAATCCCGTAAGGCGTAAGCCTCAGCACCAACGTAACAATCCGCATCACAACGGCATAAACAGCATTGACCATGCCGCGGAACGTTTCTGCCTGCTGTGGTTTTTTACGATCCAGTCCCAGCACAGCTACTCCGATAAAAGCTGAGAAAATAACAACAGCAAGGGTCGATGTACGGCGTTCACCCGTCATATCCGCAAATGGATTGGAAGGGATGAACTCCAGCACCTGCTGTGGAATCGTCTGATCCTTCACATCAGCCAGGCGCTCCTCCACCTTCTGAATCTGTGCAGTCTCCCGTTCTCCTCCTTGAATCTCAATGGAAGTCAGGTTGAAGCCCAGACTGGTCACAATGCTGACCCCCGCAGCAATGGCTGTTGTAATCAACAGGATTGCAATAATCGAAACACTCATTTTACCGAGGTTCTGCTTGCCCTTCAGATTCATGATCGCCGAAATAATCGACACCATGATGAGCGGAATCACGACCATTTGCAGCAAACGAACATATCCTGAGCCGACCAGATTAAACCAATCGACTGATTTCGCAATGACATCCGAACCTGATGTATAGATCAATTGCAGAATTACACCGTACACAACGCCCATACCAAGCCCCGCAAATACACGCTTCGTAAACGAGATGTGTTTCTTCTGCATCCAGTAGAGCACACCCAGCAGTGCCAGCATAACTACTACATTCACAATCATTAGAAATGTATTCATTACTTCATATCCTCCTCAGACATGTTTAACCGGTGATCAAACCGATTTTCTATTTATATGTTTCCCACAAAAGGGACAATGAACAATATAACACATATCAAACTATTCTGGTAGGTATTAATTGATATTATGTAATATTTGTGTAACGGATGCACGTTTCATGAAAATAATTGCAGTTTTATGAAAAAAGTTGTATTCAACCCGCGGTTAATTTTGTAAAATAGGTATATCCGCTTATTCCCAAGTTTTATAAACATGAAAACTAGGTCTTTGTTCGTTGGTAAAAAGGCCATACGATAAAAGAAAAGGGATAATGTTAATGAATATGACGTGAAAGGATGATTGTATGTTTCGCAAACGAACCGTTGCCGGCAAGATCAGGGGTACACTGTTCCTTGTGCTGCTGGTTGCCTCCCTGTTGTTCAGTATCAGTTTCTACGCCGTATCAATGAATATTATTCAAAGTTATGTGCTTCCACAATTCGATAAAGTCCTGAGCACATCCATTCAGGATATATACAAAAACACATCTGCATCCAAAATTTTGCAGGTGCAAAGTGGCGGAGCAGGCGCCGAGGGTGCTGCCATGACGTTAGAATCCTCCCTGTCCGAAGAAGCCAAAGAGCACAGCCTGGATGCTGTCTACGTTGTTGCCCTTCAGGATGATCAGGCCAGCGTCGTTGTTGCAAGCAATAACTCAGGCATGAAGGCCGGAGATGTCGTAGACATCAACCCAGCAATGACAGAGGCAGGCGAGAAGAAACAAGCTGCGATCAGTTCCGTTTATGCAGATGCCTATGGTGTACATAAAGCTGTATTTATCCCGATTTCAGGAAGTAATATGCTCATGGCCGTCAGCATGGATGCCAAGTTTATTCAGGATAAAATTGCCCAGATTTTCTGGCTGTGCCTGGGTATCACTGCTTTGGTATTTGTACTTGGCTGGCTCATCTCTACCAGTATGGTCAAAAGAGTTACCAGACCAATCAGCACACTCGTTGAGCACAGCAAGCGAATCGCTCAAGGTGATCTGACCACGGAGCTCAAGATGAAAGGCAAGGACGAAATTGCCCAGCTGGCCGCAAGCTTCCAGACCATGACGCATAATCTCAAAGAAATGATCAGCCACGCGTTGTCTACCTCCAACGAAGTGGTGGTTGGATCCAATGACCTGCTGCAGCGGGTGGAATCCATGTCCGGCATGGTACAGAACTCCAGCCAGGCTGCAGAAGAAGCCGGAAAGGGCAGCGTTAGCATTGCTTCCAGTGCATCCGAGAATGCAAGAGCCATGGAAGAGATCACGCAGGGCATTATGCATATCGCTTCGTCTGCATCAGAAGTCTCGGAACAGATTAGCGAAGCCGCAACAGAAGCAACAAACGGAAATCAGCTTGCACAGAATGCAGTTGAACAGATGGAGCGTGTCGGCGCAACGGCCAGCGAATCGCTGCGTTACATTGAAACGATGAATGAACGTTCTGTCGCGATCGGTACAATCGTCAATTCCATTTTTGAAATCACGAAACAAATTAATATGCTGTCGCTCAATGCCTCCATCGAAGCTGCACGTGCCGGTGAACACGGACGCGGATTCGCTGTCGTCGCCGGAGAAGTCCGTAAGCTGGCAGAACAATCCAAAACGGCAACAGAGGAAATCGCCGATTACCTCGGCACCATTCGCGAAGACGCCGAGCGCTCCGTTAGTGCAATGAACCGTGTAACGCAGGAGATTGGTTCTGGAACCGAGGTTGTGCAGAAGGCTGGTTCGGCCTTCCAGCAGCTAAATGAGCTCATTCAAAATGTTAATCTCACCATTCAGACGGTGTCCTCATCCACACAGCAGGTGTCTGCAGGTGCAGAAGAGGTCAGCGCTTCGGTGGAAGAAACAGCACAGATTACATCCAGATCACGTGAGAGCATGCAGCAGATTGCTGCTACGGCAGAAATGCAGCTAAGCGAGATGGATTCTCACTCCAATACGGTTCGCCACCTGCATGAGCGGGCTGTCGAATTGCAAACGGCGATGAAGAAGTTCACGATCAACTAGAGGACGCGCTTGATGCTCCAATCTCAACTGGAACATACGAGAACCGGGCACGAACAAATATCTATAACCTTGCTTCCAAAGATTTAAACAAGAACACATGATCAGATGATTTAAACAGGAGAACATGATTGAATGATAAAGAACACCCCCATATAGCAGCAGCTTCGTTCATACCGAACGGACTGCCCGCCCTTGGGGGTGTTCTTTGGATTAGATGCGATATAAGTTGAACATACAAAGATGATCAGATGATTATTCCTATAGAAGTCGGCTTATAGAAGTCCTCTTATTTATTCTCGCTGCATTACACCCATAATCTCGTATACTCGTTTCATATCCAGTGACGAGCGCAAAGAATCAGCCACCCGATCAAATTCCATCTCCTTACGCTCATGAGCGCTGTACGTTTCCTCCAGCGGAGCAAGTCCCTTCGCTTCTCGCAGACCGTTCAGCCAGGAGCGCCGGAATCGGTCGCTTTCGAACAAACCGTGCAAATACGTGCCCCATACGCTTCCATCCGAAGTGCCCCAGCCTTCCAGAAAGGGCTCTCCTTCTGCATGAGCAATCTCAAACAGCGCAGTCACCTGCTCGGGCTCATGGCACTCGGTGACCCCCATATGGATTTCATATCCGTTTACAGGTACAGAAGCTGTGCTTGTGTGTGCTTCTTGCTCTGTGTTTATGTCTGAATTCGTCATCCCACTGAGACGTAACGGATGAAGCGGCTGTATCTTGCCCGCTGCCCGCACCGTCTGTTTGTGCTGAAGAAATGTCGTGGACAGCGGCAACAGTCCGATGCCCTCGGCTTCCTGAATCTGATTGGCCTCCACTGCAAACGGGTCCTTCAGGTGACGTCCCAGCATCTGATATCCGCCGCATATGCCAACCAACTGCATTGCCTTTTGTTCCATATCGTTCAGGATCGCCCGTTCCAGGCCCGACTCCCTTAGAAAAATCAAATCACCGATGGTATCCTTTGTACCTGGCAAAATAACTGCATCCGGCCTGCCCAGTTCTTCTGGAGAGGTCACATAACGTACATTCACATCCGGTTCGCGAAGCAACGCATCGAAATCTGTAAAGTTAGAAATGCGCGGATATCGGATAACAGCAATATCCAGCTCTGTTTGCCCGCTTTTGCCATGACGCAGGGAATCCAGCACCACCGAATCCTCTGCTTCAATCTGTATATCTCTTATGTATGGCAGCACACCCAGGACAGGAATGCCTGTGCGTTCCTCAAGCCAGTCCAAACCGGGCTGAAGCAAGGAAAGATCCCCTCTGAACTTGTTAATAATGAAGCCTTTGACACGGGCTGCCTCATGGGGCTCCAGCAGTTCAAGCGTACCTACAATCGATGCAAATACACCACCGCGATCAATATCGGAGATCAGAATCACCGGTGCATCCGCCCATCCGGCCAGGTTCATGTTCACGATATCCCGGTCCTTCAGATTGATCTCAGCCGGGCTGCCCGCTCCCTCCATTAAAACGATATCGTAGGCATCACGAAGACGGTTCAAGGCATCCATTACGGTCTGCCTGGCTTCTGGCAGAAAATGCTGACGGTAATCTGACGCACTCATCTGCGCAAAAGGAACACCATGTACCACAATCTGGGAATGCATATCCCGCACAGGTTTGATCAGAATCGGATTCATATCGGTTGTAGCCTCGATTCCGCAGGCTTCAGCCTGTGCCCCCTGCGCTCGCCCAATCTCCTTGCCATCTGCTGTGACGTAGGAATTCAGCGCCATATTCTGTGATTTGAACGGAGCAGGCCTGAAGCCGTCCTGCTTGAAAATCCGGCATAGCGCAGTAGTAATGACGCTTTTCCCTACATCGGAAGCCGTTCCCTGCAGCATCAGTACAGCCGCCGGTTGTTTTTGTTTCTCACGCACGCTGCTCCCCCCTGTCTGCATCTGCTTTCTTTACAACGATCGTTACAACCAAAATAGTCCTTGCAGCACGCTTAACACCGTCAGCAAAGCGGCTTCCAGAAGTTCATTCATGGCACCATATGTATCCCCGGTAAGCCCTCCAAGTCGTGCACTGATCCGCGAAGCCACAAAGCGGCCAATATAATAACATGCGACAGGCAGGACAATAACAGCCGATACAGGATACAGCCACCACGGTAAGGTTCCAAACCCGCTGACCATCACATCCGCAATCGCTGTATCCGGTTTAAAAAGCCCTACCGCAGCCAGCGTGACAACGCCTGCAATCAGCGTAAGCATGAGAGCGGCACGACGTGATCGCTGGACCTCGCTGCGCTCGCCAAGCCCTTTGAATAATACAGCGAGCCCGTCATCCCCGCGTGCATTAGGCCAGGCCGACATCGCGTACACCATGAACCAGCGGCTCCAGATCATGGGCAGAATCAGCAAAGCGCCGTACACCCAGCTACCGCGGGCAATAAAGTCCGCGATCAGAGCAGCCTTCATCATAAGCAGCAGTACACAGGCTATAACCCCCATAGCTCCTACCCGGCTGTCCTTCATAATCTCCAGCATACGTTCACGGCTGCGGTAACTGAGCAGTCCATCCGCCGTATCCATCCATCCGTCGAGATGAAGCCCTCCGGTCAGCCACACCCATAACGTCAAGGTCAGAACCGCTGCCGGAAAAGCAGGCAGCAGTTGACCGCTCAGTGCGCCGACAAACCAGACACATAGACCAATTGCCGCACCGACAAGCGGGTAATACACTGCACTTTCACGCAGCAGTGGCGGCACAAAATCAAGCTGCATTTTCACAGGAAAACGGGACAAAAATTGAAATGCGGCTGCAGCCGCATGTTTCCGCTGCGGAACGGCTGAGCCGGATGCATCCTGCTTCATAAACGATACTCCTTGCTTTTTAATTCAATCGCGATGCCCACGGTGACGAGAAATACTTCGCCGCAGATCGCTGCGATACGCTGATTGAGCACCCCCGCCAGGTCACGATAAATGCGGCCCAGCTTGTACTCAGGCACAATTCCATCGCCTACTTCATTCGTGACAAGCACGAGCAGACCCGGATAGGTTCGAATCGCTTCCACCAACGCATCCAGCTGCCCCTGAAGCACATGGCTCTCGTCCTGTTCATGCGCTAAAAGCACATTGGTCAGCCAAAGGGTCAAGCAATCGACCAGAATTGTCGGTGCAGAAGTACCCGTATGTCCTTCGCCCATACGTTTTATCAACGCGGGCAATGCCAGCGGTTCCTCCATCGTACGCCAGAGGTAACCCGAGTCCTCGCGCTGCTTCTGATGCATCGCAATGCGTTCACGCATCTCGTCATCATATGCCTGGGCTGTCGCCACATACCATGCCTCCGAGGAACGCTGCATACAGAGACGCTCGGCGAACGAGCTTTTACCGCTGCGTGCCCCGCCTGTGACCAGTACACTCATCGGGAGCCATCTCCTGAACCATTGGACACACCAGCACTTGTGAAGGTTGCCATCTCATTCAGAATGAGGCAAGCCGCATCAATCAGATGCAGACTTAATACCCCGCCGGTTCCCTCACCAAGACGCATATCCAGATCAAGCATCGCCTTCAGTTCAAGCTCACGCAGCAGCGCTGCATGTGCATTCTCATTGGAGGTATGCGATGCGATCATATAGGCTGTACTCAGAGGAGCCAGCTGTCTCGCAACCAGCGCTGCAACTGTGGAGATAAATCCGTCTATAACGACAGGGCAGCGATGAGCTGCAGCGGCAAGGATAACCCCGGTGAGTCCGGCAATCTCCAGCCCGCCCACCTTGCTTAACACATCAAGCGCATCGTCCGGGTCAGGTTGGTTCACACTCAGCGCCTGGCTGACAACAGCCGCTTTACGCTGCAGACCCGCATCGTCCAGACCCGTTCCGCGTCCAACCGCAGCAGCAGGTGCTATGCCGGTGAGTGCACTCATCACCGCAGCACTTGCCGTGGTATTCCCGATCCCCATCTCTCCAGTGACAAACAGCTGTGTACCTTTTGCCACTTCTTCGGCGACCACCTCCACACCTGTCAAGATGGCCTGAATCGCCTCATCACGAGTCATCGCCGCCCCTTGGGCCATGTTGGCTGTACCTTTACGAACGTTGCGGGAGAACAGATCCGCATGCTGCAGATCAGCATTGACACCGATATCAACACAGATGACCTCTGCTCTCGCCTGACGGGCCAGCACATTCACAGCAGCACCTCCAGCAAGGAAATTCATTACCATCTGCGGTGTTACCTCCGCCGGAAAAGCACTAATGCCTTCTGTGACCACACCGTGATCCGCAGCCATCACAATCACCGCTCTGCGATCAAACCGTGGTTGAGCTTTCCCCGTCATACCTGCAAGACGAATCACAAGCTCTTCCAATTTCCCGAGACTTCCGGGCGGTTTCGTGAGTACATCCACATGAGCCGACGTTTCCGCAGCCACGTTCAGGTCAGGAGCCACAATTTTTGTCAGCCATTGTTCCAATATCTGTTCATTCTTCATCCAACCAGCACTTCCTTCATCAAAATAGGGGGTTCTCCCGCTTCGTTTACTCCGTTGATCACGCAGCATTTACATTAAACAACGCCACTTGATTAGATGTCACACACATGCTTCATTAAAACCAACACACGCATTTATTTCCGTTACCACGCCTGCATTTACTTGATTAACTCGCGCACTTTTACTTCTCCCGACGCAGCAGCAATTGAGGCACGGCATGGCTCGGATGGGACACCATCACAGGTTCAACGCGAAAAACGTCCCGAATCTGCTCTTCCGTCATCAGGCTGTGAGGTGTGCCCTTCCCGACCATAGCACCTTCCCTCAGTGCCAGAATCCGATCACAAAACAATGCAGCCAGATTCAAATCATGCAGCACAGCTACTATAGTGATGTTGTTTTTCTGCCTCCATGCAGCCAGCAGCTCCATAAATTGCAATTGATATTTAATATCCAGAAACGTCGTTGGTTCGTCCAGCAGCAGCAGGCGCGGCTCCTGTGCCATCACTTTGGCCAGTGCTACACGCTGCCGCTGACCACCGCTCAGCGTATCCAGCGGCCGCTCTGCAAGCTCCGTCAGTCCCAGCTCTTCCATCACACTGTCTACCACACGGGCTCCCTCTGCCGATTCACGACCTAACCAGTTCTGATACGGATATCGACCCATTTCCACGACATCGCGTACAGGATAGGAGATCGCCGGCAGACCGTCCTGCTGCAAAACGGCAATCATACGTGACAGATCCTTGCGGCTGTAAGAGCCGATATCGCGACCATCTATCGTAATCTGACCTGTACTTAGTCCTTCCGTTCCGGCAATAAGCTGCAGCAGGGTTGACTTCCCGCTTCCATTCGCCCCAACGACGCCCCACCATTCTCCTTCCGCAATCTTCCAGTTTATATCCTGTAATGCAGGATGCTCTCCATATGATTTGCCTGCCCCTGCAAGAGACACCAGCATCGTGGAGGAAGGAATTTGAGAATCCCTCATCCTTTGTTTCATCTGCTTCTTCACGGCATCATCCCCTTCTGCAGCTTTTTGTTCCGATGCAGCAAGTAGGCAAAAAACGGCGCCCCGACAAATGCAGTGACAACGCCGAGCGGAATTTCCGTCGGAGCCAGCAGGGAGCGGGCAATCGTGTCTGCCCACACCATAAAGATTGCCCCACCAATAGCAGACAGAGGCACCAGCAGTCGATAATCCGGCCCTACCAGCAGGCGCAGCATGTGCGGGATAACCAATCCGATAAAGCCGATGACTCCAGACACAGAGACAGCCGCGGCTGTAAGCAGCGTGCCCGCAGCAAGCACGGACAGCTTGAGTCTGTCCACGCCAACGCCGATATGTGCAGCCTGACGTTCACCGAGTGCCAGCACGTTCAGTGAACGCGCCCGGCTCCAGAGAAAGACCAGCCCAAGCAGGAAATACGGGAAAAGGATGGCCGTATACGACCACCCGCGCAAAGCCAGACTTCCCATCGTCCAGTATATAATTTCATTAATCGTCTGCTTGGACATGGTCGACAGGAACGAAACGACCGCACCCAGGAAACTTTGCATCACCACACCCGCCAATATGAGGCTATGTGTTGGTATTTTCCGCCCTTCACGAGCCAGTGCCAGCACAAACCATAACGTAATAACCCCGGTCAAAAAAGCAACCAGCGGCAACGTCCAAATGCCGATTAAAGCGTACTGCAAACCGAAAAAAATCAGGAACGCTGCACCTACTGAAGCACCTGAGGAAACCCCCAGTGTGAATGGATCAGCCAGCGGATTGCGCAGTACACCTTGAAAGCCCGCCCCTGCTATCGCTAGTGAAGCACCTACGAGCATCGCAAGTAAGACACGCGGGAACCGCACTTTCCAAATAATTTGTTCGGCAGCCTTACTCCAATCAGGTGTAATCCAGTCCCCCACCCATGGCAGTTTATGAACGAGAATACCTGCGATGTCCCGGATAGGAAGCGCCACTGAACCGATGCCCGTACAGATGAGCACGGTAAGCACCAGCAGCGCCATGCCCATTGTTCCGAACAGGATCAGCTTTCTGCTCATTTGAACAGGTCAGGATAGATCGCTTTGGCAACTTCTTTCAGCCCTTGAGTTACACGTGGCCCCGGACGACTGAGCAAGTTAGCATCCAGACCAATAACAGCATTGTTCTTCACTGCTGTTATTTGATCCCAGCCGCTGCGTGCCTTGATGATCTGATCGAGCGTTTTGGAGTCCTCCACTACATCATTGGCGTACAAAATAACATCCGGGTTGGAGGCAATGACGTTCTCCTCATTAATTTCATACCAGCCCTCTTTGTCTGCAGCAATATTGGTTCCGCCTGCAACCGTGATTAGTTCATCCATGAACTCACCTTTACCTACAGACCAGCCTGGAGAGAATTCAATATATACTTTTTTCTTATCCTCCGGTTTTACAGCTTTTACCGCTTCGGTCACATCAGTTACATCCTGCTTCATCTGTGCAATCAATTTCTGCGCCTGCTCCTGATGATCGGTAATTTTACCGAAGGTTTCGATATTTTTCATGACATCGTCGATGGATTTAGGGTCAGTTTTGAAAATGGTGATCCCCATATCACGCAGCTTTTTCACTGCATCCTCGCTTAATGAAATGCCTCCGAATACGATATCGGCGTCGGCTGCAATTACGGACTCTTCATTCGGCTTGTTGATGCCGCCCATTTTGGCTTTCGTTTTGGCTGCTTCCGGATAATCGTCATAATCGGACACACCAATAATCTCATTATCCAGTCCCAGAGCAAACAGAGACTCTGTCTCGGCAGGTGAGACCGATACGATTTTGGTTGGCGCCTTTTCAAAAGTGAAAGACTCACCTGTTGCATCCGTAACCGTCAATGGATATTGGGTTTTCAAATCCGTTTGCGTTTGTTCCTGAGACTGCTCCTGTGCAGGTTGCTGTGAGTTACCCGCGCCTTCTTTTGTTGCGGTATTGCCGCATCCAGCCAGCGCCAGTGCCAGCATCGCTGCACTCAGCAGAGATGATAGTGCTTTCCAGTTCTTAATCATTGATTTAAACTCCCCTTCTTTATCTGTACTATTGTTGTTGCTTTTGTTATACACGAGCCACTCCGATTGCAGTACCATTTTCCGATCGCTGTTATCCCCGAATTTTTTTGATTCCCTTGTGTAAAGGGAAAAATCCGGTGATAAGCGTATGCTTCCGATGCAGCTTTCTTGTAGAAAGCTTTCAGGCGAGCACTTCGTTTCTCCAAATTCGTTCTGCACTCTCCGTTAAACGTGTATAGGATTACTTGACTGTATCGTGTACAACATGAAAAATCCCCGACCCTCTTACAAAGGATCAGGGAGAACGTCTCGCTTACGGCAATCTGTACATGTGCAGCCCTAGGCTGTCCATGCGCATAGAATGGCCCGAAACGTTGTCCTTTCCTCGAAGGAACAGCGGCTTGTACGTCCAGGGCTGGTAATCTGACTTACAGGAATACTCCTGTTTCACAGTGGCGGGACCGTGCCGGATTTGCACCGGCTTCCCCATTTTACCCTAATGCAGATCATGACCTTGTGTTTCCTTATCATGAATAACCTCTCTACACACGGGACCCTTGGTCGTTAATAATGAATTAAAACCAATCTAACACAGCTGTAGTATTCGGCACAGAACACGTCAGCTCAGGCAGCACATCTCACCCCGTACAACCTGTCCATACCAAGCATACTTCTGTTGTGATTATAGGGTATATTGCACGACCTTACAACCCGATTGACGGAAAAGACACCCTGCGGCCCAGCCATCTCCCGCCCTGCTTTTGCAGATGAACCTGAATGGCTTGACCGGGAATTACGTGAGTATCCCAGAAGCCAACACCGTCAAGAAGCCGGGAAAGCATATAACGAATGACCCCGCCATGTGTCACAATGAGTGTCCTGTGTGGATTACTTTGTGGCAACCTTACATCATCCATCGAGCAAATATGCTCGTCCAGAAATGAATCAATTCGTTCGGCAAAAGACGACCACGCTTCACCCCCAGGTGGTGTAACCTCCTGCGGATGATCAATCCAGCTCCGGTAGATCGGATTATGCTTCAATTGCTCATAGGTCAGACCTTCCCACTGTCCAAAATCATTCTCTCGCAGGCGCCGGTCCAGCTTCGCCTCTGAAGCTGCCTGCGGCGCAATATGCGCAAGCGTCTGGCGACAGCGAACCAGGTCGCTGCAATATACAGCGTCCCATGCGAGTCCGCGGCATTGCTCGCGCAGCATAGCCAGCTCTTCATTTGCATCAGGAAGCAGACCGATGTCGGTATGCCCCAAATATTTTTTTTCCACATTCCAGGACGTAGTCCCATGACGGATCAGCACAATGCTGCGCTGCGGGCCAAGCTGCTCTGATTCACCCACTAAGGATGCACTACGTTCTGTTTGATGCTGCTGCCCTGTCTTTATTGCCATAACAGTGCGCCTCCCGTCAGCCGTACAACAAGTACGGTCAAGAAACACAGGACAACAAAAGCCCCCGCCGACCAGAACATCAGCCGTGTCGTTTGCACAATATCTTCTGCCTCCATTGGCCGCGTTGGTTCACCCATATACGCACGAAACGAGGAAACGCCGTGGTACACATTATGTCCGCCCAGCCGAATGCCCAGCGCACCAGCAACGGCCGATTCTGGAAAACCGCTGTTCGGGCTTGGATGCAGTCTTGCATCCCTCCTAACCATACGCGCTGCGCCTTTGGCGTCCAGCTTCATGACCCATGCTCCCGTAATTAACAGCATCGCCGTCAGACGGGCAGGAATCCAGTTCGCCCAATCATCCAGACGGGCCGAAGCCCAGCCGAGATGCAGATATTTGTCATTTTTATACCCGACCATAGAGTCCAGAGTGTTGACAGCACGGTACGCCATAGCCAGCGGGGCACCGCCAATGAGTGCATAGAATAGAGGTGATACGATGGCATCCACGATATTTTCCGCGACCGTCTCCACCGTTCCCCGAACGACCTCAGGCTCGTCCAGATGTGCTGTATCACGTCCCACGATCATGCCGAGTGCACGCCTCGCGGCAGCAAAGTCCTGCTGTTTCAGATGACGGTATACTTCCATGCCTGCATCACGCAGTCCTTTGGAAGCAATGGTCGTGGCAATAAGAATGACTTCGGCTATGCCGGCTACGATCGGATGTATCAAGCCCAGCAGGAGCAGCACACCCCATGTGACAACAAAAGCCCCCCCCGCAATCAGGAGCGGAAATAACAGACCAGCTCTTGTCAAACCTTCATTTGTCTTCACGCGTGCTCGAATCATACGTTCCAGCGCCGAGATCGCTTTCCCCATGCCGATCACCGGATGAGGAATCCAGCGCGGGTCTCCGATACACCGATCCAATATGTACGCAAGTATAATGATCCAGGCTCCTGCTATGCCTGCCCAGAACGATGATGCCCATAGGTGTCCAACATCAAATGTCATTGTCGCCCTGTCCTCTCCTCTCTTTCCAGTGAAGTCCAGCCTGCAGGCTTTCTGTCACCGTGTCATATACCAGTCTGCCAATCGCCGCACCCAGAGCGGTAGCTGTACCAGCGTACGTATGCAGCGGCTGGCTCTCATGCTCGGTCTGGCGCACTGCAAGCACAATGGCATCGGTCGTTGTGCCTGTGGCAGTCAGTCCGTTCTCCGAATCCATGATGCCTGCATCGGCTAGTGCCGCTGCCTTGGCCTCGACCGCTGTCTGAATGGCGTTAACCATTGCCCCCGGGGTGATCTGACCGTTGAACCAGAGCATGATATTAATTGTGCCTGGAACATATGAAAATGTGCTTGATGTATTGGATGAAGCTTTGTTTGATGTATCAGAGATATCCGTTCCAATGTGCCGATCGTAAGCTGCTGAAACAGCCTCCGTCCCTCGCAGTGTCGAGGCCGTCGCTTGATGTTTTTCTCCGTAAGCATCAAAAACAGTTCTCTCCGAACCAGCACGTGCTGCATTCGATACCCCTGCGGTGGTACAACACAACAACCCAAAAGCATCACATGTATACTCCTGAATCGAGGTATGCTCCAGCCTGACCGCTGTTAACAATCCGGCACACTGCTCCGTTCGTTCCTGCCATTCGACCAGCGCCTGCTCGATGTCACGGGGCGGATCATCACAACGGTAGTGCTTGTCCACATAGATGTTAAAGACACGGTCCAGTTCGAGCATCCCCCCACCGTACACCGCACTTGATAATGCCTGTGCAGGCTGTGAACTGAGCGCCCTGATATGCCGTTTATGTGCAGATAGGAGCAGACCCGGCCAAGAAGAGGACATATAGGTGTTCTCGTCTTTTTTTCCATGTGTGAAATAGTTATAAAACGGGAGTGTCACACCTGCTCCCCTCCCTTAATTTTTTTGGAATGCTGCGTCTGCTGACTCTCCTGATCGGCCACTGCCAGATCCTCGTCCTGATCCTCGCTTCGTTCAAGCACACTTTTGAGCACGTCAAGCAACCTGTCGTTGGCTTCAGCACCTTTGACCGCAAAACGTACATGTCCTGCCTCAAGCCCCGGATACATGGCACAGCTGCGAATCAGAATGCCCCTCCGCCCCAAAGCTTCCTGCATGGAAGCCGCTGTCCAAGGCGCGGGCACATGTACCAGCAGGAAATTGGCCTCTCCCGGTGTTACACTGCATCCATACCTCGCCAGCGCTGCAACCAGCCGTTCACGCTCCTGCGCAATCTGCGCGATTGTCTCCTGTTCATAACGTTCGCCGCTGCGCAGACAGGCTTCACCTGCAACAAGTGCCAGCCCGTTTACACTCCAGGTGACCTGTTTCCGTGTCATCGCCTGGATATATTTCGGACTGCCTATGGCATATCCAAGCCGCAACCCGGGGATGGCGTAAAACTTGGTCATGGAGCGAATGATGATGACATTCGGATACTTATTTATATCTGAAGCAAGAGACTGACGCTCTGCTGCCGGAATAAAATCAATAAAAGCCTCGTCAATGACAAGCACCGTATCGCTCTCTTCAGCTTTTCGTGCGAGCCTGTGAAGCACCTCCAGCGGATACTGCACACCGTTTGGATTGTTAGGCTGTCCGAGGAAAAGCAGGTCCACCTCTTCCATTAGCCGTTCAATATCTTCGGGCCTCGCACGCCAGTTCAGCTCTTCCCGCCCCATCGCATGTGTAACCTCCGCACCGAATTGGCGCGCCAGAGCACGGTACTCCGAGAAGCCCGGCTCTACAGTGCCCACTCTGCGCGGAGCAAGTCCAAGCAGGATCAGCGCCATACTTTCGGCCGCACCGTTGCCCACAGAGATTTGTTCCTGCGTCACACCCAGCCGTTCACTCAGCAACGCTTTGAATCCCCGATGCCCCGGATCGGGATAACGAAGCACAGAATGCAGCCCCTGCTGCAAAGCCTCCAGCACTTCCCTCGGCGGTCCTAACGGATTAATATTGGCGCTGTAATCCAGAAAATCTGTGGCATTGCCTCCAAAACGCGAAGCTGCGGTCTCCACATCTCCGCCATGTCCGAACACTTCAATATAACCGGTCATTCATCCGTCATCCTCTCTGCATGTTGTTTTTATTATGGAGGGCATAGGAGCTACGGGTCAATCCTGTATTGTTTTCATTTTATGATCGGGGCCAAAGCCAGAAGTTGTAAACAAAGAGGTTACGTGTTTTCTTTGTGTCCTAACCGCAATTCGTTTACAATAGAAGAGGAATTTCAGGAACTTCGGTTTTCTGATTCATTTGTACAAGCATCACTACATAGGGGGCTTACAAGCCTCTCATATACATTAATGGAGGAATGACCATGCTGTTTGTAGATAATCAGGGCATTACAGATCCTTCTGTAAACCTCGCGATTGAGGAGTATATTCTGAAGCATCTGCCGATGGAGGATGACAGCTATCTGTTGTTTTACATCAACCGTCCGTCGATCATTATCGGTAAACACCAGAACACGATTGAAGAGATTAATATCGAGTACGTTCAGGATAACGGAGTGCAGGTGGTACGTCGCCTTTCCGGGGGCGGTGCGGTGTATCACGATCTGGGCAACCTGAACTTCAGTTTTATCACTGCGGATGACGGCCAATCCTTCCACAACTTCCGCAAATTCACCCAGCCTGTCGTTGAAGCTCTGCACGAGCTTGGTGTCAATGCCGAGTTGACCGGGCGCAATGATCTGCAAGTCGGTGAAAAGAAAATTTCCGGCAACGCGCAATTCGCCACTCGCGGACGCATGTTCAGTCATGGCACGCTGATGTTTGATCTGAATCTGGAGCATGTTCAGGCATCCCTGAACGTCAATCCCGAGAAATTCAAATCAAAGAGCACCAAATCGGTACGCAGCCGCGTGGCCAACATTCGTGATCTGATTGACACCAATCTGACGATTGAAGAGTTCCGTGATGAGCTGCTGCGTCACATTTTCCGTATGGAGCCGCAGGACGTTCCACAGTACAAGCTGACCGAGAAAGACTGGGACAAAATCAAGGAAATCTCGGCCGAGCGTTATAACAACTGGGACTGGAACTACGGTCTGTCACCGGAAAGCAATGTAAAGCATACCCGCAAATTCCCGGTGGGCATCATCGACCTGCGCATGAACATCAAGGATGGCCGCATCGAGGATATCAAAATCTTCGGCGATTTCTTCGGTGTTGGCGATGTAGCAGATATCGAGGATATGCTGCGCGGCAAGCGTTATGACGAGACTGAAGTGCGTTCAGCACTGGAAGGCCTGGATGTGAAACATTACTTCGGCAACCTGGAGCTGGAAGACTTCATCGGTCTTATTTTCCTGGAGGAGTAACATAAATAAACAAGCAATTTAGATGGATATAGATTGTTTGAGCGGATTCAGGATTACACGTTTAACGGAAAAGGCAGAATTCATATGAAGAAGTGAAGCGCTCGCGTTTAGAACCGGATTTTACCATCCAGTAAAACTTTAATAAAAATCCGGGGATAACAGTGATCGGAAGATGAATCTGCATTTGGAGTGTCTCGTGTAATCTATTTATTTCGTTCAATGAAATAGAGCCAGATAAAAAAGGAGAGAAACGCACACATGACTTACAAACTCATCGCGATTGACATTGACGACACCCTGATTAACGACAACAAGGAAGTTACACCCGCTACGCAAACTGCACTGGAACAAGCGGTAGCCCACGGTGTCGTGGTAACTCTCGCTACTGGACGCGCGTATGCTTCGGCACAGGCACTTGCTCGCCAAACCAAGCTGAACGTACCGATCATTACGTATCAAGGCGCTTTGGTGAAAAACCTGCTTGACGAAAAAGTGCTGTATGAGCGCTATGTGCCGCAGGAGGCTTCCCGCAAGCTGTTTGACTACTGCCTGGAGAAAAACCTGCACTTGCAAACGTACATCGACGACAAGCTTTATGCCCGTGAGGAAAATCAAAAGCTACTTGATTATGCCAAACTAAACGGCACGCAATATTACATTGAGTCTGATTTCATTAAAGTGATTGAACAGCCTACACCAAAACTGCTCATCATTGATGAGCCCGACTATCTGGATCAAGTGGCTGTCGAGCTTCGTGAGCTGCTCGGACCCGAGGTACACATTACGAAGTCCAAGCCGTATTTCCTCGAAATCATGCATAAAGAAGGCACGAAAGGCCATGCGCTGACGTTCCTGGCCGAGCATTTCGGTCATCAGCTCAGCGAATGCATCGCCATCGGTGACTCATGGAACGATCACGAGATGCTGGAAGTGGCTGGTCTTGGTGTAGCGATGGGCAATGCCATTCCTGCCCTGAAAGAGCTGGCGGATTACATTACAGCAAGCAACAACGAAGACGGGGTCAAAGAGGTAATTGAGAAGTTTGTACTGAATGCAGAGTAAATTATCAATTCCTTAACAAAAACAGTCTGGGATCACAAAAATTCGTGGTCCCGGACTGTTTTTTTATTTCTTATGTTTCGAGAGCAATACTGCGGTGATTAAGGATAATTGAAGTGATATCGTAATGGCTATAGATAAAATGACACGATCTGTATCTGGAACTGCGGCAAAAAACAAAACGAGAAAACATACAATGAAAGAAATAACAACGCTGGCTATGAAATTTAATATAATTTTTTTCATCTATTCCCCTTACTTGCTCATAGCAAGCCGTAAAGAATCCATCATTTTCTGGATACGACCATCGGGCTCCAACTGAAATGACGGAATAATCTCATCTATTCTTTGCTGGAAAAGCTCTGGATCTTCTATACCAAGCTCTGCTCTTAACTCCAGTTCTTCTTTGGAGCCATTGTCATTCAAAATCAGGTTCAGGATGTCCCCTTTAAAAAATTCGCTTGGTGGAAGAATTAAGGCATTCATCAGAAAGTGCATAAAAAAGAGACGATTATTGTTTTCCTGACTCGACTTTTTCATTGCCTGCTTCACAAACAAATTGATATATTTCTGAGCAAAGGTTACCCCCTTCAGACGGGACGGCCCAACATGCTCAACACCTTGCCAGCGCAGGTCGGCCACGGAGCTGAGCCACCAGGCCGGTTCGATCTCCTGCTGCATACGAAGCAGCACCTGGCGCTCAAACTGTGGCTCAGGATGCACTCGCTGTGCCTCTAGACATTTCCCTATCGTCTCGGCCTCAATTGCAGCAACCGTCATACCTTGGCCATGGATCGGATCAAAGCTGCAGAATGCATCGCCAAGCACGAGTAATCCCGAAGGCCAATGCTCCATCAGTTCAAAATGTTGACGGACAGACTCGGAAATACGGTATCCTCGCGGTCCTTGAAGCGGCTCCAACTGGTCTACCAACGCTGCGATTTCATGTGAAGCAAACAGCTGCTTGATCTGCTTTTGAAACTCATCCGGATCGGTGGAAGGGTATTCATTGCCTCCTGCGTTGAAAAGCAATACTCCCGCAATATCATTTTCAATTCGCGAGAACATGCCTGCACGAATTCCTTGCTCCGGGTCTGATTCTTTGATCACCGTTCCCCATTCATTTTGAATAGAGGATGGTATGTTGTAATAACGGGTGCTGTAACCAAGAGATACCCTAAGTACCTCCGGTTCAGGAACGGGTATTCCTATCTCATCAAGCCACCTGATCAATTTGGAGGAGCGTCCCGCGGCATCAACCACCATATCCGCTGCAAGCATTTCTATCCGATGATCCCGGCCTCTTTTTTTAGTGTATACTCCTGTAATGGAATGGCGATCTTCCGATACGATTAACCCGGTAACTTCCGTACTGGTCAAGAAGCTTACATGATCGATGTTCTGTACTCGCTGACGCAGGACCCATTCAAGCAGGGCTCTGCTGCACGATGCAATGTTGAATGACGAAGCAGCCGCATTCGCTTTGTTGACTATTGTTCCGTAACGATTGGCTATCACAAATTTTTCGTTCTGTGAAGGAATAGCACCCAATGCAATCAATTCATCATTGTATCCGGGAAAATACTGTTCCAGAATGAGTCCGCCGCGCGGCAATACCCGATGAGGATGAAAGGATTGAGGCACACCCTGCCGATTCGATGGTTCAGCAGGCAATTCATCTCGCTCGATAATGCATACCTCTTCATAATAATCAGATAACATTCTTGCAGTGATTAACCCTGCAATTCCTGCGCCAATCACGACAGCTTTTTTCATATCAGTCATCATAACTCCATCCTTTCATCGTAATTCTATCCTTTTCTATGAGGGTTATTTTTCTACAGTTGTAGATCAATCAAAAATATACTTATAATACCAATATATAACTAAAATCTCTTTTTTGGTAAGGGACAAAATGAAATAAGTATACAGATAAACTACAATAAGGAAATGATGTAGATGAAAACGGTTGGTAAGAAGGTCGATTTAAGAGTTACCCGAACTCATAAATTGTTAACGATGGCACTTATTGAACTGTTATCGAGGCAAGGCCAACGATTCAGTAACATTACGATTAATGAAATATGTGACCAAGCCATGGTTCATCGCACAACGTTTTACAAGCATTTTGAAGATAAATTTGCGCTGTTGTCCTCCACTCTCACTTGGTGCCTCCGAGATTATTTGCAAATGGATGTAGAAAAGCGTCTACAGCAGCCACTGCAAAGTCTGTCTGGAATTATGCTCGGAAACGTGCTTACAACGATCGTTCAGAATCAAAAGGAAGATGAGGCATTTAACGATTTTTTCAGAAATTATATCGGCGAACTCTTCAAGCAAGATTTTCTGGAATTAAAGCGAAGGGGGAAGCAATTTGCACTTCCTGTAGAACTTGTAGCGGAATTTCATTCAGGGGTTATCAGTTTACTTGTAACGTGGTGGATACTTCATTTTGAAGAAGAAATTACAGCTGAACAGATGGATGAATATTACTATCAATTGGTTAACGAGAACATCAGGTTAGAATAACAAACAGCCCAATCCAAAATCAGGAGTTGATTTCGAGATTGAGCTTTTAAGTTTATGATGATCAGAAAGCTTTATACAAACTTGACATCCTATTTCAAAACAGATTCAGGAGCTTGGCCCACCCCTGTCACAGGTTTTTTCTTCAACCAACGGCTCACCTTCTCATTCATGGCCAGCAGACCAGAAATGACCAGCACGACGCCAATCCACGTTACCCAGCTGACATGCTCCCCGTAAACAATGGCTCCAAGTCCGACGGCTATTGGTGGAGAAATATATAACCAGGTTGCCGGGAACAGCGGATTTGTACGCGACATAATCCAGTAAAACAGACTGTGCCCCACCATCGAACCGATGACCGTCAGATAGATCACGGAAGATACGGCAGGCAAGACGTCCAGTGCCGACATATTCCAGGTTTCCGTCAACGCTGACAGAATGAATAATAACACGCCACCATACATCATCTGCACCGCATTGATGGCAACAGGGCTCATCTCACTGAACTGGTGAATGACTTTTTTGGAGTACAGCGTGCCTGCCGAATAACACATTTCCCCCACAAGCACCGCGATACATCCCCACAAAAATAGTGAACCTGCGCCAAGCGATACTCCCGGCAGCACAACAAGCACAACACCTGTAAAACCGATCAGACAGCCAGCAATCATACGGGCAGATGTTTTTTGCCGCAACAATGCCGTCTGCATCAACATAATCATCAGAGGTCCTGTAGCGGAAAGGATCGCACCCACACCCGAGCTGACATGCTGTTCAGCCCAATACAACGTAGCAAAAGTACCGAAGGTTAAACCCGCCCCCGTAATCAGCATTTCTTTGCGGAACAGGAGAGACAGATTTACTTTGCCTTTCATCCACATCCATGTAAACATCAAAGCGCCTGCGATCACAAATCGCAGTCCTGCTGACAGAAACGGCGGCATGCCTGCCTCCACTCCAATTTTAATCGCCAGAAACGTTGTCCCGAAAACGAGACACATAATCGTAAATGCAATGCCCACCATGTTAACCACTCCTTTTTCTGTTCTCCATCATAACTCATCGTTTACAGAACAGAATAAATAAAACAGAACAGTTACCTCCCATTAGCTGTTACAATATAGCTTAAAAGGAGCGTGGATCGGGTGGGCGAAACAATCATGATGACAGATAACAGCATGAAGCGGTACAAGCAGGTCATTCATTATCTCATGGTGCGAATTGAAGCAGGTGAATGGACGGAACAGGAGAAACTTCCTTCAGTACGGAGCCTGTCCGAGCTGCTTGGCGTACATCGGCTTACGGTTTTCAAGGCGTATCAAGAGCTGAAACAGCGCGGGATCGTATATGTCAAAGACAAGTCCGGTTATTATATCAGTCCTGCCAAACCACTAGCGGAAGCAGAACAGGCGGATGATCCGTCCGTGTCTGCCTGGCTTCATTGGGACACGCTCGACCGGGTCCAATCCCTCGAGGCTGAATATCAGTTTTCCAAATCATTGATTGATCCTGCCCTGCTGCCCAACCGATATTGGGGTGAATTAATGCGCGACCTGCTGGACCAGTATCCTCGTCTGCTCGGCACGTATTCAACCATTCAGGGCGATCTGGAGCTGCGCAGCAGTCTCGCTGATCATCTGACGAGCAAGGAACGTTTCTACCTCTCTCCTGACGAAGTGCTGATTACATCCGGTGCACAGCAGGCGATAGATGTCATCTCCCGTGCGCTGGTCAAACCCGGAGACCGGGTATTGATCGAACGGCCAACGTACGGCCCTGCCATGGAGATTTTTCGCAAGCAGGGGGCACGACTTGTCTTCACCGATATCCACCCGGAGGGCTACGATCTGGAACAGATCGAGCATCTGATGAAAACGGAGAAGCCTCGGCTCTTCTATATGACACCGACCTTTCAAAACCCAACAGGGATCAGCATTTCGGTGGAGCAGCGCAAACAGCTGCCAGAACTGGCTGAGCAATACGGCTGCTTTCTGGTGGAGGACGACAGCACCTATGATATTTATTTTAAAGAGAAACCCCCGGCCCCTATCTTTACTTACGATACTTCCGGGCATACGCTGTACATTCGCAGCTATAGCAAATACGTTGTGCCCGGTTTGCGGATTGCAGCTATCATGTGCCGTTCACATCTCATGCCAGGACTGCAGGCGATCAAAGCTTTAACGGATAACGGGTCACCGCTGCTGAATCAGAAGCTGTTTTTGCGTTACTTTCAATCCGAACGTATGCATCAGCATCTGTCCAAGCTGCGAACCGCCATTCAGCTGCGTATGGAAGTCATGGAGCAATGTCTGAAGGAGACCGACTGGACATGGACTCGTCCTGAAGGTGGCCTTAACATTTGGGCCGAGCTGCCGGAAGGGATAGATACAGGCAGACTGCTGCATCGAAGCATGGAGCGATCGGTTGCTTTTGTGCCTGGAACGGTTTTTGATCCTTCCCATTCTTCCGGCAGTTGCAAGCTGCGTCTCTCCTTCTCTTATGCCCGTGAGCAGCAGATTCGGGAAGGCATGCACAGATTGATCACCCTGGCAGCGAAAAATTAAGTTAGGCATCCCTCAACGGGGGACATACAGGTTACTGGAGCACAGAAAGAGCGTGAGGATGAGAGCATGCGCACGAAACGACTGTGGCAGACCACCTTGTCATGAGGCAGGGCACCGTGTGCTGAGAGTTACACGTGGTATCGAAAGGCTAAACGCATTAAACAAGCTGTAGGAATACCAGAAGACTGGCGACACACGGAAGCTCGGAGAGTTGAGTTACCAAGGGCTTGAGTGGTTAGCGAAACATCGCAGCGCTGCCAATGGCTCAAATAACCGAAGGGCAAGTTTGGAGAAAAAATAGGACTGGGCAATATTTATTCATTCCTGGCATCAAGTTGGCTGCAATACCTTTAAGCACGCCAACGCTAGCGCTAACGATTCCCAGCAACCTTATTTAAGCTTTTTTTACGAACAAAAAAATGTAACGATTCCCAGTAACGCTATTTCAACTAAAACGTTAGATTTAAGCCTGTTTTTCATCAAAAATAAGATGATAACGTCTCCTGAAATCGTTACATTTTCAAATCCACTGAAATCCAGCAAATAGCGTCTCCTAGAATCGTTAGCAATAGACCACTGTCAATCCGTCGTCTGAGTTGATATACGTATAATTTCTGGAATAAGTAGTTATTAGTTATTGGGGAGTTGTTTAACATATCTATTTCAATACAACATATTCGACACGCAACATCAATTTTAACGATAAAAAATAAACGTATACTGATTGATCCAATGTTGAGTGATGCCGGAATACTCTCACCTGTGCCTTTAACTCGAAATTATCGTAGAAACCCATTAACCCCCTTACCTGTCCCACTCCATGTTTTTGAGGAAGTAGATGTCATTCTATTGACACATCGCCACTTCGATCATTGGGATAAAAAGGCCATTTCCATACTTGATAAAAATATACCTGTATTTTGTCAACCCAACGACCAGGTCTCTATACAATCCTCTGGTTTTTTGAAAGCAATACCCGTCCATCATTCTTTGGAGTGGGGAGGTATTCAAATAAAACGAATTACCGGGCAGCATGCTACGGGACTTTCTGGAAAGCTATTAGGGCCAGTTTCCGGTTTTATATTAAATGCAATAGAAGAAGGATCTATTTATATCGTTGGTGATTGTATCTATACAACTGCGATTGAAGCAGTTTTTCGTAAGTATAATCCGGATATTGCTGTTTTAAATACAGGAGAAGCCCAAATGATATGGGGGACTACGATCACCATGACACGTGAAGATGTCGCTCGCATAGCTCGTTTATCGCCAAGAACGAAACTCCTCGCCGTGCACCTGAATACCATTAACCACTGCAAGTTGAGCCGGGATCAGCTTACCGAGTATATAAAGGAACAAAATCTGGAAGGTTCCGTTTGGATTCCTAAAGACGGTGAGGTCATTTCTTTTTGAATCACCCACTTACAGATTTTTTCTCTCAAACAGACGAATCGTAACGATATATGAAATGAGAAACAACGCTATAATAGCCACGGAAACTGAGGTGATTATCGGCGCTGTACTCAACCCTTTATCACCAGCCACAGAGAGAAGAAACGCAACAGGCTGGGCCAAAATAATCATGCAGATCAAAAAGATAGTATAGATGATGCCCGCCCCCTTTTTACTAAGTGCGTAGAAGAGTGGCATGTAGATTGACACCAGCACAAGTACTATGCCGATTGAGATCGCAATATCCAGTATCGAATAATGGGGTTTGTTCAACTCGGGATAATTCAGTTTAACCAGCTTGTGAATTCCGTAAGAGGTTAACACTCCAAACAGCGCATAAAGAATGGCGGACAGGTACTTGGCTTTCACGATCTGTTTGCGGCTGACTGGAAGAGTCACCAGAAAGTTATGATTATTGTTTTTGATATCAATCATCGTGGCCAGCATAATCGAGCCAAAAGCGGTGTAAACCCCCACAAAATACATAGACATTTCACTGCTTGGAATAAAAGCGAAGCTGAACACCACCAAATACAGCGCAATCGTCCACAAGGAGCTTTTCAGAACAATAAAGTCTTTGCGAAGCAGATTAAGCATGCTGACGTCCCCCTTTTGCGGTGAAATAAATGAGGTCTTCCAAGGCGGGCCTGTGTAGTAGCACCTCGTTGCCAAACAGACGCTTTGCCTCCTCTTTATTATCTGACAACGCTTCGAAACCAACCGTTGATTCTCGTATGCCAACAAAATGTCGCCGCGTATCGGCATCCAGCAGCTCCATGTCCCCTTTGACAATGGTGTAGCGTTCAAGCACGTCGTCTTTGGCTTCATTAAAAATCAACGTTCCTTGGTTAACAAACGCGATATAATCCGCAATGCGCTCCAGATCTGTCGTAATATGTGTCGAGAAAATGATAGACTTCGTCTCATCCTGAATCATTCCCGCCAGCAAATCAAGCAGCTCCCTCCGAAAAACGGGATCAAGACCCGATGTTGGTTCATCCATGACAAGTAGATCGGCATCATGTGACAAGGCAACAGCAAGCGAAAATTTGATCTTCATGCCTTTGGATAAATCCTGAATTTTCTTTTTCGGAGACAGTTCGAACTGCTCCAGGTAACTGCTGAACAAAGCATGATCCCAGCAGTTGTAAAAGGGAGCAATCATACGGGCCATCTCCCGGATTGTCAGATGTTCGTAATAAAAGCATTCATCGGATACAATTCCCAAGCGCTGCTTGACAGCCACATCTTGTTCCGGCATTTCACTGCCCAACGTCCGCAATGTTCCTTGATCGGGATGAATTAACCCTGTAATCATTTTGATCAGGGTGCTTTTGCCAGCTCCGTTTGGGCCGATGAGTCCTGTGATATAGCCTTCCTTTACATCCATGGATATGTTGTGCACCTTAAATAATGGGTAGGCTTTTGTCACATTCCGCAATTCTATAGCGTTCATCGTGTTTATTCCTCCTCTAACAGCAAAGTAAGATGATGAATCAAATCCTGCGAACTCATGCCCAGTTCCTTGCTTTCCTGAATAACCTCAAGCATCTTGCTTTCCAATTGTTTCATACGTCTCTCCCGGATAAAATCTTGATTCGCTCCGGATACAAAGCTCCCCTTGCCAACTACGGAATCAATCAGCTGCTCCTTTTCCAACTCCTCGTACACACGTTTCGTTGTAATAACGCTGACTTGCAAATCCTTGGCAAGCTGCCGAATGGAAGGCAGACTGTCCCCTGCTGCGAGCTCTCCGTTCAGAATACTCTGCCGGATTTGGGATAATATCTGGATATAGATAGGATCGCTGGATGCGTTGGATATCCGAATATTCATGTTCTTTCACCTCATCACCTTTACATCTTACGAACAAACCAGGCATAGTGTATATATATAATATATACACTATGCCTGGTTTAAGTCAACCTTACAATTTCAACGCGCTATACAAAAACAAAAAGGGACGACGGTTTCCTGTCATCCCTGTACTTATCTCACAATCACATCGAACTTATACTTACACTTAAACGTACCCTTATCATTTAAGCGCCGGCACCTATAACCACCCTATCCACCAGACCATAGTCCACCGCTTCCGCTGCCGCGAGGAAATAGTCACGGTCGGAATCCTTCTCAATGCGCTCCAGCGGCTGCCCTGTATGGTCTGCGAGCAGCTGATTCAGCCGCTGGCGGTGCTGAATAATACGATTCGCATGAATGAGCATATCCGATGCCTGCCCACGCGTGCCGCCATGCGGCTGATGAATCATGATCTCGCTGTTGGGCAGCGCCATGCGTTTTCCTTTGGTGCCGCCCACGAGCAAAATTGTGCCAAAGCTGGCCGCCATACCTGTGCAGATCGTTGAAATATCCGGCTTCACAAACTGCATCGTATCATAGATCGAGAACCCTGCTGTCACCGAGCCCCCCGGACTGTTAATGTACATCTGGATATCCTTATCCGGGTCCTCTGCACTCAAAAACAGCAGCTGAGCCACGATGGCATTGGCCATCTGATCCTCAATCTCTCCCGACACCATAATGATGCGGTCTTTCAGCAAACGTGAATAAATATCGTAACTCCGCTCACCACGAGCGGTCTGCTCCACTACATAAGGTACTACGTTCATATGTTAGGTCGCCTCCTTATCATTAGGCAGCCAGGATAACGGTATACCTGCCTTGGTGAGACATCGATTTCATACCCGAAGCAGCATATTCGTTGTACATCATCACTGGCTGCATGGATGGAGACGGCAAAGTGCTCTGCAGGATCGTGCCCGCCACAGCCATCGGATCATGCATCCGATTCAGGCACAGGTCAATCAGACGAGCTGTATCCCCCCGGCGAAAAGCCATCAGGTAGCTTCGAAGCTGCTCCTGTTCTGCATCAGCAGCCCCTTCCTTCGAATTCATTTCAAATATGGCATCCGTTCCGGCCTCTCCCAGCTTCTGCTTCACCTTGCTCAAGGCTGTGCGGGCACGATTCAGAGCCGCCTTCACAGCTCCCTCGGTGGTACTCAGCATGCTCGCAGTCTCTGCCGCCGTATATCCCATCATTTCACGCAATATATAAATCGCCCGCTGCCATGGTGAAAGCTCTTGAATCAGAAGCCGCACCGCCGACTCCAGCTCTTCCCATGGCTCTTCCTCCACATACGCTGACATCACCGGTTTCAGACCATCCAATATGGATCGCTGCTTCTCCTGCTTGCGGATTCCATCAATCCACGTATTCCGTGCGATTCGAATCAGATAAGCCTCCCAATTGAACGCTTCTGTTTGATTCACGGCGTGAGCCGCAGCAGACGATAACGCCTTGAGACAGGTTTCCTGTACCAGATCCTCTGCCTCGTTCATGGATTTGGTCAGTGAATAGCAATACGCATACAATGCTCCCATCAGGTCAGGCAATACATCATGTAGCGTTGAGTATGGTACGTTTTCCACCGCTGCATGCTTACTTCTGTCCATACCCTGTGTTTGCTTCGCTGCCTTTACTTGATTCGTTTCATTAACTACCGTGGTTCCGTATGCTGAACTGGCTCTATTACTCCCATTCGTTTCATCGGTCCTGCAATAACTACTCGAACTGCTCCATTTATACTGTTGTCTGTTGATTGGTCGAATTACGGACTTCACAAAGGCCATCTCGGGGGCCCCCCTTTGCTGGTTCCTGATTGATGCTATATAAGTTGAACTAAAAATTTCACACGATCCACTCCAATGAGAGAACAACCTGGAGAGTAGCGGTTATCCCCAGATTTTTTTGATTTCCTTTACTAAAGGGAAAAATCCAGTGATAAGCGTACGCTTCCGATGTAGCTTTCTTGCAGAAAGCTTTCAGGCGACCGTTACACTTTTCCAGGTTTTTTCTGTCCTCTCCGTTATTGTGTAAAAAATAGTTCAACTTATATAATTTAGATGTTTCATTATGTAAACGAAGAACCTCCCGTAAAGGATACGCTCTTCTTCATTTTATTTTTTCATATGTTAATTGTGCTCATTCCTTACTTCTCATTTCGATCCTGACCCAGCTTCACCGTCATACCCGTCAGAGCTATCGTTATGCCTTGATCCAGCTTGTAATGCTGACGTACATCAACATCATGGGACATATGTGTAAAATACGTCTGCCCTGGCCGCAGCTCTCGCAAAAGCTCCTGTGCCTCCTGCATATCATAGACCGAACGCGTCGAAAATTCCGCCAGCTCGTGCACAAAACTTGTACCCAGCACCAGCAGGTCCAGTCCATGCAGCAGCGCCTTCTCATCTGGTTTCAAGTCTATAGCATCCGAACAGTACGCCCACGCATACCCCTCGCGTTCAAGTCGGTAAGCATAGGAGTACCCATTGTGCCCGTGGCATACCTTCCAGGAGGAAATGTTCCATCCACCCAGTTCAATTCCGTTATCCGTCTCCAGAAAATCCATATGACGAGCAAGCCACGGAAACTGCGCCTGAATGATGACAATCACCTCACGGGGAGCATACAGCTTGCCCTTCACACCTAACCAGCGGCACGCATCCGCCCATTCCGGCAAACCGCCAATATGATCAAAATGCGCATGCGTAATCAGCAGCGTGTGCACCATACGTATCCCCTGATCCTCCATCTGGGAACGCCAATCGGGTCCGCAATCAATCATTACCATCCCGTCTTCTTCTGCACCCCCAATCTGACCGCCTCCGTGGATCAGAACAGATGAACGCTTGCGTCGATTCTCTCCTGTCTGCCGTGCCTCAGTACATACCTCGCAATCACAATACACCCGTGGAACACCCATGGCATCGCCAGTGCCCAGAAAGGTGAGCTGATTCATTCCGCATTCCCCTCTCGATCCCTGAAGCCCAATCAGCTCAGATGTTATCATTTTTGTTCAGCAATCCCTTACGCTTGATCTCAAACTTTCTATGTAAATTGTAATCTCCTATCTATACTTTTGCAAAAAAAGACTCTCCCGCTGCAGCTCCTCACCGCTCGCCGGGAAAGTCTATCGTCTGACCCTGAGCAACCCATGGTCAGACATCATAAAGAAGGCGTTCGCTTTACACCAGCGCACGCAGTTTCAAGGTCAGCTCAAGGCCTGCAGGAATCTCCTTGGCATCGGTAATGACCCAGTTCCACGCCAGACGCTGCTTCAGCACCTCTGCCTGGGCAGCCGTCAACTGCAGACCGGTGATGATGCCCTCACCCACTGTGAAATCCTGATCTGCTTTCAGACGAAATGTCTTTTCCAGCCAGATGCCAAGTCCTCCGCGAGTATTAAACGTAATACGATACCCGTTCAGAACTGCCTCCTCCAGCTTCTCCCCATGCTCGTCCGCATAGTTAAAAAATTCATCATATCGATAATGCTCCTCGGACACAGCGTCAAATGCCGACACGTCCTTGGCCTGAATTGCCTTCAAAATATCTGCTTCCGGCATGCCCTTGCCCCGGGCCTGCTCCAGTCGAATCGCGGTACTTTGGGATAATTTGATCTCTGTACTCATTCCTGTCACGCCTCTCTGCAATTATCAATTATGCCTTCATATGCATTAGTATACTTCCTGTTATAACCTTTTGGCAGTAAAAAACCTCCATCCCGGCATGCGCGAAATGAAGGCTCACCTTCCCTAAATTAGCTGGAAATAAAGATTTTACACAGTCCACTCCGATGACAGAATAACCTTTCAATCGCTGTTATCCCCAGATTTTTTGGATTCCCTTTTTTAAAGGGAAAAATCCGGTGATAAAGGCGACCGCTACGCTTTTCCAGGTTTTTTCTGTCCTCTCCGTTATTGTGTAAACAAATAGTTCAACTTATATAGTTCATCGTTCAATGAACTACAACCCCGCCAGCACCTGATACCATACACCGCGTTTGGAATAAAGTGTGTTGCGCACCTCATCCCATCCGCCCAGATAGTTGATATCAAACAGCCCTGCTGGTGTCGGAAACGAAGCTTTGGTCTCCGCGAATACATCCGGGTCTACCGAGCGAAAGCCATGCTTGGCAAAAATTCGCTGTGCTTCCGGCGTCCGCAGATAAGCGATAAAAGCCTCTGCCAGCTCCCGATTACCATGTTTGTCCGCGTATTTATCCACCACTACTGCGGGATTTTCGATCAGAATGGTATTTTTCGGAACTACGATATCATACTTGACTCCCTTGGCGATTCGGGCAAGCAGTTCATTTTCGTACGTCACAATGACATCGCCCACGCCATATTCAAATGCTGCCATGGAGGATCGGCCGCTCTTGTCCAGGGATTCGACGTTCTGATGCACTTCTTCCAGAAATGCCTTGGCTGCGGCAGGGTCCTTCTTGCCTTCCTGCTCTTCGGACAGCTTCAGCCCTGCACCATAGATGGCGTTAATATCCCACTGTGCACCACCGGAAGTTTTAGGATTGGGGTACAGCACCTTCACACCCGGCTTGGTCAGGTCCTGAAAATCCTGAATGCCCTTGGGATTACCCGCTCTGGTACCCAGAACAACGATTGAACGGGTAATCATGCCTGCGTTCGGGGTCTGCTTCCAATCGGTAGTGACCAGCTTGGCCTTCACCAGTTTATCAATATCACTTTCCATCGCAAGCAGGGCAACATCTGCCTCAAACCCGCCAACAATGGCTCTGGCCTGTGTTCCTGAAGCCTCATATGACTCCTGAAAGTTAATCGTTTGTCCTGTTTTTGCCTTCCATTCCGCCTGAAACTTCGGCAACAGCTCTCCCACGGCATCCTTCGCTACGCTATATGCACCGATGACAAGCGTATGGGATGAATCACCGCTTGAAACCGACGCTGGCTCTGGCTGCGCTTGTTCCTGCTTGCTGCATCCGGCAGTCACACAGACAAGCACAAGCATCAGAATAACGTATAGAGGGATGAACTTCTTCTTGTTTTGGCTCGTCTGCATGGCTGCTCCTTCTTTCATTTCTGTTTTTCCATAGAATGACTCGCTCTAGATCATGACCGGCATCGGATCTTCCTTGAGACGATTCTCAACGACCCAGCTCTCCGAATCATTAAACAGATAAGCACGGTGCACAAGCACACGAATGGTCTGCCCGATTTCCAGCGTGGTTTTCTCCAGCGAGCGATACGTAATAAGCTTGTGGCCCTGCACCTCAACTTCCACCATCCACTCACTGCCGCGGAAATGAAGATGCTTGACGGTGCCTTTTTCCGTTGCCGACAGCATGGTGAATTCGTTCTTCAACCCGATCTCGATGTACTCCGGTCGGATCAGCGCACGAGTGTTCCCGCCCTGTACTGCATGTTCGAACCCTTTCAGCTGAGAAGCATCCTCCACCACCGTAGATTCGCCAATAAAGGTTGCTACAAAAGGTGTCTGTGGATTTTTATAAATATCCCAAGGTGTGCCTTTCTGCTCCAGCCTGCCCTGGCTGATAATCATAATCTCGTCTGCGACTTCAATCGCCTCGTCCTGGTCATGCGTAACGAAAATGGACGTAATTCCTACACGCTCAATCAGCTCGCGCAGCCAAGAACGCAGTTCCTGACGAATCTTCGCATCAATGGCGGCAAACGGCTCATCCAGCAGCAGCAGCTGCGGCTCTGGCGCCAGCGCTCTGGCAAAGGCTACACGCTGACGCTGTCCACCCGACAATTGATGTGGGTAACGCTGTTCGAACCCTTTCAGCCCGGTCAGCTCGACGAGTTCCATCACGCGATCACGAATCTGGGCTTTGGGTGTTTTTTTCACCTTGAGACCAAACGCAATATTATCAAATACGCTCATATGTTTAAACAGCGCATAGTTCTGGAATACAAATCCAATGCCCCGCTCCTGCGGCGGCAAATGATTGACCACTTTCCCATGGAAACGAATCTCGCCTGAGCCCGGACTTTCAAGACCCGCGAGCATCCGCAAAATCGACGTCTTCCCGCCCCCGCTGGGACCAAGCAGACCGATCAGATGGCCTTTGGCAATATCGAACGAGACATCTTTTACCGCATGAAAATCACCGAAATGTTTGTTCAGATCACGAACTTCCACATGCATCTCAATGCACTTCCTTTCGCTTCTTGGCCCATTCCATCAGGAGCAACAGCCCTACGGAGAAGGTTACCAGCACCAATGCCACTCCATTTGCAGCCGACACATTGAAATTCTCTACATCCTGATACACCAGCGTTGTTGCCGTCTGTGTTTTGTTCATAATATTGCCGGATACCACCAACACAGCCCCGAATTCCCCCAGTGAGCGTGCTACCGTCAAAACCAGACCATAGACCACCGCCCAACGAATGGAAGGCCAGGTTACACTCCAGAACGTTCTCCAGCCATAGGCTCCAAGTGTGGACGCCGCCTCCTCCTGCTGTGAACCCAGCTCCTGCAAGACAGGCATTACCTCTCTTACCATTAGTGGAAACGTGACGAACAACGTGGCAATCACCATGCCCGGGAAGGCATATACCACATTAAAACCGATACCCTCAAAAAATCCACCCATAATGCTGTTTGGTCCAAGCAGCAGCACAATCATCAAACCGCCGATGACGGGTGATACCGCATAAGGCAGGTCAACGATGCTGTTGAGCAGCCCTTTGACCCTGTCACTCAGCCAGCCCGCGCGAACCAGATAGATTGCCATCATGATGCCAAACAGCGTATTAAGCAGAGTCACCACCAGAACAACCAGTCCGGTCATCATCAGCGCGTGCAGTGCCTCGGGACGCATAATGCCTTTTACAAAACCGCCTGCTCCATCTTCAAATGCGCCAATCAAAATTCGTCCGAGCGGAATGATCAGCAGCAGGGTGAATACCGCAAACGTCAGTCCGATTAAAAGTCTTCTCATCGTCTTCTCCCCCGCATCTGTACCAGATTAATCAGCCAGAGGATCAGGAAGGAGAGCGTCAGCAGCAGTACGGAAACTGCGGCTGCCCCTGTCGGGTTATCACTTTCAATCTCACCATAGATAAAAACGGAAGCGGTCAATGTTCTGCCCGGAATGTTGCCTGCTACGAGCACAACGGCCCCGAACTCAGCCAGCGCCCTTGAAAAAGCCAGCATGCCGCCGCTAATCATGCCCGGAGCCATGGATGGCAGAATGACCTGCATAAATGTACGTGCCTTGGAAGCCCCCATCGTATATGAAGCCTCTTCCTCGGAAGGATCAATCTCCTCCAGCAGTGGCTGCACTGCGCGAATGACAAAAGGAAACGTGACAAAGGTCATCGCAATAACGATGGCAGGCTGATGAAATACGATCTCGAAGCCGAGCGACTCAGCCAGCTTGCCAACAGCGCTCACCGGCCCGAGCAGCAGCATTATCATTAGACCGCCTACAGCGGTTGGCAATGCAAATGGCAAATCGACGAGACTGTTAAGAAACGATCTGCCAACGAATCGATATCTTGTCAGCACCCAGGCAATCATGGTTCCCAGGATCACATTAATCAGAGCGGCGACTACGGCCAGACGGACCGTTAACAGCACCGCCTTCCATGCAATCGGGTCCATAATGCTCTCGGCAAAATTGCTCCATCCTTCAGAGAAGGAATTGGCGTACACCCCGATAATCGGAAGCACAATGAGCACGATAAAATATAACAATACGGTACTGCGAAATCCCCAAGTCCATCCCTTGTGACGAAGAACGGTGTTCATTTGCTGTGTTCCCTCCCAGCCTCCGGCTTTAGCTCCGGTCGGCAGTCTACCTGACTTCATACGACATTTGCCTAAGTTGGATAAGTTTACTTTATTATTATTCCCATTAGTCTACTTGGAATTTTGCTTATCTGATACTTTACCAGTTTGCAGTACTAATCGTCAATGCTTTTATTCGAACTATTTTGTTGGTTAAGTTACAAGCTCCCGCGTTAAAATTATGTAGAGTAAAACCCATTTTTAAGGAGAGATGAATGATGTTATTTACGCAGAGCATAACGACTTCTACACGCGATGAAATGAAGGATATCACACGAGAAGTGAAACAGGTCATTGAGCGCAGCGGCGTGCAAAATGGAACCGTGCTGATTTACTGTCCCCACACCACGGCAGGCATTGCCATTAACGAAAATGCAGACCCTGATGTGAAACATGATGTCCTGTTACGCCTGGATGAAGTATATCCTTGGGAGCATCCACAATACCTTCACGCTGAAGGCAATACGGCTTCACATCTGAAGTCCATAACCACAGGGCCGTCACAGACTGTTATTGTTCATGAGGGCAGACTGCTGCTGGGACGTTGGCAAGGTATTTATTTCTGTGAGTTCGACGGACCGCGTCATCGGGAGTATTTCATTAAAATTATGGAAGGTTAGTCGAAAAATGAGAACATAAACAGGCGGTCCTCCCGATCATCGGGATCGGAACCGCCTGTGTTCGTCTTCTGCGGATTGTAGCTTTCGCAAGATAACGTTATAAAGAATTAATGTTATGACAAATCACCGCCCTGAAGTGTAGGGACGCAAGCAAAAGCGCCAGTTATTGCACGCCAGGCTGCTGGCCCAAGTTTCGGCACAACACTTTGACATGAGACAGTGCGGACGATTCAATCTCCGCAAATGTCAAACGGTCTTGAATATAATACGAAATGAATCCGTGCAGAGCGAGAAACAATGTACGTGGTACATGCTGTATATCCTCTTCGGAACAGCCTTCTTCCTTCATGTACTGCCGAATGATCGACGCAAACAGTTCAAAGCAGCGTCCCTGCTCGGTGCGACAGTAAGACAACAGCTCCTCGTCCCGAATCATGAACATGATCTCATATTGATATGGATTCTCCAGACCAAACCGAATAAATTCCATCAAAATGTGCTCGACCTTGCTCACGCCGCCTGCAACCGGCCTGACCATGGCTTGCAGCAGCAGATGCCCCAGATGGTTAAAATCCTCAACCACAATGGCATAAAACAGCTCTGCTTTTTCTTTAAAATGATAATACAGCGACCCATGACTATAGCCTAGATGCTGGCCGATGCTTCGCATCGAAATGGCGCGGTATCCTTTGGTAATAAAAAGATGCCTCGCCGCCTCCAGTATCCGCTCCCTCGACAACTCCTGTTCGACTGCTCTTCTAGCCATATATTTTATTCCCCTTCAATAAAATAAAGCCGCTGTCCCTCCGTGATCCGGGATTGCCCTTGCGTCAAATCCGTGATCCAGGCGATAAACGCCTCGGTTTCACTATCCGGCGGAAGACAAGTCAACGTAACCTTATCGGTGAAAGCAGTTTCACCTGTACGCACTTCCCGGCTTCTTAACTCATTTTCCACTTTCCCTAGCCACGTATAATCCAGCTCAACAAACACTTCACGATGCAGCACCTTCGTAATGACTTCTCCTGCTTCAATTGCTGCTACAGCTCCGTCCGTATAAGCACGAATCAGACCTCCAGCGCCAAGCATGATTCCCCCGAAGTAACGTGTGACCACAATCGCTACATTTTTTAATTGCTGATTCTTGATCACTTCAAGAATAGGTTTGCCTGCTGTACCACTCGGCTCCCCGTCATCAGACTGCTTCTGAATCTCATCCCGCTCGCCAAGCATATAAGCAGAGCAGTTGTGTGTCGCATTCCAATGTTTTTTCTTGATATCATCAATAAAAGCAATCGCTTCCTCCTCGGTGGTGACTGGCATAATATGACCGATAAACCGCGATTTTTTGATCACAATCTCCAGCTGCCCAGATCCCCGAACCGTTCGATAACGTTCCATCATTGCAATCCAACTTTCTGTGAAACTTCTGAACCTGACCTTCCATCCATCATTCATTTACAAGAAAGCAGTTCCCCGCATCATGCGGATGAACTGCCCTGTTTAATCACATCCGGGAAGCGGTGTTCCGCAGAGCACCGTTCTCCGAATGGATGTTACAACCTTATTTAACTATATGAGCACAGCCGTGAATTATTCAGAAAGTCTCGCTTCAAGCGCTGCTTTCTCTTCTTCAAAGCCTGGTTTGCCCAGCAAAGCGAACATGTTTTTCTTGTATGCTTCCACACCTGGTTGGTCAAATGGATTCACACCCAGCAGATATCCGCTGATGCCGCATGCTTTTTCAAAGAAGTATACCAGATATCCGAACGAATATGGAGTCATATCTGGAATGTTCACAATCAGATTTGGAACCTGACCATCTGTATGTGCGAGCAATGTTCCTTGGAATGCTTTTTTGTTCACGAAATCCATCGTTTTACCTTCCAGGAAATTCAGACCATCCAGATCATCTGCATCCGCTTCGATAGAAATATGCTCGGATACTTCAGCGACTTGGATAACCGTCTCGAAGATGTTACGGCTGCCTTCCTGAATGAATTGACCCATGGAGTGCAGGTCTGTGGAGAAATCCACGGATGCAGGATAGATGCCTTTGTAGTCTTTACCTTCACTTTCACCGAAGAGCTGTTTCCACCACTCGGATACGAAGTGCAGGGATGGCTCGTAGTTCACGAGAATCTCGGTGCCTTTGCCTTTGCGATACAATGCGTTACGAACCGCAGCATATTGATAGGCTTCGTTCTCCGCAACATTCGGATTGCTGTACTCTTTGGAAGCATCAGCCGCACCTTGCATCATCTCTTCAATGTTAATGCCGGCTGTTGCGATTGGCAGCAAGCCTACAGCTGTCAGTACGGAGTAACGTCCACCTACATCATCCGGGATGATGAAAGATTCATAACCTTCTTCATTCGCCAGCTTTTTGAGTGCGCCGCGCTCTTTGTCTGTTGTTGCATAGATGCGTTTGCGAGCTTCTTCTTTCCCGTATTTTTTCTCCAGTGCTGCACGGAAAATACGGAATGCAATGGCCGGCTCCGTTGTTGTACCGGATTTGGAAATCACGTTTACGGAGAAGTCTTTGCCTTCTACCAGATCAAGCAAATGTGTTACATACGTAGAGCTGATGTTGTTACCTGCAAAATAAATTTCTGGCGTTTTGCGTTTGTCTTTTGGCAAGTTGTTATAGAAAGAGTGTGTCAGCATTTCGATCGCTGCACGTGCTCCAAGGTATGATCCACCAATACCGATAACGATCAGCACTTCGGAATCACTTTGGATTTTGGCAGCCGCTTTTTGAATACGGGCAAATTCTTCTTTATCGTACGCTGTTGGCAGGTCAATCCAGCCCAGGTAGTCGGAGCCTGTTCCTGTAGCGTTATGAAGCTGCTCGTGAGCGAGACGGATCGGTTCAGCGAAATAATCTACTTCATGCTGATTCACAAATTGCAATGCTGTACTGTAATCGAATGTCACTTTTTTTGCCATGATCTCAAAAACCTCCTGATATCGGTATACTATTTCCGTTTTCAACGCTAAACAACTTAGCCTAAGGATACTTCAAATCCACCGGACTGACAAGCTTGCAACGCGAACTTGACTGTTAGCAGGCAAGAAGCAAAAAGGGCAAACCGAATCCGCAGGGATGCGGTTCTGGTTCCCCTTCTTGTGTTATTCCGCCGGGTACGAGCAGACGTAGTCGGTAACGCTGCGTATCTCCAGTTTGAATTTGGATTCGGCAGGCACATGAAATTTAGCTTGGCCTTGAATCTCTTGCCACTCTTCTTCACCAGGAAGCAATACTTTCAGATCTCCGGACAGAATCTCCATAATTTCACGAGAGTCCGTACCGAATTCATAACTGCCTGGAAGCATGATGCCCAGCGTCACTTTGCTGCCATCCCCCAAAATAACCGTTCTGCTGGTTACCTGACCATCATAATAAATGTTGGCCTTTTTCACTACACTGACTTGATCGAATTGTGACATGCGTACCCGCTCCCCTGAAGTTAATCAAAACAAAAGGCAACACAGATCAGGGCAGCCATGCCGCCCCTTGCTCTGTGGAAATAACAACTGTCATGAGCCAGAACAGCCGTAAGCTATTCCGCCCATGACAGCCTGGTATAGCAATGCGATTACAGCAGCGCTTTTACGCGGCTAACTACGTTATCTACAGTGAAGCCATATTCCTGGATTACACGGTCGCCAGGCGCGGAAGCACCAAATGTGCTGATTCCGAGAATGTCACCTTGATCTCCAACATATTTTTCCCAGCCCATTGGGTGAGCCATTTCGATTGCAAGACGAGCTTTAACATCCGGCAGAAGCACGGACTCTTTGTAAGCTTTGTCTTGTTTCTCAAACAGATCCCAGCTTGGCATGCTGATTACGCGAACCTGGATGCCTTGCTCAGCCAGTGCAGCTTGAGCTTTAACAGCCAGCTGTACTTCAGAACCTGTAGCGATGATTTGTGCAACCGGTTTGCCGTCTTTTGCATCAGATACGACATAAGCACCGCGTTTTACGTTCTCACGTGCACCTTCTACGGTTCCTTCAAGGATCGGCAGGTTTTGACGAGTCAGTACCAACGCAACCGGATTTTTTTTGTTTTCCAGCGCATAAGCCCAAGCTGCGGAAGTTTCATTACCGTCTGCCGGACGAATCACCGTCAGGTTCGGGATGATACGCAGGGATGCCAATTGCTCGATTGGTTCGTGTGTAGGACCATCTTCACCAACAGCGATACTGTCGTGTGTCAGGACATACGTTACAGGCAGGTTCATCAGAGCAGCCAGACGAACAGCTGGACGCAAGTAGTCCGTAAATACGAAGAACGTACCGCCGAATACTTTCACACCGCTGTGCAGAGCCATACCGTTCATTGCTCCAGCCATACCGAATTCACGGATACCGAAGTAGATATTGCGACCGGAATAGTCTTCTGGAGTAAAGTTAGTCAGGTTGTTCAGGTGCGTCATTGTGGAGCTTTCCAGGTCAGCGGAACCACCTGTCAGTTGTGGCACGTTGTGCGCCAGACCGTTCAGAGCATTACCGGATGCTACACGTGTAGACAAAGCTTTGTCTGTTGCCGCATATTTAGGCAGATCACGATCCCAGCCTTCCGGAAGATCACCGTTGATCGCTGTTTCGAACTGAGCAGCCAGTTCCGGATATGCTTTTTTGTACTCTGCAAATTTCTCGTCCCAAGCTTTGTTTGCAGCGATACCTTTCTCTTTAACTTGAGCAAAGTGGTCGCGTACTTCAGCTGGTACGTGGAAGTTTTCTTCGTACACCCATTTGTAATATTCTTTAGTCAGTTTAGCCTCTTCTGCACCCAGTGGGGAACCGTGAGTACCGCCGTGGCCGCCTTTACCTTGTTTGTTCGGGCTTCCGTAACCGATAACGGTTTTCACTTCAATCAATGTAGGGCGTGCAGTGTCTGCCTGACCTTCTTTGATTGCTTTTTCAATTGCAGGCAGATCGTTACCATCTTCAACGCGAAGCACTTGCCAGCCATACGCATCAAAACGTTTAGCGATGCTTTCGGAAGAAGACAGATTCAGTTTACCATCGAGCGTAATGTCGTTGGAATCGAACAGCATGATCAGTTTGCCAAGACCCAAACGTCCAGCCAGGGAAGCTGATTCATGAGATACGCCTTCCATCAGGTCGCCATCACCGCAAATTGCATATGTGTAGTGATCAACAACGTTGAAGTTGTCTTTGTTGTAAGTTGCGCCCAGTTGAGCTTCAGCCATAGCCATACCAACAGCCATTGCAATACCTTGGCCCAGTGGTCCGGTTGTTGCATCAACACCAGCTGTATGTCCAAATTCCGGGTGGCCCGGAGTTTTGCTTCCCCATTGACGGAATTGTTTCAATTCTTCCATCGGAAGATCGTAGCCGCTCAGGTGCAGCAAGCTGTACAGAAGCATGGAACCATGTCCTGCGGACAGCACAAAGCGGTCCCGGTTAATCCATGTCGGGTGGTCCGGGTTATGAGTCATCGTTTTTGCAAAAAGCTGGTACCCCATTGGAGCGGAGCCCATCGGCATGCCCGGATGTCCGGAATTTGCCTTCTCAATTGCATCAATCGCCAAAGTACGTACGGTTGTAATCGACAGATTGTCGATTGTGGTGTTCTCGTCCTTTTGAATCGCTTCGTTCTTGTCAGTCATGGTTTGTCCTCCTCATGTCTTTAGATAAGTCGGGTGCGCAAGCGAATCCCTCTCATCATACAAGCAAACCGCATAAACAATAAGTGAATCCGCTTGAATGTTTCATTTTGACTTATTCACTTTTGTATTGTATCACTTGGCGTGAAGCTTTTCCATAACCTTCTTTTAGAAAGTTACGGAAAATTCGGCTGATGTCTGGCTGAACCTTGCTAATCCATCGCATGAAGTATAACCTTTAACTCGAAAACCATACACTTTTTAGAGATTAAAGCGAAATTTGCATGTTAAACTTGTTCCGCTCGATTCGAAAGCAGATTCCACAACCAACTTCATTCCAAGGAGGATTTGCTATGCCCGATGCCGCCCGGCACCCGTCTCGTTCGTTAAAATCATCATTACCCTGGTTGTCCGGAATCATAACCGGATTGATTAGCGGTGTTTTTCTGGGGTTCTTTCTCAAGGCTGTTCAGGCATTAACAGGCGAAAAGGTATACACTTTACTGCTGAATATTGATTTTGTACCTAGTCTTCCTGCACATCTGCCGGAATGGTTTGAATTTTCTCTGCATCTTGGCGTGTCTGTTGTCTTTGGCATTTTCTACATCTGGTGGATCAATCGTTCAGGACATCCGCTCAGTCGAGGGATATGTCTCGGTGCCGTAACCTCCCTGCTCTTTATCCCCCTTGCTCCCTTATCCACACGAGTTCCTGACCTTAACGATATAGGAGCCGTTCTTTATTGGACCGCTGGACATATCCTGTTTGGTGCAGTGCTCGGTCTATGCGGAAAATATGTGCACGCCAAAAAGCGGCCCCTGGTTCAATAATGGAACAGGTGCCGCTTGGTCTAACGATTATATTACGGTTACTGGTCTAACAATATGTCATAGGCTTACTGGAAAGCAACTCTCTCGTAAGGTTACGGATCAACCTTGCACAGTATTAAAGCGCAAGCTTAAAATACAACCGTCTTATTTTCATGAACAAGCACACGGTCCTCAACATGCCACTTCACTGCACGCGCAAGCACAACACGCTCAATGGTACGTCCGATCCGTTTCAACTCCGTTACATCATCCCCGTGACTTACACGCTGAACGTCCTGTTCGATAATCGGACCGCCGTCCAGCTCTTCCGTAACATAGTGCGCCGTTGCACCAATGATTTTGACGCCGCGATTATAAGCCTGGGCATACGGTTTGCCTCCAACAAAAGCCGGCAGGAAGGAGTGATGAATATTGATAATGCGATTGCGGTAGTGCTCGATAAACATTGGAGAGATAATTTGCATATAACGTGCGAGAATAATCACATCCACATCGTTTCCGATCACTTCCAGCTGACGCTGCTCCGCTTCTTTTTTGGTATCTGCTGTAACCGGAATATGATGATACGGGATGCCGAATGATTCCACGTAGTCCTTCATATCCAGGTGATTGCTGACAACAAGCGCAATATCGGCATCGAGATCGCCAGCTTGCCACTGCCACAGCAGCTCTACAAGACAGTGATCCTCTTTGGATACAAAAATAGCCAGTCTCTTTTTGCGGCTCACCGCGGAAAGTGTCCATTCCATCTGGAAACGCCCTGCAACTTCTGCGAAATTCGTTTTCAGCTTCTCCAGATTATTCTCCAGCTGCGGAAGATCGAACTCGATCCGCATAAAGAACATTCCGCCAGACGGGTCCATCGTATACTGGTCAGACTGTACAATGTTGGCTCCATGCTGATGCAGGAAATGGGATACTGCCGCTACAATTCCTGGACCATCCGGACAGGAAATAAGCATACGCGCACGATTGGCGCGGTTTTGATTATCTGGTCGTGCTTGTTTTGCATGAATCTCCATCGGGTTAATCTTCCTCCTTTAATTAAGGCAAGACTTGCAGGATTAACCTGCAAGCCAAGCAATCAAGCGATGATTCACTTGTTCTTCATTCAAATGCGGGAACAATGCCGCTTCGGTTACCATGTCATACAAACGTTCCAGCGGTTCACGTGGGTCGGCTTTTTTGGCTTTGGCATCATTTTTGAGCAGCGTCCACACATCAAGCACATAGGAACGAGATTGCACGTCCTTGCCTTTGAAGAAGTGCTGAAGCTGTTCAACGTCGGTAAGGAATTCCTGACCGAAGCGGCCCTCTACGTCTCCTCGCAGCAAAGCAATTTCAATCTCATACATCGGGCGCTGTGTTTTGGCATCTTTACCAATCCAAGGTGTCTCCAGAATGAATGGACGATTGCTTAATTTTTCATGGTTCACAATGCGATTGATCGCTTCGAAACCGATCCAGCCAGATCCGATAGGGGTATGACGGTCCTTGCGTGCACCCGCAGTATTTTTACTGTCGTTGATGTGCATTACGGCAATGCGGTCTAGTCCAACCGTACGATCGAACTCATCCAGCACACCATCCAGATCATTAACGATGTCATAACCCGCATCATGAATGTGGCATGTATCCATACACACCGTCAGACGTTCGTTATGTGTTACCTTCTCAATGATTTGCGCAATTTCCTCAAAGCTGCGGCCCATCTCGGTCCCTTTACCAGCCATCGTCTCCAGAGCAATGTTCACATCCGTCTCCTGAATGCCATCCAGCACTTCATTCAAGCCCTGCGCAATACGCTCAATACCATAATGAGCATCCTTGTCCGTAAACGCACCGGGATGCAGTACAATATTTTTCACACCGATGGCATGGGTACGGCGAATCTCCTCCTGAAGGAAATCCACGGCGAGTCTGTACGTGCTGTCCTTATAAGAGCCCAGATTGATGATATAGGGAGCGTGGACAACAATTTCCTCGAACCCGCCTGCCTGCATCGCCTGCTTGCCTTCCTCAATAAACATGGATTCAATAGGCTTGCGGCGAGTATTCTGCGGTGCACCCGTATATATCATAAACGAACTGGAACCGTACGAGGACGCTTCCTTCGTTGCACTCAATAATCCCTTGTCCGAAAAGGACACGTGGGAGCCGATTTTCAGCATCATTGATCCCCCTTTTTCTGAATTATCCCTTATCATAACGCGATTATCGAAATAAATCTAGAAATGCGCTATAATTCAGGTGAGAGGCTATTTTTGACAGCTGATTATACCCTGTCGGGCAGCGTTTTTCGTTATCCCGTAAAAATCAATAAACCGAGGTGACTCCGCAATGATTGTTAATGCATACACCCATATTCTGACGAGCAATGCACCCAGCAACTGGTTTATGAATACGATTGCATTCTGGACAGTTTTGCTGCTGAGCAGCATGTGTATAGGTGGATTTTTCATGATGCGCAAATTCCTCAAGGTGCTGCCAAAGGCAGACGGAAAGTCCAAGCTGGATTGGCAGAACTACTGGGTGGAGACAAGCCGTCATTTATGGACGGATGAGGCCAAAGCATTTCTCGATCAACTCGTTGAGCCTGTACCCGGCCCATTCCGTGATATTGCTAAACATTCCATCGCAGCCGAGATTGGAAAAATTGCAGTGGAGGATAATGCCACCGAAGTGTCCAGAGATCATTGCATCAAAGGGTATATCATTGCAACACCCAAACGGGACAATAAGTTTCTGGTGAAGTTTTTGGAAAAAAATAAAATCGACTATACTCCCTACCGCCACCTGATGAAATGATAAACCATCGTGAAGATGATATAATAAAGCAAACCAATGGCGGAGGAAGTAATAAATAAAGAGCAGTTAGACGAGAGGCCAAATTGGTTAAATTAAATACAGATCAGCTCCGTTCGGGTAAGTCTTGTTACACACTTAACTTACCCTGCGGAGCTTTTTGACCTATTAGAGAGGATGTTCTATTTATGAAAATCGCCATTTGTGGGGGAACCGGTTTTGTCGGAGGCGCTCTTGTTGATTATTGGCTTCAAGCGGGACACCATGTGAAAGTAATCACTCGCAAGCTGCCTGATCTGCATAATCCGAGTAAAAATCTCTCATATATATCGTGGGAGCAGCTCGAAGAAACACCGCACGAGCTTGAAGGTTTCGATGCTCTCGTGAACCTTGCGGGTGAAACGCTGAACCAGCGCTGGACCACCAAGGCCAAGCTTGAGATTGTGGAATCACGGGTGACAACCGTTGCACGGGTTGCCCGGCTTGTCGAAGCGCTGAAGCAAAAGCCTGAAGTCGTGGTTCAGGCATCCGCTATGGCAATCTATGGAACCTCTCCAGATGAAACCTTTGATGAGAGCAGTCCTCAAAAATCGATGAACTTCCCTTCCCGGGTGTCGGAACAGTGGGAAATCGCTGCTGATGCGATCCAGGGTGTGAGATTGGTCAAAATCCGGGTCAGTCTCGTTTTAGGGCATAAAAAAGGCGCATTTCCGTTGATGAAACTTCCGTATATGCTGGGGTTCGGCGGCAAAATCGGCAGTGGCAAGCAGTGGACCAGCTGGATTCATATTATGGACATCGTTCGGTTGATTGACTTTACCATTCACAACAAAGAAATCTCAGGTCCAGTGAATGCATCTTCACCTCATCCGGTGACAAATGATGAATTCGGACGCACAGTAGGCAAAGTCTATCACCGTCCTCACTGGTTCCCTGTTCCTGGGTTTTTGATTAAAACACTGGTTGGTGAATTGTCTGTTGTCCTGCTTGAAGGACAGCGGGTCATTCCGCAGAAATCGCTGGATCACGGGTTCCAATTCACCTTCCCCACATTGACTGAAGCTCTCGAGGATCTGAAGCATCGCGGCTTGTCTGACTAACATGGCTGGACCAAGCTAACGCCATCTCACCTTACATCCGCTCTAGTCTGAATTTCCATTGAGTAAACGGAACAGATACATTCATCCTGCCACTCGGTATACATAAACCGATTCAGCAAGAATGAATGTGTCTCCGTCCGCCAGTGGATATTCCTTGTATGGAGCCAGCAGGTTCCCTTGAAGCATCGTTCCATTGACCGAACCCAGGTCCTTGATTACGTATCCACCCGATTGGTTTCGGCTCAATTCCACATGTGCACGTGAGACCCCATTAGAGTTATCTACACATTGAACCATATCCAAAGCTCTTCCAATTATAAAAGAAGCCCCCTTCACATCTACACGCTCGCTTCTTGCACCTTCTTTCGAAATCCGTTCCAGATAATATACGGATACATCCGCGTTATTCCTTTCAGCACCTGAGGCGGTCAACTGCTGCAGATTCACGGTTGCATCCGCTGCTGCAGTCGTGCGATTCCATTCTGAAGTTTCACTGACACCTGCATTTTCAATTGCATTTATACCTGCTCTTGTACCCGCAGCTGTTCCTGCTTTATATTCCTGAACAGATAAAGTGTCACTCTTGTTTCCAGCAGGTATGTCGGCAGGCATCGCGGTTTCGACCCCGGCAGGCACATTGCGTAGGCGAGAAGATGTAGAGGCTTCAGCTTCAGAACTGGCAGATGACAAGTCTCGATGCAGCTTTGCGGCTTCACCAGACTTCTCGGGTGCATTCCAGCGCCAGCTCTCCTGATACATGCCCTCTTCATGTCTCGATTGCTGATTTTTTCGCCTGCCCAGGCCGGGAACAGGAAACGACTTATGAATGCCTGATTCACTGTGAGAGCCTGCCTTTCGCTTCCACATCCAGCATGCAGCTGCAGCAAGCCCGACACTTAGAGAACTCGAGAGAATCATTTCGTTCTGCCCTGGCTGCTCCATGTAGATGAATCTCCAGACTAATGCTATTGAGACCATACAGCCGAGCCAGATGTACGTCGTTCTTGAAGAGCCAGATGTTGACCCACTCTGTTTTTCTTTCGTATTCTCCTCCCAATCCACAGCAAACGAGGTTTGCTGTATTTGTGAAGCATTTTGTTTCTCATTCATAGCATTAGAGTTTGAGATTGAGTTGTTCGAAACAGGCGGCTCAGCTGCTCTTCTATGTAATAAAGACTTTGAACGCAGATTTGGATGATTTGCATCCTCCGTAATCTCTGCATTCTCCCTTATCCATGGCTGACGCCGAGCCTGTAATTCCAAGACATCTGATTTATTCACCCCGTAGCTGAACTCATTTTTTGATCCCATCAGCGCTGCAGCCCCGATTCCTGAATCTGCTGCACTCCCCGTGCACAATTCCAGCAGCAGATCACGTAACTGCCGAACATCCCAACGTCCGTCAGCACAAAGCTGTAAAACACGTTGTATCCCTTCTCCCTGCAGCTCCTGGACATACGCCATAAGTCTTATGACCAGTTCACGGAATAACATCGGTGTATGATCCTTTTGCCGGGCATCCATCATAGGCACATAGATCAAACCTAGTGCCCCTTGCTCCATGGACCCTTGAATAAAGATATACTCTTCATGAAGCCACAAATTTTGCGGCTCAAGCATATACTGTCTGCATTCTTCAAGTGCATCAGCCAACTGAAATAAAAGATTGTACAGTACGGGTAGAGCAATCTGACCAGACCTCAACATCTGGGATAACATCTTATAACCGGAGATGTCGTACTGCAGCGTCACATTTTGATCGATCTCCCGTGTGTGCACAGGCAGTATACGCGGAATTCGGTTCGAGGATAACATCCCGAGCTGTACCCTGCTAAGCTCCTGCATGCGAAGTCCGTTTTCTTTTTCCAAAGTCATAAATGCCCCGCCGTTTCGTACAAAATCTCTCGTTAATCCATACATGCCGATCCTCACTTTCTAATATTATTAGTTGATGTGTGAATGACTATATAGTTTTTCTGTGTCATGCACACACTCATTATGTTGTCATATAGATCCACGAGCTGATGAAACCGGGCAGAACCGCCAGCATAAATGGGAACTTTAGACTTTTCTCCTGACTTACCAGTGTGAGAGAGCCCAGCTTGAAGAAACCAAATAGATTAAAAATCACAGTACGGAAGCGCTGCGCACCGTCTCTACGAAACAGCAGAATAATGATTCCAATTACACCAGCATATAAAATGGAATAAATTACAACGTGCACACCAAAAGAAAACCCGGTCCACGCTCCGATTCCTCCAAACAGCTTTACATCCCCCGCACCGACCGCACCGATAACATACATCAGAAAAAGCATACCGAAACCGGCTGCAAATCCGGCTGCAGAAAACACCATACCTTCCCACCCGCCCCATGCCAGATGAGCAGTCGCACCAGCTAAGGTTACTGGCAAGGTCAGCCGATTCGGAATTTTCATCGAGCGAATATCCGATACAAACGCGGCCAGAAGATAAACACAGCAGCACGTATAAAACCACTCCACCTACATCACCTCTCCTTATTTTCTGGATGCCACAGTAAATGTCGTTTCCGTCTGCGAACCTTCCGCTGTCTCCACCACAAAACTCCACGTTCCTTCCGTCGTTCGAGTGCCGACAAACCAGGTCCACTCGATGATCCCGTTTTCGTCAGCAGCAGCCCAGCCTAAATGCTTCGCAGAACTCTCACCTGACTTGTAAAATATCGTAAGATTGGCTGAAGCTCCCGGCTCAACCTGAACTTTGATCGTTGCATGATTGCCTATATATGCAGGTTCTGGCTTCGACAAAATAGCTGCCGCACTCGTACTGCTGTCATTCCCTTCACCACTGGCTGCCGCCTCCTCTGTGTCACCAATCCATATTCGCTCAGCCGCGGCAGCTTGAATTCGTAGCGGTTTACTCAAAAAGGGAACTTTCACAGGCAGCTCATAACTCAGCTCAAGTCTGAAGTATGGATTCGTTTTACTCTTAAGATTGGGAACAGATATTCCATTAACATGAATCCGCTCCAGATCCAGCAGACTCGTTTCAACAAACGGCTGCAGCAGTGGTTTGATAACAGGATCGAGCACCGCCTCGAATGCTGCTGTTTTGATCCTTTGCAGCGGTTCTTCACCGTTTTTGGCCGCTGCCCGAACCCAGTCACTTATCGGTGCAGGTAATGAAGATGCGTAATCATCGGCCCATTCCGTCAGTGCGAGCTCCGGCCACTTCCACTCCCCCTTAACACCCTCTCCGCCTGCAGAATCCGACGGACTATAAACGAGTGATACAGGGTACACCTTTGTTGACAGCTGCTTCACTGCTTCCCCCGCGGTGCTTTGCAGAGCAGTAGAGATCAATGTCATCTGAACAATGAAGATCAGAAATAAAATAAAAAACAGAAATACAGGCAGTACCAGCGAAGCTTCCAGTACCATACTGCCCTGCTCTTTCTTGGCTTCAGGCATCTGTATCCATCGCCCCTCCGTCAAAACTTCTCCACCTGTTCATCAAAATTTCTCCATCCGTTCAATACGAATAATCCGCCTTATGCTCAATAAAAAAACGTCCGTCCTGCACTTGATCTGTGCTGCCCATAGCGGCACCTATACTTCGCACGACTCCAGGCAAAAACCACAGCTTGATGCTGCTGCGCATCTGACCCGAAGCATATGTAAACTTTTCATCCGGGTTTACCCCCGTATTCATTCGGATTAATGCCAGCATTCGAGACATTTTACGTTCATTATTGCTGTGCATAAGCAGGAAGAGACGAAGATGATCTCTGTAGGTCAGCTTCACCTTGATATATTTCGACAGCTCCACACTGCCCTCTTTGGCCAGCTTCATCATGTCCTCGATGGCATGTGTAATGCCGTATAAAATGGCCGCAGACAAAACAAGCAGCGGATTACCCAGCTTGCTGTTCTCAGCCAGCCCTTCAGCCGTTCGAATGGCAAGACGCAAACCAAAGATCTCTGCATATGCAGCCGCAATGTTACCAGAAGAATTGTGAAATCCGTAGATGATATATTCCAGTTCCTGATTCTCCAGCTTGAACATATCACCGGCCTCACCATCACCTTCTGTCCAGGAAAACAATTGACCAAAATCTATAGAATTAAAATAGGCGAGCGCGTACTCATTCTGGAACAATTCATCGCCCAGGCTGGCTAGAAGGCCTGACATACCGCCAAACAGCTGATCCATTCCTTTCATCGCATTTCCTCCTGAATCATACGGATCACTTGATATCTCGGCTTTTTCCGCTTGCTCGGAGCTTTTTTCATTCAATGCGATGTTGGCATCATAATATTGTTCAAGCTGCTTGAACGCCTGCTGTGCACCAGAGCTTCCTTTCTCAATGCGTGTTAATAGCCGTTTCATTTCTTGCAGCTTGCCTTTGGACTGCTTGTCATTCGCTTTGCGCTGCGCGTCGGAACCGCGGCCAGTTTCAAGCTCTTCTTTGCTTTGCGTAATGAGATTGGAAGGCCCCGTCCGCTCATAAGAATTCATATAACGTTCCGTCGTTTGACTGGCTTGTCTGACCGCAGGCTTGATCGGAACGCCCCATTCTCCCGTCACACTGCGGAGCTGTGTATTCAGCTCCATACTGTCTTTACGAACGTTGGCGAACTCCGTATTCTGTGATGTCACGCGAGACTTTAACCGATCAAACAAAGCATCCTCTCGTACAAGCTCCGAAGCGAGAGAACGTGTGCTTTTAGCTTCACTACCCGAACCAGTCTTCTCAAGGGCGGCCCCTGGCAGAGACGAATTGCCTACATCGTCATAACTGACATTTTCAGCGCGGTTCTCCCCTTCCGCAATCACACGTTTCATCTCTTCGTTGATTTGACGTGCCTCTTCAATCTTCGCCTCTGCTTCCACAAGCCTGGTCTGATGTATCTGCAGCGCTGGCTGTATAATCATGCTAATGCCTGTAACTATGCTGTTAACCCCTGTCCGGTAACGCCCCAATTCAACTATGTACTGCTGTTCGATAAAAGGCAGACCTTCATCTGCCTGCTTTTTGCTTAAATAATCGCCATATCGGGATGCTGCTTCTGCAGCTGTCTTCGGTGTTTCTTCAAGCATTTCATCATAGATTGCCTGTGCAGGCGGCTTCATAATCAAGTCAGGAAGCCTTGTAACCTGATCCGCAGATTCAACCTGACTGTCTATCGCTTCATCCAGCAGTTTTTCACGCTTGTCATAGAGCTTTTGCAACTTTTTCAATAGATCTACCGTATGTGCCGCCTCCTTCATCTCCTCCGACATCGGTTTAAATCGATCAATCACTTCCAGCACAAAATCAACCGGGGCCCTGTACTTCATATCCTCCTGTATCTGGCGATTGAAAATATCATATCTGCCCAGCTCACGCTCCATGCCGAGTGAAGTCGTGTCCCACTGCATATCCAGAACAGGGAAACGATCCTTTACAGCTGAAGGCTTCACGCTATCATTTAACACTTTAGCCATAGTGGCCTCCCCGCTGCTATCCCCATACGCAAACAAACCATACTCCCGCAGTGAGGTATCGTAAGCAGACATAACCGATCTCATCGCAGCATGTGTCATACGCTCCGTCTGCACTCTAAAAGCGGCGATGCGTGCATAATCAATGAAGATCGCGACAAACATATACACTCCAGCCAGAATTAAAATCAGAAACAGCGTTACGGCCCCGGTTTCACCGTCTTTTTTTCTGAACAGAGCCTCCCTCCCCCTTTACTTTGTTTTACTTTTGCCAAAATATTGCACAACCTGTCCAGCCTGAGCAGCTGAAACGACGGCTTTACCTCCCTTGCCTTTGAACTTTGCCCCGTAGTAACGGGCCAAGTCCACTGTTCGAATAAATTCAACCGGTTCTACAGCAGCAGACGAGCCCTGTGTAATTACACCACTGCCTGAATCCAACAAAAATGAAGGCAGCGGCAGTGAAATCACCTGCTCCAGCCTCGTTGTTACTTTCCGCTGAATCAGCGCATTCCGGTACGTCATCGTGCCCCTCATAGCAAAAGGCATACCGCCGGATGCCTGAGCCAGCTTCTTCTCCGTGAGACTGGCCCCCTCACCAGCAGCTATAGTCACAGTGACCTCATTGTCTGCACCCGCCCATCCGAACACAGCTCCCAAGAGACGGTCATCCGTCAGCCTCCAGTACAGGGAATCTTGTTCTCCAGCAGTATATTCACCTGTCATTGCTTGTTTGTGGCTGTTGTCCCAGCTGAAGGCGGCACGTTCCGCTGCTGCATAAGCATGCTGGTTCAGAAATACCTTTTGATACATATATATCGTGAAGAACAGCAGCAGTATCAGAATAAACAGAATAACCGGGAAGACCAGGGAAGCTTCAATGGTGAAGCTCCCTTCCTCCTTTCTCAGCCTAACTATTCGGGAAAAATTCATTACTTTTGGTGTCCACTTTTGAAAGCAAACTTGTGATCAACGCTGTTATTTGTTTCTTGAATATCAATGCAATAATAATGATAACCCCGATAATCAGGATCAGCTCCAGCGTGCCCAGCCCCTCTTCTTCCTTCCATAGAGCTGCTGCCTTGTTCTTCATGACTTCCGATGCATATGCCTTCATCTCAATCACCTGCTCTTTCATTCTGATTCACCTGTCCTCTCAAGCTTGTACACTTGCACTTATCAATACAATTAATCGCCTTCCCCATTCCACCTACATATTCATCATCATAAAAGCAGGCGCCCCGATCATAACCACGATCGTAAAGAAGATCAGCACCATGGGAAACACAAGCTTGGAAGATGCCTGCTCTCCCTTAGCCCGGCTCACTGCCTTACGTTTCTCCCACAGTACATGTGACAGATCCCGCAGCGCCAATACAAAGTCACCTCCCCCGCGCCGAAAATTAAGCAGCACCGTCGTTGTAAATATCGTCACCTCTTGCACACCGCAGCGGCGGCTGAACTGCTCAAAGGCTTGCTGGAACGAGTATCCGTTATTCCAGTCCACCGCCGCCTTTCTTAATTCGTTGTAAAGCGGATGATGCCGCTCACCTTGACTTGCCACACAGTGCATGATGGCCCTCTGCACCGTCTCCCCCGCTCCAACCAGCAGCACAATCCGATTGAGCAGTTCAGGCAGCTCTATGAGAATATCCTGATCTCGCCGCTGTACTTTAGCGTATAAATCCTTAACCATGGCAAACGGTACAGCAATTCCAAGCACCAGCCCTCCGACAATACCGCCACCGCCTGTATCACCAATGAGTGCGAGCATACAGCCAGCCAGCAGCATCAGCCAAGTGTATGTCAACATTTCGGCACAATAGAGCAGCGTTTTCTCACCGCTATGCTGAATGCCGTACATCTTCTGAATAGCATGCTGCATACGAAACATAAGCACAGGTAATCTGCGTCCTATTTCGACCTTTTCCAGCAAAAACAGAAACGGGCCATGCATCTTTTTGAAACGCACACCTTGCATATCAAGCTGCCGTAAATGTCTGTAGGTTGGTCCCCGAGTGCGATCAAGCACGATCCAGCTCACTCCCAAACTTCCTGCAATGACAAGGGGAAGCAGCATTTTTTTCACCTCCCTACACTTTGATATCCATAATGCGATGTATCCATAAATAACAGCAGACCAGTACAGCAAGTGCCACGGTGGAAATAAGGTATCCCATCCCGCTGTATAACGGCTCCATGAAATCGCTGGCTGTCAGGTTCAGAAACAGCAGAAAAATGAAAGGCGCTGCAAACATCACCTTCGATTCAAATCTTTTCTGTGCGACAGCAACCATAATATCCTGTTGTATATCCAGCTTTTCTCCGATCACTGCGGACGTACGACGAACCACTTCCACCAGATCACCGCCTGTTCGCTTACATGTAATAAACACATCTGCAAAATTTGTAATGTCCTCGATCTGTGCCCGATCCGAGAAATCCTGCAGCGCTTCTTCAATTGGCTGCCCGTACTCCATTCGTGTTCTTAATATCGTGAACTCCCGGATCAGATCCGTATCTGCCTCAGGATTCAACATACGCAGATCCTCTACAGATTCCTTAAAACCGTTCTCGACTGATTTCCCAGCCGCGAGTGCCGAAGACAAGGCATAAAGAGCTTGTTTGAAATGCAGACTTAGTGTCATCCTTCTGCGTTCAAGCAGTACGTTTCTCCAAAACCCGGGCACCCATATGCAGCCTGTAGCCAATACAGCTCCTGCAAGCAAGTGGTGGTAAAACAGCAGGCCCACACTGAAAAATAATGAACCGCTGACTACCATACACATTAGCCGCTGTCTTGCAGAGAGCATATATACGGTGTAATCCGTTAATGTCTGGCTGCTCTGATTCACCTTGGATCCCCTCCTCCTGAGCACGTGTGTTGTCCTTCCATTTGCTCTATGTATCGATCCAGCCATTCTCCCAGCCCAGCCATCCGGATTTTATCTACCTTCAACAGTCTTCCTATTTGCACCAATCCGCCAATAATGCGGCCTTCCCGTTCCTCCTGCTCCTGGAAACGAAATAACGGGTTTAGAAGCACTTCACCCTCCTGCATCCCGATGACTTCACTTATTTCGGTCACCCGTCGTGAATGATCCCGCATCCGGGAGAGATGGACAAAAATATCTATGGCCGAACTAATCTGCTGTCTTACAACCGCAACGGGAAGCTCTGCACCGCTGAGCACCATCGTTTCGAGCCTGCTGATCATGTCCGAGATTGTATTGGCATGCCCGGTGGATAACGAACCATCATGTCCTGTATTCATCGCCTGCAGCATATCGAGCGCCTCCGCCCCCCTTACCTCCCCAATGACAATGCGATTTGGACGCATTCGCAGCGAGGACTTGATCAGGTCCCGGATAGAAATTTGGCCTTTTCCTTCGGTATTGGCATTACGCGTCTCCAGAGATACAAGATTGGGCACCGTCACAATCTGCAATTCTGCAGAATCCTCAACCGTAATAATCCGCTCATCGGAAGGAATGAACTGTGATAAGGCATTCAGAAAAGTTGTTTTACCAGACCCGGTTCCACCACCGATAAAAATGTTGTATTTACTGCGTACTAACTGCTGTAACAATATCGCCGCCTCCTGATGCAAGGCCCCCTTCTCAATCAGATCAGACATTGTCATCGGTTCACTAGGAAACTTCCGAATGGTCATCGTTGGGCCCTTGAGCGCGATAGGAGGCAGCACAATGTTGACCCGCGACCCATCCTTGAGACGAGCATCTACGATCGGAGAAGATTCATTCACAATCCGGTTTACTCCCGAAACAATCATCTGAATAATATCCTCCAGCCGCTCTCTGGACTCAAACTGCAGTGGAAGCCGCCTCACATTCCCCTCCTGCTCCACAAAGATCTCCTGATGACTGTTAATCATAATCTCCGTAATGTCCGGGTGATCTACGAGGGGCTGCAAGATGTCCAACCCGCGAAACGAATCAAACAATCGCTGTACCCATGCATGACGTTCGCCCGAAGTCAGTTCTTCCAGATTCGGATCACCAAGAACCTTCCTTTCAATCCCTTGCCACAGTTCCTCATCTCCTGCAGAAGAAGTGAGATCGAGAGATGCACGAACCTCTCTGCGTATCCGCTGAAACTGCTCCTCCTGGTCCAGTGTGTTCCATGACCGCTCTGTCATCATACCCAAAGCTCCTCTGAATGAATGTGTCCTGCACGCCACTGTTCTTCATCTTCAGACTGGAGCAGCAGGTCACACAGCCGCTTCACTTCACGCTGGAAGATCGGCGAGCTTAACATGACATCCTCCTGATTCAGCTGCTTCCATGAAGGGATATAGGGCAGAACCGCATCCACATGCAGATCAACTCTAGGCAGCGAATTAAGCAACTGCTCCCGATGTTCGTTTATGACAAAATATGTACGCTCCAATACACTCCCCAGCATCTCCGGCCGAGTTCGCTCGGCATGCTGCAGCCATTGACCCCATCGGTGCATCGCAGCGAGATCATCCCTCACCAGCCAGACAAACGTATCCGCGTTTTCGAGTACACCTTCACTTCGTTCATCCCAGCTGGAGTCCCCATCGAGAATTAACACCTCATACTGTCCACAACCGGTCAGAAACCGGATCAAGTCAGCTGTATCCGTTTTCGTCATCTGCAGCATTTCCTTCCGATTGGCTAACGGCCAAAACACATCTGACTTCAATGTCTCATGCCGCATGACATACGCCTCCACTGCTTTAATTTTCTCCGTAGTTATCGCATCGTCAGGCAAGTCTGAAAAAGCACCTGAACTTCTGCTGACCTTTTCATTAACGCCTTGTGCCGGGACTCGCCCGGACTCTCGTCTTTGCTCTGATCGCTGCACCTGAACCCTTTCCCCGCTCACCGCCCTTCGGTGGGCCTTCAGATCGTACAGCAGCCGCGACAATCCCGTTTCAGCATCAGCCAGAGTTTTATTGCTCTGCCGAAACCCTTTCTCCAGAAAAGGAAATGAGCTGTCCATCGTCTCCAGATTGAGATAGAGCACAGAATAACCAGCAAGCCCGAGCTGCTTGGCCAGATGCAGAGAGACTGCTGTTTTACCGCTCCCTCCGGAAGCAGACACTACAGCGATACTTAACGTGTTCCGACCTGAACGCGCACTGCTCCGGCTTTGCGGCTGGCGGCATGCATTCCTTACCGCTTCCAGCAGCACAGGTAATGGCTGATATTTCATAAGCTGCTTCGTCTCAGGTCCTTCATCCTGTCCTTCACTGAGAAGAAGCCAGGAGACCCCGGAATGTTCCCCAACGTTCAACAGCCAAGGGTTCAAAAACTCGGGCTCAGCAACAAGCAGATCGGGCATTTCTCGTTCAGCCTGTTCAAGCATATAACTGCTGAATGCTTCCCACTCGGAAAAGGCAATGAACCGCATATGAGAGCCAAATGAGCTGCGCTGCACATAATCGAGCCAGGCACGAATATAATCTTTATCCCTCGATACCAGCACCACTTTGAGTACAATCACTTCCTGCTTCACTCCCTGCAAAAAAAGCACAAAAAAGCACCGCCCATTATCCGCATGAACATGCAGAATATGGACGGTGCTTCCGTCACGTGCTATGAATTTATGGATACTATATCATACAAATTCTGGACGAGCAACACATTTATTCTAACCTTTTTTACCTAAGAGCCGTAAGGTGCACCAAATTCAATAATATTCCGATCAGGATCAAGAATAAAGATCTGAGCGAATCCAGCTACGCTATCAGGTCTTGCCTCATATTCGATGCCCTGCTGCTCCAGCCAGGCTATCGTCTCCGAATAACTGACCACCCATAGTGCAAAATGCCCATCGGTTGTATCAATTCCTGCTTCACGAAGCGTATGCCCTTCTGGATGCTGAAGCAGATGAAGCTGCTGACTGCCAATCGCATACCACGCACCCGTTGAACGAAACGGCGGACGTTCAATTTCCTGCATGCCTAACAAGCCGGAATAAAACTTTTTTGCCGTCTGCAAATCTCGAACCGCCAAGCTCACATGATGAATATGTGCATATCTAATCATCTCTGAATTGCCCCCTCTCCGGTGTCTGCAACAAAAAACATAAAGCTCCCCCGTCTATTCTATACCATTTTGAATTGCTACCAAAGTCCCAAAAAAACACCCCTGCTCCTCATCCGGCTACCAACTGGTTAATCCGAACTCAAAGTCAGGGGCATTCCCATTGTTCCTTATTTAGTTCCACGTTTCCCTTATTCAGTTCCGCGTTTCCTTATTTTGCAGCGTCCAAAGCCTCTTGAGGAACCTTGATTTCTGCTACCTTGTCATGGTTGGAGAACGATGTGTCCATTTTCATGTCCATTGTCATTTTCTGACCGCTTTGCTCCATCTCCATAACCATCGCAACATCCATTTTCTCAAGCAGAGACGTTTCTTTGTTAATCCAATATTTCATTTTCATGCTCTTGATGTTCATTTGATCCAGCAAAGCCTGCATTTGAGCATCTGAGCCGTTTTGTTCCATCACGGATTTAGCCAATTCCTTGACATTGTCACCCGAAACATCTGCATTCAGGACATAGCTGTCGCCCTCTTCTGTAATTTTGATATCGTCTTTCACTTTTTTGAACTGATCCAGTTCTTTTTCCGGATTCATGCTTGCTTTCATCTGCTCAATCAATTCCTTCGATTGGGCCTCAGGGATGCTTACCCACTGGTCTCCAACCTGGGAATAAATATTTTCCGAAGTAATGTACTGTTTCACATTTTGCTTCTGTCCGGACATATCCATTTCCATCTCTTGATAGATCATCATCGGATCTTTAATGATATCCATCTTGAGTGATGTTTTCACCTGCTGGTCCTGAGATTGCTCTCCGGCATCCACCTTGATTTGCTGATCAATATTCGCTTCCGTAGTGAAGCTTTTCAGCGCTTTAGTTGCCTCACCTGTTTTGGCAAGCAATTCGTCCAGTGTAGGAACAGCCGCACTCTGTCCTTCTGTGTTGTTGCTCTCCGTTGTTGTTGATCCACTTCCTGTCGCCGGCGCTGCGGAGTTGTCTTTATCGTTTCCGCATGCTGCCAAGCTCATTACTAGTAAAGCCCCGATAATCATTGTCGTCCATTTCTTCAAGTTGTTATCCTCCCAATAATGTAAAAATAATGTGACCAGCGTTATTACCCAATAATTGCCGATATTAATCATCTTACAGGCAATTTCTTACTTATGGAAGATTATCCTGAAAAACCGCTACTTATATACTTATAGAAATCGTTCTTTAGTCTCAGGTGTAGGCAGCATACATGCTTCATCCTTCCCAAACCAGCGGTACCGATTACGCGCAACCCAGTTGTAAACTGCATTCCGAATGAATTTGGGAACGATGATCAATCCGTAGAACAGCGGGTAGGGAAATTTCAAACCTTTAGCCAATCTTAATGCGGCCGTTGAGCGAGTATAGTATTTTCCATCTTCAATCAACACAAACGTATCCATACTGTCTGTGCTCAGGCCCCCCTTTTCCAGCAACCCCTTAGCCACATCCGATTGAAGTGATGCAAAATGATATTTCCCTTCCGGGTCCCGCCTGATAATCCATTTCGTTAATCCCTGGCAGAAGTGACACACGCCATCCACAAGAACGATCGGGTGCCCCTGATGTTTATCCCTTAAAGCTACTGTCATCATGTTAGCCTCCTCATCTGGCGCTGTTACATTACTTACCCACTTTGAAGCACAACCTTTCTCTTGCAAAAAAAAGAAAAAAAAGCGCAGGCACTGTGCCTACGCTCATATTAGTCAGCCAATTACTCAGCCAATGCTTTTTGCATCCATTCGTCTTCGATCATTTGCTGATGCAGGTCACCTGACCATTGATCCATGCATTTGCAGATGAAATCTTTACGGCATACAGGACAAGGTGTCTTTTGCAGACGGCTGATTGCAGTCATTTTCCATTCCGGTGCTTTGGAGTAGAATACACGGCACTGTGTACCATCTACCAGTTTCATTGTAAATTCGTACAAACCGTCTTTTTCATTTTTGCTGGCTACTTGCAGTTGTGCAATACTTGGTCTATAAGACATGGATATCACCTGTGAATTCAAATTTGGTTCATGCTAATGACACTGACACTTTTCGTACTAAGTCATATTAAAGAAATTTCAGGTCAATGTCAACTCAAGAACGCTCATCCGCCAAACAGAATATCCAGAATGGTGCCGACTTGTCCCTGCTTCTTTCCTTTGAGCACATCCGGATTAAAAACCTCCACATACCCGCAGGACGTGCAGGATACAAACAAATAATGATTATGCTGAATATCAAACACCTTGCTCAGCCCTGCTCCCGACATCGAAACCTCCTTGATGCTGCAATCCGTGCCCCGGCATTTGGTGCATACAAATCTTCTCTCAATCATCTCTTCAATACTCATGACCGTCCCCCCTTATGGAAATGTGTAGCATGAAGTGATAAATATGTAACATGAAAGATTATACTGACTGTTCTGTTATGTAAAAAAGTACGCGCTAACTAGGGGATTTTCCTCCCCAATGTGTCAGATTCAGGTAACCAAGCACCAAGCCCTGCTGAGCTGCCAGCAGGGCTTGGTGCTTGAACATGAGGTATCGCAAGATACCCTGCTCTTTATTTTACGCATGACTCTTGAAGAAGAGCCAACTTATTTGTGCAATCACACTACATTCAGCACAACGTCGATGTTGCCGCGTGTTGCTTTGGAGTACGGGCAGAAGTCATGCGCCTTGCGAGCAAGCTCCTCTGCCTGACCGTGATCGACTCCCGGCATGCTTACATCCAGACGCACGGCCAGCTTGAAGCCATCATCTGCCGGGTCTTTACCGATGGATACGTTGCTCGTTACCACGACATTTTCCAATTTCACGCCTGCTTTGCGGGCTACGTTTGCCAGAGCACTTTCATAACATGCTCCGTATCCGGCTGCAAACAGTTGCTCAGGGTTTGTCCCTTCACCGCCGGCACCACCCAGCTCTTTCGGCATTTTCAGATCATGCTGCAGCACACCGTCCGAAGAAGCTACCGAACCTGTTCGTCCACCTTTTACCGTTGCTGTTGCTGTATATAAAGCTTCCATCAGAATCTCTCCTTCGCTGTTAAAATTTGAACTGCCTACAATTCATTTTAAACCTCTGGCTCGTTTTGAAACGCCTTGACCTTGTTCTTTAATAGCTTTTACATCTATTCTTCAACAGCTTTTAGATCATATTCTTTAACAGCTTTTACATTTGGCTTCATTTCATGCATCCATTTATAACTCTTCACATGATTCCTGTTGAAGCTCCTTCTATACATCCTTCCAAGGCTCTTTTCCTTCATTTTGTCTCAATACATAAAAGTTGCACTAGACAAAAACTATTGAGTGTGTACAATGTAAATATGAACATAAAATTTTAGATATAACCACATTCGTATTTATCACAACTTCACTATTTATATATTCGTTCCAATGCAAGTTATACAAATTCCATGATTTTTTCAGCCGGTAATCGGCCCCCATCTTAATGTAAAGTCAGGTGATCCATCTATGAGTCAACGAAATCCGTTCAATACGCCATCCGGTGAATATGCAACAGCAGCAGTTGCTCCGTCACTAGGTGAAGCGCACAGCTCCATGAAAGTTCCCAAAAATGCAGTCTGGTGGAAAAAATTTCTCGCCTTTGTCGGTCCGGGTTATCTCGTCGCTGTTGGCTACATGGACCCGGGCAACTGGGCTACGGACATCGCAGGCGGCTCCCAGTTCGGTTATACCTTGTTATCCGTTATCCTTATATCCAATATGATGGCTGTAGTCCTGCAATCTCTTGCAGGCAAGCTCGGGATTGTTACTGGACGGGATCTCGCTCAGGCTTGCCGTGAACGCTTCAGCTTCCCTGTAGTTATGATGTTATGGATTCTGTGTGAGCTCGCTATTGCAGCAACCGATCTGGCTGAGGTCATAGGCTCGGCAATTGCCCTGAAACTACTGTTTAATATCCCCATGCTGTATGGGGTGATTATTACCGCTGTTGATGTGCTGATCATTCTTGTCCTGCAAAATAAAGGCTTCCGCGCACTGGAGACCCTTGTCATCGTGCTGATGGCCACCATTGCGCTCTGTTTCGGGATCGACCTCTTTCTGGCGAAACCGGACATGGGCGGTGTACTGCACGGATTCGTACCCAGCAGTGAGCTTTTGCAGAACCCGGCTATGCTCTACATTGCCATCGGCATCATTGGTGCGACGGTCATGCCGCATAACCTGTATCTGCATTCTTCCATCGTACAGACACGTCAGATCGAGCAGACAGCTCAGGGGAAAAGAGAAGCGATTCGATACACCACGATGGATTCAACCATCGCACTGACGCTGGCCCTGTTCATTAATGCAGCCATCCTGATTGTATCGGCGGCAGTATTCCACAGCGCAGGCATGACCCAGGTTGCCGAGATTTCAGATGCATATCATCTGCTGACTCCGCTGCTCGGCACCACCATTGCCAGCATCCTGTTTGGCGTCGCTTTGCTCGCATCAGGTCAGAACTCTACCCTCACAGGTACGCTTGCTGGACAGATCGTCATGGAGGGGTTTCTGAATATTCGTATTCCGGCCTGGCTGCGTCGTCTCGTCACACGGCTGATCGCAATCATTCCGGCCGTCATTGTAACCGCCATTGCGGGCGAACGCGGAACAGAGGAACTGCTGATTCTGAGCCAGGTTATACTGTCCCTGCAGCTGCCTTTTGCCGTTATCCCGCTGGTGATGTTCACGAGTGACAAAAAAAGCATGGGCCCGTTTGTTAATAAACTCTGGCTCAAGGTCGTTTCCTGGATTATCGCTGCGATCATCGTAGTGCTGAACGTGTACCTGATTATCCAGACTATTATGCTGTTCTAACTTATATATAAGCTGAACTAAGGACGTTTACAGTTGCACTCCGATGACAGAATAATCTCAACTTTCAAAAATCCCGTAATATAAAAAAAGGCTGACTCGCCGTCTGGTACGATTACCAACGCGAATCAGCCTTTTTAAGTCTTTCATTTGTTATACAGCCCAGCTGCATATAACCTCTAACTCGACCTGATGTAACCTAATGCTCATATGAACTAAGATGCATCGTTATCAGGTATGAGCAGCGGCAACAGTTCATCCAATGATTTAACCGTCCAGTCTGCACGCTCATGCTCTGACTGCACTGGCTGAAACCTTCCATATCCCTGGAGAATACGAATGGTATGCAGGCCCAGACTACGAGCGGGAACGATATCATTGTCAATCCGATCTCCAATCATCACCGCTTCCTCCGGGGCACAACCAGCCTGTTTCAGGGCAACCGCATACAATTCCGGGTCGGGCTTGGACACTCCTTCTTCTGCCGAGCAGGCCAGTACATGAACATATTTTCGAAGTCCATAACTCTCCAGCCGCATTTCAGTCCCCGGGCTCTGATTCGCAATAATGCCTATGTGATAGTGCTGCGACAGCTGCTTGAGCACCTTGGCTGCAGAAGGAAATGGCCGCTCCAGCTCTTTGTGGAATTTCAGCTTCTCCTGAATCAGTTTGCGGTGACCTTCATCCTGAATGTATGTCCGTATGGCTACCTTCATAGGCCATTGTTCGTAGTTCTGGTAACATTGTGCAAACAGCTCCCGTACATCCTCAATTTTCACAGGATAGTCGTAAGCATTCGCCTCACGCACAAACTGCCCGATAATATCGTCAACAGGCTCCCATTCATCCACCAGCGTATCCCCTACATCAAAAAACAACCACTTCAACCCGGCAATATCCGGCAAGCCAATTCCTCCTTGTACGCCACTCAATGACGATCCCGGGCGCGCATGCTGTATCCATAAAAAAGAAGACTCACGACAAGCATGAGTCTCCTCGGATTCCGTTAGTCCATACCTGTAATTATAACAGGCACCTTACACAGGATCAATCATAAGCTGCTTGCTTCAGCTTCGAGTTTATTGCAACTATTAAGCAAGAATCCAACTTCTCCATTTAACGAATACACAATTTTGTCCGCACCCATGCCCCGATAAATGCCTTTTGGATGACTTTGCTCCGTTATCACGCATAGAGACTTGGATGTCCAGGAGCGAACAATCTGCAGGTAACGGCAAGTCAGGTTCAGACTGTTTTCAAAAATAAATACGTTGCCTACGCTCGTCTGCGGCAAAAACCATTTTTGAGCTGCTGCTGTATTCATACGAATCACATGCTCTACTCCGATCCGGCGGAGCTTGCGCTCCTCACCCGCACTGTTTGTCAGAACGGCAAAAGGCATTTTTTTGTACATTAGCAGCTTCACAAATTTACGTCCAGCTTCATTTGGTGCGGTTACTAAAATCATCTCTGTATCCATCATTCGTTCCTCCCTTGGCGTGAAAAGACAACAAAAAAGAAGCGTGGGGACCAAGGCCTCCGAAACGCTTCTTAAATAATCCATGGCGAAAACGCCATGAACCAGCGTGCGGTTTGTTGCCTCTCCCTTTAACGCTTACGAGGTTAGCTGACGGATTCGGGCGCGAGAGTCGCCCTATTTCCGGCTGTCACCGGAAAATTCACCCCATGGATGTCTGCTGCTGTAATACAGCCCATCCTGTTGGTTCCCCCGTTTTCCACCCACGATGAATGGAAACTCAGCGATTGAAACATCGTTCGTAAATCTTGCATGTAAGACCGATCGATATCATCGTCTGTTTCGTTTTTCAGGTACAATATAATTAAAATTCAAATTACGCTTTGAATCATACACCCGTGCCATGATCATGTAAAGTCCGGGCAGATCACCGAATCGTCAGAATTCCGGCAATAAACTTCAATAATAACGCTTACAATGAGCTTATACGCTATCCAACTCTTCCAAGCTGTCTAATTCTCGCCCGCACAAAAAATTGATCAAGCGAATTGCATTCCTTCTATGAATAAGGTGAGCCGATAAGGATAATAGTGTCCTCCGTAAATTGATTTTGCATTATTTAATTGTATAAAATATAATAAACTTATCAACATAATATGATGGAGGCGATCCCCATGTCAGTCTATGATTACAAAGTAAACACCCTTCGCGGACAAGAGATTGAAATGTCCCAATATCGCGGCAAAGTGTTGTTAATTGTAAATACCGCAAGCCAGTGCGGCCTAACTCCTCAATTCAAGGGCCTGCAGGAGCTGCAGGATCAATTTCAGGATGCTCCTTTCGAGGTCCTTGGATTTCCCAGCAACCAGTTTGCCCAGGAGAAGGGTTCCTCTGATGACATCGCTGAGTTCTGTCAGATGAACTATGGCGTAAGCTTCCCTATGTTTGAGAAGATTGACGTTAACGGTGCCAGTGCTCACCCGCTATTCCAGCATATTACTAAGGAAGCACCAGGTCTGCTCGGCTCCAAGGCCATCAAATGGAACTTCACCAAATTCCTTGTCGATCAGGAAGGGAACGTTGTGAAGCGTTATGCTCCCCAGACTACACCTGATAAAATTGTAGAGGATATTCAGAAATTATTGAAATAAATAACACCCGTTTCTACACTTTGAAAAAAGCTGCCCCAAACCACAGAGCCTCGGTTCTGCTCGGTTTACAGGGTGGCTTTTTTACGCAGCTAATGAAACTTATCTCCGCCCGTTGTCGCCTTTCAGCTGTTATTTATGCAGGATCAAAAGACAAAAAAAGAAGCCTCCCGTACAGGGAAGCTTCCTTCAATAACACTTCATATGATGCGGTCGAGAGGACTCGAACCTCCACGGGCGTACGCCCACTACCCCCTCAAGATAGCGTGTCTGCCATTCCACCACGACCGCATGTCGTAAATTATCGGCAACAGAATTGATTATACCGGAATGTTATCTAAATGTAAAGCATTTATTTAAACACGCCAAAAATCAGTCATATTTCCCCAAATGTGCGCATATCCTGAATCTGATTCCGAAAAAATGCCAAGGCCGCAGTGGAACCAGAATGAATTTCTTGCAGCATCGTATTTTCAAATATTATTTCTAAAGGAGAACAAATTTATTGTCATATTATATAACATATATAATAATAAAGAAGGAAATTTAAGCTTTTTTCAATACAAACCATTGACAAAACACGGATAATTATGTGAATATATATATCATATAATTCGGATTTAAGCACATAAGATTTAGAAAAGAGTATTTTATGTAAGATAAAATAACACAAACAAGCACTGGAGGCGAAAGATCGTGAACCGTGGCAATAAGCTGCTAGATTACGTGAAGCTGCTTGATCCTTCTGTTCAGGTTGGAGGGTTCTCCCATTTCTTCGGCATGGATACACATATCAAGGAAGGAACCATCCGTACAGCCGAGGATCTTGAATCGTTCATGCGCTGCCAGCTGCATCCCAGTCTGGTTCGTCTTGAAGGTATGGCCATCAAAGGCATATATACCGCAATCGATCACAAAGACACTTGGCGCATCGCCCTGATCGACAAGCTTGTTCACGTGCAGCGAACACCTGCCGAGCTTAGAGAACAGGCAGCTACCATCGGCAAACGTTTAATCAAGCTATCTCACGCCCTGCATCCCTGGATCGACTTCAAACCGCTTGAACAGATTTTCACCAAATACAGCTCCGTCGGCTGTCTCCCCACCGTTCACGCCTGGATTAACCACCACCTCGACATCCCCGTCGAAGAGGCGGTCCTCGGTTATCTGCATTCAGCCATGTATGCCTGTATATCCGAAGCCTCCAAAGCTATTCCTCTAAGTGAGAATGTCACCAAGGAGCTGCCCGGTCGCCTGACCACAGACCTTGAGCACGAATGGAAGACCGTGAGTGCTTCTTCTCCAGATGGACACATGCACCCTGCATCGCTGTCTATGAAGACGTTATTCCCCAGCTTCCATATGCTCGGAGCCGGGCTTCACGCTTACAGAGCTTGAGCCCCTCCCCACCAGCCCTTTCTTGATTCCATTCAAAAACACGCCGCAACCCCCTTGCTGGCGTGTTTTTTCGTTTATGAAAGCTTGCTACATATAGCCTTGGAGGCCCACAAATGGCGTATATACGTCATTTTAATTCAAAAAATACACTTATTTCCGTATTTTTTAATTGTTAGATGACGGATTTGCGTATATAATGGAGATTACAGCTCGCATTTCTATTCAGTTTACACGAAGAAACGCCTGCTGAATACTATAATTCCACTCAGGGGTGAACCCTTTTGAACAAGAAGAAACCCGTCACTCCGTTCGGTTGGGCTATCAAACGGCGACTAACGGAACTGCAGATTGACCAAAAAACCTTTTGCGAACAGCACGGCATCCCACCCTACCGCCTGTCCAATCTTATTCACGGCACACGTAAAGCTACGAGATTCAGGCATCAGGTCGCTGATATTTTGGACATACCAGAGGAACTGCGATAACATCTTTTATCCAAGGAGGACTTCACTCATGAGACACATGACATCGGACCTCGAAAGCCTGTCGTTCCAGTCCACCAATCATCAGCTAATCATCATTGATCAACATTGGATCATCCGAAGCTGCAACCGAGCCTGGAAGCGTGGATTCTATAAACCCTTTTCACACTCAGGCAGCAGCCGTCATAACCACTATCTTCACCTGATGGAAGCGTGGACAGCACAAAGAGGTGTCCCACCAGCCAAGTTTGCGCAGCATCTAAGACATAACGTTGTGCCTTTCAAGCATGCTCATACATACGACATCTCTGTGACCACTCCGTACAACGAAGAAAAATGGTTTCGTGTAGAGCTAACCCCATTGCATGACGGCCCCTTATTCGGCGATAATCTTGCTTTAATTGCTCATACAGATATCACCGAACAGAAAAGGACCGAGCAGCAGTTAAGACAAGCCCTGACTGAAGCACGCACATTGCACGGCCTGCTGCCCATTTGTGCCGTCTGCAAACACATCAAGGACGAATCCGACGAATGGAGCTCCGTGGAACGTTATCTGGAGAAACATACCTCTGCCGAGTTCACCCACGATATCTGCCCTGAATGCATTCGTCGGCTGTACCCGAAGTATTCCAACATTTTGGATAAGCGTCATTGAAGTATGCACCGCAGCCCTATCATGTTTGTGCCAATTCAAGCACACACTGAATCTTCTCGCAACAATGACATCAGATAACCGGATCGCATTATACAGACAAATGATATTCAAACTGCGACATATCCAGCTCCTGCGGCGTCCCCTGCAGCGTCATAACGCCTTTGTCCATCACATAAATGTAGTCGGCGGCACTACGCACAAAATCAATGCTTTGCTCCACCAGCAGAATCGAAATCGTCCCCTGCGCTTTCAGCTTAAGGATCACTCGCCTGATGTCCTCAACGATCGAAGGCTGAATGCCTTCCGTCGGCTCATCCAGCAGCAGCAAGCCAGGGCGGGAGGCCAGCGCTCGCGCAAATGCAAGCTGTTGCTGCTGCCCGCCGCTCAAGTCACCCCCCTGGCGCCCATACATGGAAGCAAGCACGGGGAACATCTCAAGCACATCCTCAGGGAACGTTCTCACACCAGAGATACTCATTTCCAGTCCGAGCAAAAGGTTCTCCTTCACTGTAAGCTGCGGGAATATTTCCCTCCCTTGCGGCACATAACCTATTCCCGCTTTTGCCCGTTTAGCCGGTTCCAGTGAAGCCAGTTCCCTGCCATTCCATTGAACGCTTCCCTCTCGTGTTCGAAGTAATCCCATCAAGGTTTTCATCAATGTCGTTTTTCCCACGCCATTTCTACCCATCAAACATGTCACTTGCCCGGGCAGCACTTCCAGATTCACACCGCGAAGCACACGACTCTCCCCGTACCCAGACTCAACGTTCTGCAGTCTCAACATCTGCCTGCCCCCTTGTCCCCAAGTACACTTCCGCTACTCTTGGATCTGCCTGAACTTCAGCCATCGTGCCTTCCTTAAGCAGCCTCCCTTCATGCATTACCGTCACCTTGGCAGCAAATTCCCGTACAAACTCCATATCATGCTCTACAACAACTACCGAGCGTTCAGCCGCGATCTCTTGCAAAAGACGCCCTGTTTGGTATGTTTCTTCATCCGTCATGCCTGCGGCAGGTTCGTCAAGCAGCAGCACCTGCGGCTCTTGCAGCAGCAGCATACCGATCTCCAGCCACTGCTTCTCCCCGTGCGACAACGCACCGGCACGCTCGCCGATCCGGTCTTGCAGTCCCGTCTGAAGCATAACACGTTCCATCGCTTCTCCTCTTGCGCCGTGTCTGTGAATTCCGATGGCTTGAAAGGGAAGACGGCGGGTCTCCGCCGCGAGTGCCAAATTCTCTTCCACCGTCAGACTGGCAAAGATGGAAGGTGCCTGGAATTTGCGCCCTATTCCTTTGCGAACAATCTGATGCTCTTTGAGCTTTGTCAACTCCGTACCGTCCATCAGCTTTACCGACCCGGATATCGGTTTTGTTTTGCCGCAGATCACATCCAGCATTGTGGTTTTCCCCGCACCATTCGGACCGATCAAAAAGTGCAAATCACGATTAAGGAGCTTCAGATTCATGCCTTTGACTGCAACAAAACCTCCAAAGGCCACCGTTATGTTCTCAGCGGCCAGTATCACCTGAAGCTCCGAAGACTTTTCGTTTTTCTGAAGCAGCCTGGACATGTGAACTCTCCCCTCTCCGTTGTAATATTCGGGCGATATTTCGGTACACACCTACAATTCCGTTCGGCATGAACAGAACAACCGTGACGAAGAGTCCACCAACCACAAACAGCCACCCTTCCGGATAAGCCTCGCTTATTCCCGTTTTAGCTGTATTTAACATGACAGCCCCGATGACAGCCCCGATCAGCGTCCCGCGTCCTCCCAAGGCAACCCACAGCACCATCTCAATGGAGGGAACAATGCCCATAATGGATGGCGAGATAATGCCTACCTGCAGCACAAACAGCATGCCCGCCATACCCGCAAGGGCGCCCGACAAAGCAAATGCCAGCGTTTTGTAACCTGCCGGGTCATACCCCAAAAACCGAACCCGATTCTCCCCATCACGCGCAGCTTCAAGCACCTGCCCAAAACGGCTGTTCACCATGCGGCGGCAGAGCAGATAAGCGAGCACCAGAATGGCAAGCGTTATATAGTACAGCACAATCGTAGTGCCTGCTGAATGCAGCGTAAACCCAAAGATCGCTTGATAACCCGTTATGCCATTTGTCCCACCCGTCCACTCCTGTTTGCCAACAAATAACGTTACCGCAATAAGCACGAGAGCCTGGGTCAGAATTGTAAAATAGACCCCGGTAATCCGATTGCGAAACGTGAACCACCCCAGCACAAAGGCCAGAAGCGCAGGAATGGCTATGCCAAGAAATAGTGCAGCCGGGAAGAAGCGAAAAGGCTCCCAGAACCATGGCAATCCGCTGAGACCACTCCAGCCCATAAAATCCGGGATAGCTGCGCCACTGGCCTGAAGCTTCAGATACATCGCCATGGCATAGCCGCCAAGACCAAAAAACACCCCATGCCCAAGACTGAGCACACCCCCGTATCCCCAGATCAGATCCAGTCCAATCGCCAGAATGGCCAACGCCAAAAACTTGGCTAACAAGCTTAGGCGAAATTCCGTCGAAACCAGCGGCGCAAGGCACATCAGAATAAGCACAACCGCCCAGACGATCCTTGTTTTCAAACTCCCTGTTTTAAGTAATGCCGGCATGCTTCAATCCTCCTCTCCTTCTCCCTGTTAATCCAGGCTTCGCGTGCGAATCGCAACCAGACCCCGAGGCTTCCATTGCAAAAATGCAACGATGCATACAAACACGAGCACCTTGCCAATGGAGGCCGAGGTATACGTTTCGAACAATGTGTTGAACATGCCGATGCCAAGCGCACCACACACTGTTCCGATTAATTTCCCTACACCCCCGAGCACAACGACCATGAAGGCATCCACAATATAATACGTGCCAAGAGAAGGGCCAATCGGGCCAACCAGCGTTAAAGCACAGCCTGCAATACCGGCAATCCCTGAACCGATTGCAAAAGTCATGCCATCGACCCGTCGTGTGGAAATGCCCAGACAGCCGGCCATATTCCGATTCTGCATCACCGCTCTCATCCGCCTGCCTGAAGCCGTGCGATAAATGTAGAGGTACATGCACAGCAAGACTAGAGCCACAAGCCCAAGGATAAACATTCGTTTATACGGGAAAACAATACCTTCCGAGATCATCCACCCGCCGTTCAGCCAGGCAGGGCTGGACACACCGACATTCGGAGCACCAAATATCGAGCGTGCCAGTTGCTGCAGCATCATGCCCACACCCCAGGTGGCGAGCAAACTATCCAGCGGTCTGCCGTACAGATGCCTGATCAGAATCACTTCGAGCAACCACCCGATCAGAGCAGCCGCCGCGAACGCAATGGGCAGCGCTGCAACAAAGTACATGCCGAACCAGGACGCCGGCGCATAAGACATAAACAAGTTTTGCGTCACATAGGTCGCATATGCGCCAATCATGATCAATTCGCCATGTGCCATATTGATGACATTCATCAGTCCAAATGTGACTGCGAGTCCCAAGGCAATCAACAGCAGAATCGAGCTAATGCTCAGTCCGTTGAATAGCTGTAAAACAAACATCTCCATTGCAGGCCCTCCTTTACATTTATTTATCACAACAACGCTTTACCGTAATAATGATCAAGGGTGTGTTGTTTCACCTCCACCTCTCTTTCTGTCAATCAACCAAGTATTCGCATACTGCCGCCACCACTATTTATTGCTTAAAGCAGTTCCCCACTCGTATGTTTTCAGATAAGGGTCAGGCTTCACAGGAGAGCCCGAATTCCACAATTCCTTGAATTGACCATCTTCCTGCACTTCACCAATTCGCACCGTCTTGTAAATATGCTGGTTCTCTCCGTCTACAGTGACTTTGCCCTCAGGCGCATCCAGTTCCAGACCTTTGGCAGCCTCCTTCACTTTTTCAACATCTCTTGATCCAGCCTTCTCCACCGCTGCCTTCCACAGATAAACAGCCACATAACCTGCCTCAATCGGGTCTGCCGTAACTCGGTCCGAACCGTATTTCTCTTTGTATTTCGCCACAAAGTCTTTATTCTCAGGAGTTTCTGTTGTCTGGTAATAATTCCACGAAGCAAGATGCCCCTTGAGCACATCTGCACCGATTCCACGAATTTCCTCTTCAGCCACACTTACGGACAACGTCGTGATCTGATCTGGAGTGATTCCCGCATCCTTCAGCTGTTTGAAGAAAGCGACATTACTATCTCCGTTTAACGTGTTGTAGACGATATCCGGTTTCGCCGCTTTGATTTTACTGATGATTGTGCTGTAGTCGGTATGTCCGAGCGGTGTGTATTCCTCTCCTACAACTTCGCCGCCCTCTGCTGCAAGCTGCGCCTTGATCACCTGATTGGCTGTCCGTGGAAAAACATAATCCGAACCCAGCAAATAAAAGGTCTTGCCCCGGTTCTCCAGCAGCCAGGTTACCGACGGAACAATCTGCTGATTGGTTGTTGCACCCGTATAGAAAATGTTAGGGGAGGATTCCAGACCTTCATATTGCACGGGATAAAATAACAGACCATTGTTTTGTTCAAACACCGGAAGCATCGCTTTTCTGCTGGCAGAAGTCCATCCCCCGAATACAGCCGCTACCTTATCCTGCTGCAGCAGCTTTCCCGCCTTCTCTGCAAAAGTAGGCCAATCTGATGCACCGTCCTCAATGACCGGCTCAATCTGTTTGCCCAGAACACCGCCTGCTGCGTTAATCTCTTCAATGGCAAGCATCTCTGCATCTTTGACCGAAACTTCACTAATAGCCATCGTCCCACTCAAGGAATGAAGAATGCCAACTTTGATCGTGTCACCGGTTGCAGCTGCATTCCCGGCTCCTTCAGAACCAGAGACCTCAGGGGGAGCGCTCCCTTCCACACACCCTGTTACCACCAGAATTACACCAAGCAGAATACCCCATAATCGGAACGACCTCTTTTTCAATAGTCTGCACTCCCTTTTTTTAGTCTACTTACGAACATTAAGGCAGAACATAACTCAAACGTTCGTTGAACCAAATTATGGAGTCCAGAACTTTTAATGTCAATATATCTTACATAATTTTATTTTACGCATAAGATTTTCATGCATTCTGCTAATAAAATCTTGAATCAATTGACATTAGGATAACTTCATGTAATTATATTTAACACAAAGAAGTGATTCGATCTCAATTCAGCATTTTGGGCTGCCGTAGTGTTCAGCATCAGAATGTTCCAGTCTTGCACAGCACCACTCCAACAACAAAAAAAAACCTCCGTACTGTGTCCGAAGATGTTCGGAACAGACGAGGCTTTCATCCGCATGCTCATTAAATATTCAAATTTCACCTGTAATAGCGCTTTTCGCACTGCCAGATACTGTATTCCCAACCAGGTACTACAAAGTGTACTGCACCATTTCTCCGCCTTGCTGCACAAAACGATAAAGGAATCACCTACTTTTCGTCCCGCTCCGGCCCCTTGTCATCATCCTGTTCCGGTTGGTAACGATAACCGTCGCCTTCTTTGCTTTCCTTGAATTTGCGATAACGGGTAAACTCAATATATTCACTGATAAAAGACTGTTCCACAGCCGATAATTCACTCTCCTGGCAATCCAATTGCCGCAACACGTTAAAAAAATAATCCTCCCGCTTTTCCCGCACAATGGCTTCTTTCGATAATCGTCCTATCATAAGCCAGTCCAGGCTCACATCGAAAAACGAAGCAATTTCAATCAATTTATTCGTGCTCGGGATGGATTTGCCACGCTTCCAGTCACCCAGATTGCCTGTGCTAATCTTCAGCTGTTGACAGAAAGCCTTCTTCGTCATGCCTCGTTCGGCAATCAGGTGTTCAATTCGCTCATAGATCGACTGCATGCAAGAACCGCCTTCCAACCATAATAATCAACCCATATCATATGATAGAATTATAGCACAACATTAGCCAGATAAAACTTTTGAAGCATCTTCATTTTTCCAAATATCAATGATTACATCTCGACCACTTCGTACTCCATTTCCACGATCAGTCCAAGCTTAACCAAAAAAAGCTCCGCATTGTCTTCGGAGAAACGTGCTGCGGATAGAGCTTTTTATGTACAATCCTTAAACACACATCACCACAAATTCGTTCCTGCCTCGCCAGCAGCAGTACTACCCCAAGCTTCACTTTTCTTTTTGGTCCGACGCCGTGTCATCATCCTGTTCAGCCTGGTAGAGATAACCGCGACCTTCTTTACTTTCCTTGAATTTGCGATAGCGGGTAAACTCAATATATTCACTGATAAAAGACTGCTCCGCAGTCGACAATTCACTCTCCTGGCAATCCAATTGCCGCAACACGTTAAAAAAATAATCCTCCCGCTTTTCCCGCACAATGGCTTCTTTCGATAATCGTCCTATCATAAGCCAGTCCAGGCTCACATCGAAAAACGAAGCAATTTCAATCAATTTATTCGTGCTCGGGATGGATTTGCCACGCTTCCAGTCACCCAGATTGCCTGTGCTAATCTTCAGCTGTTGACAGAAAGCCTTCTTCGTCATGCCTCGTTCGGCAATCAGGTGTTCAATTCGCTCATAGATCGACTGCATGCAAGGACCGCCTTCCAACCGTAATAATCAACGCATAGTCACATGATAGAATTATAGCACAATATTTATGAAGGCTCAGCCTTTAATATCTAGGGCGTGTCTGAAAACTCTGAAGGCGGCAGATTTTGCTGAATTTTCGTTTCAAGCCAGGAAGTTTTCCGCAGACGTGCCGGGGCACGTCAAGGGAAAGTGACGCAGCAGGGGGCGAAAAGGCGGTAAAAGATGCACTTCAGTAGGTTTCAAGACACGTCCTAGAACCCGTTCAAGTTACTAACACCATACGTGGAACTCGGGAGCTCATCGTAATTCTCTTCCTGAGATCTAGTCTATTTATGTTTTTCACCAACGTAACACGATCACATGATCCCAACACTTTCATTCAACTTGCTCGATCTTGATCGCAGTTGCTTGAACCGGATGACTCTCCTGGTATCGTCCTGTTGTCCATATACGTACCCGATCACCAACCTCCGCAGTATAGGCAACCCCATTCGTCGTAAGTATATAAGTTTGAGAAACTGCCCCCATGCCAACAACCGTTATTGTTTTTTCCCCTTTTTCTGTGACGACAGCTTCAAGATCCGCCTCCCTCGACACATCGGACACCCCTTGATTCCGATAATTATCCAAGCTGTCATTGGTAACGTCTCCACACCCAGCTGTAAATATAAACATTAACATCAACACCAGTACATAACCTGACCAATTTATACACCTTAAACGTGTCATGCCCACCCCTCCAGTTCATAACCGTTATATAAGAGTAACGTTGGAAGAGCAGTTTTAGTTACACACCTACTACAAATAAGAAGCAGTGGAGAAGTATAAAAAGAAAAATGGACCCTCATGAATAATCATGAAAGTCCATTTCAATTTGTTGCTGTGATGCGGTCGAGAGGACTCGAACCTCCACGGGTATACACCCACTACCCCCTCAAGATAGCGTGTCTGCCATTCCACCACGACCGCATATTTAATTGTTTTGTAAATGGTGAGCCATGAAGGACTCGAACCTTCGACACCCTGATTAAAAGTCAGGTGCTCTACCAACTGAGCTAATGGCTCTTGATGTAACTCCACCTGATGTTATGCCATGCTTCATTAAATGATACAGAGCAGTGAACTTTAAAGAAATCCTAATCAAGAATGCGAATCTCTAAATGGTGAAGAAGAGTAGTAATAAATTACTATGACCCGTAGGGGATACTCTCACTCCGTTCGAGACTGCGAAGCAGTTGCTAACGAAGTAATCCTCCGACGAACCCTTGGGATTCTCATCCCTTGATATAGCAATTACTATGACCCGTAGGGGATTCGAACCCCTGTTACCTCCGTGAAAGGGAGGTGTCTTAACCCCTTGACCAACGGGCCTTATGAACAAGTTGTCTTTCTTGGCGACAAGAATGAGTATATCACAGGAAAATAGATTAGTGCAAGACTTTTTTTATATTTTTTTGGAAGGGAAATAATTATTTTTACTTTACAATTATTTTAGCCCTCGAATCGACTTATTCACTAAAATTTCACCCATCAAACTGACTTACTTTCCTAATTCTCTCGCTTTCATTCTCTCACGCTCAATATAAACGTAATCGTTTAAATCAAAAAATCATACACTTGTCATGCCTACACGCTGAGTTTGTAAAATAACAGTCAAAAAACTTATAAAAACTTATTTTCACTTACAACATTGCACATCCCATTATAATTACTTATAATTTAACTATAGTACAACGCACGGTCATCCCTAAATCAAGGAGGCTTTACGTTTGTTTCAGGAAGAACGCATGCAGCTCATCATTGAGCATTTACGCAAACACAATCGTATCTCGGCTGAAGAGATCGTAACATTATTTGATGTATCCCGAGATACTGCGCGCCGTGATCTGATTAAGCTTGAAGAACAGGAAGCCATCATCCGCACACGTGGCGGTGCCATTCTCCCCTCTCCTCCACAGGAATTCAGGTCGTACCAGGAAAGACTCAAGTATGTTTCCGAGGAAAAAAGAGCGATTGGAAAACTCGCTGCTGCTCTTGTTCGTTCAGGTGAAACCATTATTCTGGATTCCTCTACAACTGTGCAGGCCTGTGCAGAGAATTTGAACGGCAAATCCTGCACCGTGATTACCAACTCGTTACACTCTGCCGAGCTGTTATCCAATCACACGGCAGTTCAAATCCGCCTGCTTGGCGGCAAACTCGATAAGGAACAGCGTTATGTATATGGAACACCTGTGATCGAAACCCTTTCCCACTACTATGTGGATAAAGTTTTTATCGGCATTGGCGGTCTCACACTGGATGGCTTCAGTGCTTCCGAAGAAGAGGGCAAGATTAAACATCAAATGATGAAATCTGCCAAAAAGGTCATTGTGCTTGCCGACCATTCCAAAATGGGCAGACGTTATGGCTACCGTTTTGCAGACTGGACTCTGGTTGACGTATTAATTACTGATCAAATGCCGAATCAGGAGTGGATTGATTTTTTAACAGAACAACAGGTTGATTTACTTATTCCCGAACCTACACAAGAAAAGGAGTTGTAAAGATATGAAATTATTTGCTACCGATCTGGATGGAACGCTGCTGAATCGAGATAGCCAGATTAGCCGTGAAAACGCAGAGGCTGTTCAGAAAGCACAACAGGCTGGCATGAAAGTCACCATCGCCACAGGACGTGTATATTCAGATGTTGTTGCGATCAGCCGCCAGGGCGGAATCAAAACCCCGATTATCGGCTCCAACGGTGCAACCATTCATGACGAGAACGGAGAACGCTTATTCCACCTTCCGCTGGAACGTGACACAGCCGCGTCTGTCATGCAATGGCTGGAAGATGAGCACATTTATTATGAAGCTTCGACTCAGATGGGTATTTACGCCGCCATCAGAACTCACGAAGCAATGCTTGCCGAATTGGAACGTGTTTTAGGTTCAAAACCCGGCGAAGATATCGAGCGCATGATTCATTCCATCAAAAAACATTACAACAAAAAAGACTATCACCGTGTGAAAAACCATCTCGAAATTCCGGCAGAAGCATGTATCTATAACATTATGGCCTTTTCCTTGAATCCGGAAAAAGTCAAAGCCGGACGCGAGCACTTCTCGTCCAGAACCGATGTTGCCATGGTTGTATCCTTTGAGCATAACTTCGAGATGCAGCACCCGGATGTGTCCAAGGGCAATGCGCTTACGAAGCTGGCAGAACACCTGAATATCTCTATGCAGGACACCGCCGCTATCGGCGATAACTTCAATGATGTTTCCATGCTGCAAATGGCAGGACTCGGCATTGCGATGGGCAACGCTGAACCTGAGATTCGTGCCATGGCTAAAGCGATCACACGCACCAATGTTGAGCACGGCGTCGCTCATGCCATCTATAGCTTACTCGAAGGCAAGCCTATCGCTCCTGTGGAAACCATTGTTTCCGAAGGCCAGTAAAGGTGGTTATAGTGGAAACAAGCACAGACTCGTTAACCGAGCCTGTGCTTGTTTGTTATTCAGCCACATGTTAAGTAGTGCCCTCTCTCTCTGGCTCTCAATCGCCCTCATTCTCCAGTTATTTCTCTGCCCGAAAATTCTCTCCCTGTCTCTCTCCCAGCCCGTAATAATGACGGAAATTATAAATCAATGGATGCCATTGCTCCGGATCAATCCTGTTGATCTCCGAGATCATACGATTATGGGCGTGTACCTTCACCGCTTTTACTTCTACAATCGCCATAAACGACGTATGCTCCGGAAGGCGTATATGTTGTACAACCGCTTCTATCTGAAGCGGACATTCTGCTATTTTATCAGGCGCTACCTGAACCGAATGCTGAGATGTCAATCCTGCTGCAGTGAATTTATCCTGACAAAACGCATATCCCATCTGTCTTTTAGTTTCGGGCACAGGGGAGCTTCCTGTCGTGCGCCCCAGCGCTTCAACGTTTTGCCACATGGAGGCATCCGGCAGATTAATGACACACTCGGGATGACGACAGAGGTTTTCATAACCTTTGCCCTGCGTGCCAACACCCAGCACAAGACAGTCTCCCAGTGCCCAAGATGACGATAGTGGAGAAAGATTGGTAGATCCGTCTTTATTTAATGTGCTCAGAATGATGACGGGTGTTCCGTAGTATAAAATACTTGGGTTAATGGTCTCATGCCGATCCGTCTGATCCCATTCACTAGTTTGTTTTGTAGTGTTGCGCTGTTGCATCTTGTTCCTCACCTTACACCTCTCCTGTTCGGATAATTAGAATTCAAAACCCATTGTAATACAGCATTAGTTCAGCTATCATCGAAGTATGAATGCATATCCGAATATCACTGTTGTTGCCTCACTTATTGCTGATAAAAGTCGCTCTATATTCCTCTCCGCTTTGCTTGATGGACGGGCGTTGCCTGCAGGAGAACTCGCCTATATGGCAGGTGTGAGTCCACAGACAGCAAGTAATCATCTCGCTAAACTGGTAGCCGGAGGATTACTGCAAGTAGAACAGCAAGGTCGTCATCGGTATTATCGTCTTGCTAGCCAGGAAATCGCTGATCTGATTGAGAAAATGGCCAGCATCGCTCCACCGGCACAGATTCGCTCCTTAAAGCAATCCAGTCAACTGCAGCAGTTAAGTCATGCACGCACCTGTTACGATCATCTGGCCGGGAAACTCGGGACTTCACTCTGTGAAGCTTTGCTTAAGAGCGGTTATCTGGTTGAACCCAAAGAGGCGCAAAGTAAGGATTTTCTAATCACGGAGAAAGGATCGCAGTGGTTAAGCTCATTTGGGATCAAGCTTCAATCAAAGCCAGAATCACGCCGGGCCATCGCTCGTAAGTGTCTGGACTGGAGCGAACGCCGTCATCACCTATCCGGTTTGCTTGGTGAACAGCTCTTTCACCGGTTACTTGAACTGAATTGGATTCGTCAAAAACCAGGAAGCCGCTCTATTGAAGTAACCGAGGCTGGAAAGTCAGGATTATACGAGGTGTTGGAAATTTCCCTGTAGACGGATTACACGTTAAAAACCAAAAAACCTCTTCAAATGAATGATTGACTCATTCATTTGAAGAGGTTTAAACTTTTATTGGAAACGGAGAGTGGCATACTCTCACTTTGTTCGAGACTGCGATGTATCGCTATCGAAGCCTATGCTCCGACGAACCTTTAGGGTTCTCATCCCTGACATTGAAGTATTCTCAGAACGGAGAGAGAGGGATTCGAACCCTCGCACCGCTTACGCAGTCTAACCCCTTAGCAGAGGGTCCCCTTATAGCCACTTGGGTATCTCTCCAAGAAATGGCTCCCCGAACAGGACTCGAACCTGTGACAACTCGATTAACAGTCGAGTGCTCTACCAACTGAGCTATCAGGGAAAATTAACTTGAATAACATTAATTTATCATGATTAATAATTCAAGTCAACATGCCTTCCATTAATTTTTACAACCGATTTAAAAAGTGCCAGATCAGATGTTTTGAAGTGTCAATTTTCCCGAGCATCGACCGCAGCGATAACGCTTGGGGTCTATTTTTCGTTTACGCAAATATTCCATGCCACAGCTCTTGCACAACAGCTTGTATCGATATGGCAGCGGTTTTCTGCCCTTATCTCCAGGGAGTGATTGACAGAACCTTGAGCCGCCAACTTTCTGCAAAAGCGCCTTGAATTCAGGGTCACGATGCTGATACCCCCGTCCTCGGATGTGCAGATGATAGTGGCACAGCTCGTGTTTAATAATTTTTTCTACCTCGTCTTTTCCGTACACTTCCAGCTGATGCGGATTGATTTCAATTCGATGGCTCTTCAGCATGTAACGCCCGCCTGTTGTCGTCAGACGACGGTTGAAAATCGCCTCATGGGTGAACGGAACCCCGAAGTGCTCCAGTGAAATCTGCTCAATCCATTGCTGCAGTTCCTTGTTTTCCATCGTTGTTCCCTTCTGCACCCCCTCGGCGCGTTTGTTTTTCCGGCACAATACTTGAATTTTAACCGTTTCGTAGGCTACACTGTCAAGTAGAATGTATGAGGGGAGATTAATACTCGTTATGCCTACAATGCGCTATGTCATCCTGCAGCAGGGGCAGCAATTGCAGTTTGTTGAAATGCCTGCGGACTATGCTTACCAGCTCAGTGCACTTAATCTGCGTCTGCACAAGGAAATTGATAAACTCACTGCAGCAGATGTACCCGTTTTGCCCTGGGCTATCGCCGAATGTGATCAGCTTGACCTACTGAATGAAGACTTGTCCATTATCGGCGGCCTTGATTATATCAATGCTCTTGAAGAGCGTTTCGCCGCTCTGCGTGAAAGCAATTATCCGCTGATCTCCCTGTTAACCGAGATTCGGGCGTTACAAGCCCAACTGGAACAATGGTATGAGGAAGAAATGGAATAATGTTCGTCAAAATGCAAAGCGTGCCGCCTCTGATCAGGGTGATGCGCTTTTTTTTCATCCAGCCGCTCAATATATTTTTTCAGGATAACACTCTGCATGGAGTATATTAATCCCATCTCCACTCATTTTTAATTCCAGCAGATTGGAAAAGCGCTATTCACTTCGAAAATTTATAGCTTCTGTATGATCAGCTTTGCTACTGTTTTTACTTTTACCTCCGTAATTGCTTCGCTGGTATTTTAATCTCGCAATGCTCAACAATATTGAACATAACCATGCTCTTTCTGAGCTGAATGTATATTAACGCGACCTCCGCTTTGGGCTCAAGTCTGAGCAAAGTATAGGTTGGGTTGGGTTGGGTTGGGTTGGGTTTTGATTGCTCGAGAGTAATTTCCAAGCCTGTTCCCCACACCTTATTTTTTTAACGATCTCAGATGAGCTTATTTAGGCTAAATAGGGTTCTCTAAAAATGTAACGATCCCCAGAAACCTTATTTTGCTGAAAACCCACGATAAATGCCCATTTTCACACCAATTTTCCCAAATAAGCTTTCCTGTGTTGCTAGAATAAAAAGTGGACACCCGTTAACGGACGGAAGGATAATAAGAGGAACGGAGGTGTGTCCACATGGGA
>NZ_JBNOKM010000020.1:0-91213 GCF_050171015.1 Paenibacillus sp. TC-CSREp1 | reverse complement strand
ACTGTTAAAGAGAATTGCTAAAAATATTAATTTATAATGTTAGGTTATTTGCATGGCTAGTGTTCTGGGAATCGTTAAAAAATGGAAGTTGTGTCTGGACTCTGACTTAGACTCTGGGCTAAGTCAAGTTAAAGTTTAGATTAAGGATTACATAGTTTGGCAGGTTTATTGAGTTATTAGATTTACTTGCTTGATTAATTAGTTAATTGAATGCTGGTTACTTGATTGCTTGCTCGATAGCCGGATTGTTCGTTATTAGTTACTTGGGTGCTTGCCCGATCACTGGAGCCGTTCGTTACTCGTTACTTGACTGCTTGCTTGATAGCTGGAGTCGTTCGTTACTCGTTACTTGGCTGCTTGGCTGCTTTCCTGATCACTGGATTAGTTTGTTGCTTAGCTGCTTGATTACTTACCTGGTTGTTTGGCGCTCTATTGCAGCTGAACTAATTCGTTATTCGTTACTTGCTCGCTCCCTCGATAGCTGGAGTGGTTCGTAAATAGTTACTCGGGTGCTTGCCCGATCACTGAATTAGTTCGTTATTCGTTACTTGGTTGCTTGCCCAATTGCTCGATTGATTAGTTAGTTCGTTCATTAGTTAGTTAACTGCTTTATCGTGTGGTTGGTTGCTTGCCTAGTTGTTTGGTGCTCTATTGCGGTTGATTGTTAGTTGGTTGGTTGGTTTTTAGACACTTCATTGTTTGATTCATGGTATTTCTTTCGTGGGTTAATGGGCTCGGTTTAGTTAAATTAACTTGAACGATGTGTCAATCATCTTGCTTGAAACGGCTAATCGTTTATATCAAGCGAGATATGGCAAATAAAAAATAGTAAATAATGATCATAAAAAAAGTTATTGACATAAAACCCATTTTTTCTTAAGATAGCGTTGTGATCATAACTCGAGGGCCATGCATTTTAAACCCCAGCGGTTTAGGACAACCCCGGTAACTCCCCAAGGAGATGCCGGGGTTGTTCGCGTGTGTGTCTAAAAGGAGGGATGCTGCCGACTAACGAACTCAAGGAACATTATTGTAAGCGCTACAATCCAAAGTCTCTTCCTTATTGATCAAAAATTCTATATTCACGAAGGGTGGATTACCATGTTTCAAATGGCCAAACGCGCAATCCTCAGCACCACACTGACCCTTGGTTTGCTTGCCGGCAGCGCACTGCCGTTCTTGCCAGCCTCTGCTGTATACGCCGATCCGGACACCGCAGTGACCAACAAGCAGAGCTTCAGTACAGATGTGATCTACCAGGTTTTCACGGACCGCTTTTTGGACGGCAATCCTGGCAACAACCCAACGGGAGCCGCTTATGATGCGACATGCAGCAATTTGAAGTTATATTGCGGTGGAGACTGGCAAGGATTAATCAACAAAATTAACGATAACTATTTCAGTGATCTGGGTGTCACGGCACTGTGGATCTCCCAGCCTGTCGAAAATATTTTTGCAACAATCAACTACAGCGGCGTAACCAATACAGCCTACCACGGCTACTGGGCTCGGGACTTCAAAAAGACAAATCCATACTTCGGCACGATGACCGATTTTCAAAACCTCATTACGACCGCCCATACCAAAGGCATAAAGATTGTGATTGACTTTGCACCGAACCACACCTCTCCAGCGATGGAAACCGACACGTCTTTTGCCGAGAATGGCAGATTGTATGATAACGGTACACTGGTAGGCGGATACACCAACGATACGAACGGTTATTTCCATCACAACGGCGGCTCCGACTTCTCTTCCCTGGAGAACGGCATTTACAAAAACCTGTACGACCTGGCCGATTTCAACCACAATAATGCGACTATCGACAAATACTTCAAGGACGCAATCAAGCTGTGGCTGGATATGGGCGTTGACGGTATTCGAGTGGATGCAGTGAAGCATATGCCTCTTGGCTGGCAAAAGAGCTGGATGTCCTCCATCTATGCACACAAGCCGGTGTTCACTTTTGGTGAATGGTTCCTGGGTTCAGCTGCTTCAGATGCAGATAACACGGAATTTGCTAACAAATCCGGCATGAGTCTGCTCGATTTCCGCTTTAACTCGGCTGTGCGCAATGTGTTCCGTGACAACACCTCCAACATGTATGCTCTGGATTCCATGATTAGCAGTACAGCTGCGGACTACAACCAAGTGAACGATCAGGTCACATTCATCGACAACCATGATATGGATCGTTTCAAAACAAGTGCAGTCAACAATCGCCGCCTGGAACAGGCTTTGGCCTTTACATTGACTTCACGCGGTGTGCCTGCCATCTACTATGGTACAGAACAGTATTTGACGGGAAATGGTGATCCCGATAACCGGGCCAAAATGCCTTCGTTCTCCAAATCCACAACCGCGTTCAATGTGATTAGCAAACTGGCACCACTGCGCAAATCCAATCCGGCTATCGCTTATGGCTCCACGCAGCAGCGCTGGATTAACAATGATGTCTACGTTTATGAGCGCAAATTCGGAAATAGCGTAGCCGTTGTTGCGGTTAACCGCAACCTGTCCACACCAGCGAACATTACAGGGCTGAGCACTTCCCTGCCTACAGGCTCATACACAGATGTACTTGGTGGCGTGCTGAGCGGAAACACCATCACATCCAGCAATGGCAGCATCAACAACTTCACCCTTGCTGCGGGTGCAACAGCAGTATGGCAATATACAACAACTGAAACAACACCAACGATTGGTCATGTGGGTCCGGTCATGGGTAAACTAGGCAATGTGGTGACGATTGACGGCCGTGGATTCGGTTCCACTAAAGGCACGGTATACTTCGGCACAACAGCCGTTACCGGAGCAGCGATCACGTCTTGGGAAGATACACAGATTAAAGTAACGATCCCTTCCGTAGCTGCCGGCAACTATGCGGTCAAAGTGGCTGCGAACGGTGTTAACAGCAATGCCTATAACAACTTTACGATTCTGACAGGCGATCAGGTTACGGTTCGCTTCGTCGTTAATAATGCCTCTACAACCCTTGGACAAAATATCTATCTGACCGGCAACGTAGCTGAGCTTGGCAACTGGAGCACCGGTGCAACCGCCATTGGACCCGCGTTTAACCAAGTCATTCATGCGTACCCAACCTGGTACTATGATGTCAGCGTACCAGCAGGCAAACAGCTGGAGTTCAAGTTTTTCAAGAAAAACGGATCAACGATTACATGGGAAGGCGGTTCAAACCATACCTTCACCACACCGGCAAGTGGAACAGCCACCGTTACTGTAAACTGGCAGTAAACGCTCCATATCCTTGATGCACAAGCTAACCCGGAGTACGCGAACGCGCAGCAAATGCAGCGAATTTGGCGTAAGCTCCGGGTTTTGCTGTATGACTGACACGTATGCGGCCTTAATCATCTGGGGCTGGCCTTCATCATACGCCATACTGATTAATGCTTATTCAGAGGCTTTTTCTTCATTAGAAGTTCTAGGCGAGCAACCCTTCCTTAAGCAGAACTCTCCATTGAAAATACCTGAAATAAAATCCCTGCCTCTGTATGTAAAAGCAGGCACTTCCGTAGCGCTGCCAGTCGATCAAGACATGACGTTGCGGAAGTGCCTGTTGGAGTGCCGCATGATTGGACAACCCTGCCCAACTGCGGCTGACTATGCTTCTGACGGAACGGAGTGATCTTACCCTTTGTATGCCATGGAGTAATGTTAATCTTTGGAGGCCATAGAGTGATGTTAACCTTTGGACGCCCCTGTTGTCAGCCCCTGAACGAGGAAACGCTGCAGGAACACAAACAGTAGAGTAATCGGAATAGCAATCAGTACAGCGCCCGCAGCAAACATCGTGAAGTTGCTGTCCTGATATCGGTTAACCAGATCCCACATGCCCACCGCAAGGGTCCAGTTCTCCTTGGTGCGCAGCACGAGCCGTGCAAAAATAAAATCCATCCACGCTCCGGTGAAGCTCGTTAATGCAACGTACGTCAGCATCGGCTTGGATAACGGCAGGATAATGCTGGTGAACACACGCAGATGGCTTGCACCATCGATACGGGCTGCTTCATCCAGGCTGCGCGGAATCGTGTCAAAGAAACCTTTGACGATGAACCCACCCAGCACCGCGCCCGAGGAATAGACCAGAATAAGCGCAGCGTGCGTGTCGAGCAATTTGATTTGCAGCAAAATAATATAGATGGCAATCATGCTCATAAAGCTTGGAAACATGCCCAGAATGAGCATGGTGGACAGAATCGTTTTGCGCCCCCGAAAACGGAACCGGGACAACGCGTACATCCCCAGCGTTACCATTAATGTAGAGAAAATCATCGTGAAGAACGCGATCTTGAGCGTGTTCATATACCATCTGCCGTACATAAAGGACGGATTGCTGAACAGCTCTCCGTAATGGGACAGCGTGAAGCTTTCCGGCCATAAACGTTCACTGAACAATGCCGCCCCTGGACGCAGGGACGACAGAAAAATCCACAGCACCGGATAGATGGATACAACAGCAATGATCACTAAAAGCACGTAGCTGAGCGTTAAACGAATCGGATTGTTGCGTTTTTTCATTGAATCATGTCCTCCTCCTTGAATGATTTGGAGCGGCGGAAATTCCAGATGGAGAAGGAAGCGATAATCAGGAAGATGATGATGCCTACCGCAGAGGCCATGTTGAATTTGTTATTATCCAGCGTAAGCTTGTAGAGCCAGGTTACCAGCAAATCCGTGGCCCCCGCGTACTGGTAGTCGCCGCGAAGCGGGTTCCCGTTTGTTAACAGGAAGATGACATTGAAGTTGTTGAAGTTTCCCGCAAACTGCATGATCAGCACCGGTGTTGTTGCAAACAAAATGAACGGCATCGTAATAATTCGGAATTTCTGGAAAGCTGAAGCACCGTCCACTTCGGCTGCCTCGTACAGATCACGCGGAATAGCCGTAAGCACACCCAAAATCAGCACCATGCTGACCGGAATACCGATCCACATATTAACCACAATGACTGTCACCTTGGCCCAGAACGGATCAGTCAGCCATGGCAATCCTTCCAGACCGAATGCTCGCATGTACGTATTGATCGGTCCAAACTGGCCGTTGAACAGGTTGCGCATCAGCAGCAAAGAGATAATTTGTGGAATGGCATATGGCAAAATGAAAATAGTACGCCACAGCTTTTTGAAACGGATCCCCTGCTGTTCAATCAGCAAAGCTACCAACACACCGCCGAAATAGGTGGTGACCGTAGCCAAAATGGCCCAGATGACCGTCCAGGTCAGTACACCGTAGAACGTCTGGCTCCAGGATTTGAGCTGAATGAGATCGGTGAACGTTTTGAATCCGACCCAATCGACCAGCTTCGCCGGAGGAATGTGGTCTGGTGCCGAATAGTTGGTAAACGCAATCGTCACCGTGAACAGAATGGGCATGATGGTAAAAAACAGAACACCAAGGGCAGGGATCGACAGGAACAGATACGGAAAGTTTCTGTCCATCAGATTGCGCATCGTCGCCGCGGCTCCAAGCGTTGGTTTTCCCTGCTCTCTTGCCAGTCCAGTCAGATAGGCGTCACGAATGTTCAGAATATAAACAAGTACAAACACAAAAAAGACGAGCAACACGATAATTCCGTCAAGCAGCAAAAAGATGGAATGGTCTCCCTTTTGAAGCACTGTCGAACCATTCACTTTGACAAAACGCTGTGTATTTTCCCCCAGTGTCCATATTCCCCATACCGCATGGGACAGCCGCGGAAGCAGGTACGCAAGCCCTGCTCCCTCCAGCAGCAATAGAACAATACCTTTAATCCACTGCCGATTGTATAACTGTCCCAGACCCTGCAGTATGATGGAGCATATGGTCGCTGTCATCCGGTGCTGCTTCTCCCTGTTGGAATGGGCAGACACCGGGACATGCTGTTGTTGCATATACTCTCTCCTCTCCTGCCATCGGATATCCTGCTGAAATCTTTCACAGGTTGGTTAAAAATTGATGTTTTGCATGAAGTGTTATTCCCTCGTTATTGAACGGTTGCCAGGCTCTCCTTAATCTGCTTCACAGCATTGTCGAGAGAAGCCTTTACATCCTTTCCGCTGTCCCAGATATCGGTAATGGCTGATGTAATTGGCCCCCAAACACTGTCCATGGCAGGAAGTGAAGGCATCGGTGTGGAGTTGTTGAATTGCTCAAGGAACGCTTTATTGATCGGGTCTTCCTGCACTTTGGCATCGGCTGCCACATTTTTGTTCGCTGGAAGAGTACCGTTCATATCAAAGTTCTCCATCTGGGCTTCTTCGTTCGAGAGGAATGCGGCCAATAGCTTGGAGGCATTCGGGTATTGGGTGAACGCATTGACGTAATAGGCTTTAACACCCGAGAAAGAGGTCATGGGCTTGCCATCAATGGCCGGAAGCGGCGCGACTCCAAAATCAATTCCGGCGTTGCGATAATCGGCAATGGTCCAAGGTCCGTTAATATCCATCGCCAGCTTGCCGCTGGAGAACAGCCCTTTTTTGATATCGTAGTTCACATCTCCCATCTTGAGCGGCAGCACTTCGGCTTTCAGCTTTTGGAGGAACTCCCCGCCCTTCTGGGCTCCTTCGTTATTCAAACCGAGATCGCTGCTATCCATGCCGTTGTCTCCAAAGATGTAACCGCCCTGTGAAGCCAGGAAAGCGTAGTTGTAATAGAACTGCTGAAGCTCCCACATCAGTGCATACTGATTAGATTTGGTGTTGTTGAACGTTTTGGCAAAATCGATAATTTCATCAAAGCTTTTTAGAGCCTCTGGTACTAATGCTTTGTTATAAAAAAGGGCATACGTCTCCACGCTGTACGGATATCCATACAAAATGTCTTTGAACGTCACGGCTTTCAGCGCATTCTCGCTCGTATTAGCTGTGGTCTCAGCCTCGAAGATATCGTTTGGCAGAATAAGTCCTGCCTCGGAAGCGCTACCAATCTTGTCATGCGGGAACACCACAACATCTGCCGCAAGTCCCGCCGGACCATCCGTGGTCAGTTTCGTTACCTGATCGGTTGGGGGCAGTTCCTCCATTTTGACGGTGACACCGTACTTTTCTTCGAACTTTTTGACGCGCTGCTCAATGAAGCTGCTCTGATTTTTGTCCTCCCAGATCACCAATGTTGCTCCTTCCTCAGGCTGGAGGTTCTCTGCGGTCAACTGAACTTCCTCCTCCGGATTATCACCAGGCGCTGCCGGAGAAGAACTGCCCCCTCCCCCGGTAGAGCATGCAGCCAGTGTAAACGCCATTCCGATAGACAATACTGCACCTTGCCATTTTCTCATGTAAAATTGTCCCCTTTCCCTCTGCGTGGTCCAAAAAAATTCGCGCTTTTCACCCTTTAAACGGCGTAGTTTGTCAGGATATGTGTTCCATGTGAATCGTTGTACAAACGTTTGCTCAAAATGGAAGACATGATTGCCTCAACATCCAATATGTAGGGGAATATAGTTAAAAAGTATGTAAAAACCATGATGTAAGCGCTATAATATATTCCACATCATACAACACCGGGCTTTATTTGTACAAACGTTTGCACAAGCTGTATTATTTCAAAATCAACCATATCCTGAGCTCTGTTCTTAGTAATTTCCTGTTTGCTTGATCTAGCTTCTTCTTCCTTTATTTTACTCTACTTGCATTCTGGATCAGCCAGCTAACAATTGATTTCTGGTACCCTTTGCATTACCATAGGAGAATGTTGAAATGATTGAATCAGAAGGGGTTTTTGACATGATTACGATCAAGGATATTGCCAAACTGGCGGGTGTTTCCCCTTCTACAGTGTCACGGGTGATCTCAGGCCATCCCAGAATCAGTACGGAGACATCTCTTAAAGTTAAACAAATTATGAAAGAGCTGAATTACCATCCTAATATGATGGCAAAAAGCCTTGTATCCAAAACCACGCAAACGCTTGGCATTATGCTGCCTCGTCCTGCGGAGGAGCTTTTTCAAAATTATTTCTTCGGGGAGCTTCTGCGAGGCATTATTACGCACGCGACTCGTAACAACTATGAATTGCTGCTGTCTACGGAGACTTCTTCCGATGATGAATTACAGGCGATTTCCCGTCTTGTGCACGGGCGCAGGGTAGATGGTATTTTGCTGCTAGGCTCCAAGCGGGATGATCCGATCATTACTTTTTTGGAAGAGGAAAAGTTCCCTTTTGTGCTCATTGGCCGAAGTGAAACTCACCCCAATGCACCGATGGTGGACAACGACAATGTGCAGACCGCATATGATGCAACGCAGCATCTGATTGCGCAGGGACATACTCGTATCGGATTTGTAAGCGGGCCACCGGATGTTACCTTGTCGCATGATCGCATGCGTGGGTATCGGAAGGCTCTTGATGAATCCGGGCTAACGGCCAATAACGACTGGATCGTAGAGGGTGAGTTTTTGCAGGAAAGCGGCTTCCGGGCTATGTCCCTGTTCATGTCGCTGCCCGACAGACCCACGGCCATTGTGGTCATTGATGATAATGTGGCCTTTGGTGTGTTAAGGGCGCTCGCGGAGCTTGGATATCAGGTGCCTGAGGACATCAGCGTGGTCAGCTTTAACAATATTGCTTTGTCCGAACTTGCTTCCCCTCCACTCAGCTCTATTGATATCGGAACATATCAACTGGGTTATACCGCGGTTCAGGTCTTGTTAAAAATTCTCGGCAACGAGCCTTTAGCTCAGAACCCGGTGATTATCCCCCACCGGCTGATCGTGCGTGAATCTTCGCTATATTTGAAGGCAAAGCCTTCCCTGAGTTAAGCGCTCTACTCACTTTTTTGTGACAATGCAAACGTTTGTCTAACTACCTTGGAATGTTTTTTCTGTTAGTTGAACTACTCCTCTAGCGAGCAAGCTGCTTGCAGTTAGCTCGCTATCACTTCCTCCTTTTTATCTCCGACTGTTACATTCCCTTTTTCCGATATGAAGGGTTCAACCACCGCCCTCCTTACCCAAGCATACTCCATACTAAACAAGCCAATCATTGAGAAGCTGTACTATTAAAATTTTTATCAAACCTGCATATAAACCCAATATATGGTTATATATAGAGAGTGGATATTACACTTTTTACACATCATTTTCCGAAAATTTTATTAGCTAGGAGGATTCCATTATGAAATCTTTCAAGTATCGTCTTGAGCAAAAAGAACCCCGTACCGGCCCCGGCGGCATCACCCGCGGAGCCTCGGTTCATGACTTCCCCGCATCCATCGGTATTGCGGGAGTGTCCATGCGCCTGGAACCAGGCGGCATGCGCGAACTGCACTGGCATGCGAACGCGGCCGAGTGGGCGTACGTCATCAGCGGTTCCTGCCGCACAACGGTCATTCATCCCGATGGGCATGCGTATACAGATACCTTCGAACCCGGAGATGTATGGTATTTCCCGCGTGGATACGGTCATTCCATTCAGGGTCTCGGACCGGATGAATGCCACTTCATTTTAATTTTTGACAATGGAGATTTCTCGGAGGATCACACGTTCAGCATTACCGACTTTCTGACTCAGACACCAGACGCCGTTGTTGCTCAGAACCTTGGCATATCCCTCGGGCAAGCAGCCAAGCTCAATCAGGGGGAAGCCTATTTTGCCAAAGGTCCTGTGCCGGATGACAGCTCCTCCTCAGCAACTTATCGCCGTAATTCAGAGCTGACCACCCCACATCGTTACCCGTTACACGCCAAACAGCCGCGCCGGGCACCAGGCGGCGGTACCCAGCGTACGGTAACCGTGGAAGACTTTCCGATCTCCACGACGATGGCTGGATCACTTATTGAGCTGCAACCAGGCGCCCTGCGTGAACTGCACTGGCACCCCAATGCGGATGAGTGGCAGTACTATATCAGCGGCAGTGCAGAGATGACGGTATTTCTTGCGGAAGGCCAGGCCGTAACCGAGCAGTTCGAAGCCGGGGATATTGGCTATGCCCCGATGGGAGCGGGCCATTACATCAAAAATACGGGTGAGGACGTCTGCCGAGTGCTCATTGGTTTCAACAGCGGACATTATGAAGCCATTGATCTCAGTGAATGGATTGCAGGTAATCCGATAGATGTGTTATCTACTAATCTGGGCATGTCTCGTGAAGAGGCTGAACAATTGCCGAACGATACGGTTTTCATCGCGCCAGCCCAAAAGAAAGGCAAATGACCGTAGAGATCAGGTGCCTTTGAATTCCGTTAATGGTTCGTATTCGTCGAAGTTTAACGCTAAGAGCATCGAACATACGGCAGAACGTCTGGAGCCGGGATTTTCCCGGCTTCTGTTATGCAATGACAAAAAACGGTTGATCCTGGATAACGCGGGTCAACCGTTTTTGAGCTGATCGGGTATAACGATTATAATTACAAACCTAACTTCTGCCCTTTTTCCAACCGCTGAATCTGCTGTTCCCCGGTTTCCGCCAGCTCACGGAACTGACCGATAGTCTCCCGCATTCTAGGCAGAGCCTCTTGCTTATACAAACTGATGGAGTCAAGCGCAGACAATACATCTGTAAAGGCCTGCTTCATCGTATCTACGGAGATACTCGCCTCATACGCCTGCTTCTGGATCGCCGTTCCCTGATCCTTCAGCATCTTGGAGGTGCCGGCAATCAGATCATTGGTGGTGCGGTTCAGCAGTTCGATCTTCTGAAGCACAATCTTCTGATTGTAGAGCGCACTGGCAACGGTGACAGCGATCTTGAGCGCCGAGATGGTCACATTTTTCGCGCGATCCACACCACGGATCAGCTCCTTGTTGTTACGAATCACCACTTCAATCGCCATAATTCCCTGCTGATTCACCACCAGCATCTGCTGCAGATCCATGACACGCTGACGGAGCGGGAACAGCACTTCCTCTGTAATAAAACGTACCTTCTCAGGGTCTTCACCGCGTACCTTGGCCGCTTCAATCTGGGTATCGATGGATTCATCCATCAGCATGCCCAGCTGAATCTCCTTCTGCAGTCGCTTGGTCAGCTCGCGCAGGCTCTGCTGCTCGATCTCCAGCGTGGTGTTGTCGTTACGCAGCGTGGCGCGGCCCTTGTCGAGTGAAACGACAATATCGGCGATGACGGCGTCGGCTTTCTGGTATTTGAGGAAATACGCGCGCAGCGGGTTGAACAGCTTGCCCAGAAAGCCGGTTTTGGCAAAATCGACGACACTCGGGTCGAGATCCTTCAGTTGCATGTGCAGCTCGGTCAAGCCTTTGGCGACCTGACCGCCCTCGTCTCCGGTCTTGGACAGATGTCCAACGGAGACTTGAAGCAGCGCGTTTTTCTCCGAGGAGGATCGCATCGTGTTCATGCCAAAGCCATCAATGGATTGCAAAATTTCTTTACGCTTCTCCAGGGATTCCAGGTCCAGGTTCATGATCATCTCTACGTTGGAACTGGCAACCTGCTGCAGCTCCGCTACCTCGGCGGGCACCGGTTTGATCTCTTCCTCAATCACCTTCTGAATTTCCTTCTGGCTCGGGATCTCCATCGTAAATGACATCCGTATTTCCCCCTTTTCGCTATCAATATCATTAAATTAATGTATGATTACATCTGTACGTTAAACAGGTTTCCCATTTTGTAGACGACATCGTCGGTATCCGCGTTAATGCTCGCTGCCTCGTTAATGCTGGAGATGCTCTCCAGTGCTTTGATGTCGGCATTATATCCAATGGTGTAGATCGGCACTTTGTAGGTCTCGACCAGACCCCGGATGTCCTTCAACGTGTGGCCTTCATTCGTCTCGCCATCACTCAGGACAAAAATCAGCGGTTTTACATTCGGGTTAGCCGCCATATAATCCTCCAGCATCTTCATCGCAACAACGATCCCGTCAAAGGTTGCCGTACCGCCTCCAGCCTGCAAGCTGTCCACCGTTCCCACAAACATGGATTGCTGATTCGTATCATACTTGGCTATCGGCAAATTCATGGTCACTGTACTGGAGTAGGATACAAGCCCGATGCTATTGTCGGTACCGAGATACTTCTGGCCAGTGCGCAGCGATTCCTTGAGTCGGTTCAACGGCTCGCCGTCCATGCTGCCCGATACATCGGTCACAAATACGGCTGCAATCGGTTTGCTTCCGTTTTTCTTCTCTTTCCAGACTTTCTGAGCGGATAAAAGTGTACCGCCATCCACAGAGGCCAGCTCGGATTTGTAATCCTGCAAGCCGTTAAAGCCGAACTCTTCCGCCTTCTTCTGATACTGGGCCTGTGTCACAAAGTCCGCAAACTTCTGGATGATCTCCTGTTTGTTCTGCGGCAGTTGACCAAGAGCGTACAGTGGGCTGTCATGCCTTGCGCCAAAAGGAGTGAACACATAGCCGCTCTTGAGATCAGCTGTATTCACATACGTCTGGTATTCCAGCACAAAGGCATCCAGTCTGCCTGACTTGGCCGCTTCACGCATCTGAATGGTTGTGGACGCCGTAAATGGCACGTTGGCCTGGAATTTCTCGAAGCCCTGAATCGCCTTCTCGCCAAGCGGATTAGCGCTATCATACGTGTTCAGTGCGGTTACAAGGAAGTTAAGCCCCGTCGAGCTGGCAAAAGGATCTGTGTACCCCATCGAAAGCTCATTGTTGGCAATCGCTTCAGTTACGGTTTTGACGTTAACGGCACCATATGTGTTGACGAGTGCATCATATTTGGCTTTGGAGATGACAATGCCTGGAACGTTGCCAACGAGGCGCTTGGAGACGAGCTTGGCTTTCACTCCGCTCGCTTCCACCATCGCACCCCACAGCTCATTAGACGGTGTAAAGGCATCAGGCACATATTTGCCGGACTTGATGTAATCTGTCGCTGTACCGGAGGCAATGTTGCGGATTTTGACCGAAACGGCTTTGCCGCCAATCGTGATGTTTGCTTTGTTAAAAGCATCCCCTACCTCGGTCAACCAGCCATCGACTCCGTTGCCTGATTTCTCCGGGGAAGAGAAAATTTCGACATAATCATTTGTGGTGTTCTCCACGGTAATCGGGAATTTCGAAATATCAGGCAACGATTCTGCTACATCGACCGGATCAAGATCAATCTGTCCCTTAACGGGCTCAGCCGTAGCCGGTGCGATATCTGCGTATAATTTGCCAAGCTCCTTCCCTGCATTTTCAGTTGTGACCTGTGTGGACGTTTTACCAAAGTTGGATGTTAGTGTGATCCCGGCGTAGACCAGACCAAACACCAGCACAAGCATCATGATGGATATGAATAAAAATTTCCCTTTCTTCGCCATACGTTCATCCCCTCACTGTCTATATAATTTTGTGTGTTTGATTAACTGATCAATCTCCTGCATACAAGGCATCTGTTCAATATCTCCGGCTTCAAAGCTGTCCAGACGTGAAATCTCCAGCAGCAATTGATCCAGCTTGAGCAAAATTTCTTCATTGGTGTGCAGTGAATTTTTGACGTAGGTCAGATAATCGTTGTACACTTTCGTTTTTTCCTGAAAAAGCTTCTGCGGCAAATTTACCGATTTGGATTTCATCATACTGGCATAGTCTGCTTCGTCAAAGACGTTCAGCCGGTTGAGGATGCTGCGGATGTTCAGATACAGCAGCTTCTCGACCTCCTCCGTGACGGAAGCGAATTTCTTAAAGCTCAGCTCGCCTGGATCAAACCGTTGATGAAGTACATTCATCAGAGTCTCTTTTTTCTTTTTCATCCGGCTCAGCTGAGACAGCCCCAGTGTTATATCCTCTTCAAGCACCTTGATACGTCTGTAAAAGGATAGCGCTTCGACATAATCTTCATGGGTCTCGATCTGTCTCACGGGTAAAACAACCGGCTGTTTGAACAACAAGGCGTAGCTGCCATAGAAAAGCGCCAGTGCACTGCCAAACAGCAAGGTCACGGACAGGGCTGTCTGAAACGCACTCTCTCCAAATCCCAATCCGACAAAGCCCGGGGAGAAGGCAAGAACGTTCGCCGCCACAATGCCGAGCATCAGTGCAAAAAATTGTATGTACCTGGTCATGGTCAATCATCCGACCTCCTTTCATGTTAGATGTTGGCATTTCATGTCATATATCCCCTGTTCCTCATCTTCTCATTGTACATGATGTGAACGCTCTCAGGTGGATAGGATTGGAAATCAATATGGAAATATTGCTTCTTATACGAAGGATGTAAGGTGCATTGGATGATATGGATGTGTATGATTGACTCGTCGTGAACAAAAGAAAAGAACAAAGAAAAGATAGATATCATAATATACGTGGCTTGGGCTTATCCCATTATCTATTTTCAGGGACAACACAGAACAGGCTGTGCTGCTTGCAGGTTAGAATGTTAATTGTTCTGGCACCGACTGTGTGAACTTGGCGGCACGTCCGATCGTCAGCGGTGCGGGAAAAGTGAGGAATACAGCCATTTATTCGGTAATACGTGGAAATACGGGATGCGTGTCATTTTTTATATAAGATTTTGTTAAGCGCGGTAGAGTATAATCCGTCAATAGAAGGCTGGCGCGGGCATGGAAGGTTTACATGAGATGTTTACATGGGAGGCTTACATAGGATGTACGAGGGAGTGTGCAAAGAGGAAGCATACAAAAAGGACTCTACAAAGAGCATCGCACCAATTCAGCAAAACGTGGGCGTGCACTATACATGTGTAACTCTGCGCAGACCAAAAAGACGAAACGGCAGATAACCTCCGACTTCGTCCTTGTGTGACTGCGGCTGGCATATCGCCATATTTCGTCTTTTGTATCTTGATCAGAGCAGCTTGCATCTCGCCTGTATGGTGAAGGATATGCCCGACCTACTGCCCATGCTGAAAATTTCAGGTTGCCTTACCGGATCTATTTTGGCGCCCGGTGTAATGAGTTTTTACCCATCAAGATACTCAACCGCACGGCCGTATTGGTACTGGCACTGGCGCGCTTCTTTGTTACTGTAGTGGCACGATACTCTGTTACTGTAGTTGTATTGTAGTTATATGATACTCTGTTACTTCACCAATCTGGTACGTGTTGGTGGCTCTAACCTCGGTTACTTTTCCAGCACCATCCTGGTCACCGATCGTCTAAAAATGTCACGGTCACGGTCACGGTCATGCTCTATTTTACCTTGAGTAACTTTTCTGCACTTATCTGCACCACACTTCATATTACCTCACATTACATACTTCACTTTACTGCACAAACTCTACTACACACCATCTACTTCGCGGGATTTACTGCAAAAGTACTTCTAGACGCCGGTACTTTCGGGCCAGCACGACTCATACGGCTAACGATTCCAGATGACGCTATTTGCAGCATTTCAGCCCATTTCAAAATGTAACGATTCAGAGAAACGTTATTTCCGTATTTGAGGTGTGATTTCGTTGATTTGGACCCGTTTCGGTCGAAATAGCGTCGCTAGGAATCGTTAGATTTCTGAACAGGCGGAATTCACCCAAATAAGCTCTGTACGATTCGTTAGAATCTCAGCGCAGCCCGGCACTTTCGAGCTCAACACGATTCACACGGCTAACGATTCCAGATGACGTTATTTGTTGCATTTCACCCCATCTTACGCCCACCAACTATCGGAGCTTGAACAATGCATCCAGCGGAATGCTTAGGTCAGGATATAAAACAGACTGAATCGTTTCCTTTTCTATAAACAAGGAACGATTTTTAAAGCAGCCATCCTCCAATGCGTACACATGTACAGTTTGATTGCCTGGATCAACAATCCAATATTCACTTACGCCATATTTTTCATACAGGTTGAATTTTTCATTAAAATCTTTAAGCGCCGTCGAAGGGCTTAACACTTCGATGATAATCGAGGGGGCACCATGGCAACCATTTTTGGATATCTGCTCTCGGGAGCACACAACAGACAAATCCGGCTGAACCACTTGATCAGGTGTATCATATGACTCGCTTTCGCTGAAGAACACATCAAAGGGGGCGACAAACACATAACACTGCCGATTCTGAAAAAAGTTCCTTAACGAAAAGTGCAGCTCCCCCACAATAAATTGATGTAATGAGGTAGGTGCAGGAGACATATTATACGCTTTACCATTAATCAGCTCCCATGATCCTTCCCAGGTCAACCAGTCTCGAAAGGTATATAGGCGCGTATTATCAGGCTTTGCCAAAATTGCATCCCCTCCTCTTTGTTTGCCACTTGCATTAACCACCTTGAGTGTATTATATCATTGCATTTGCAGCATCTCACAACACAGTCCGAAGTTAACCTCTCTCAATCTCAGGTATATCACTTTATTTACACATAAACCAGAAATTATTCCATCCCGATCACGTTCAAACCATCTGGTCTGCTCCGCATTGTGCGAACCTCGGTTACCTTCCCGGCGCAGCTGTTGTCACCGATGGCCTGGAATGTTGCCGTCACCTGCTCCTTACCTCGGGTTACTTCCTCCAGGATATCATAGGTCGCGTAGAATACGTCACCGATTTTGTTCATATGAATGCGCTGCTCACCCACAACGACTCCGTCCACCAGAATACTGAAAACCCTCTCGTACCGTACCCCTTCACGCTCAAAATGCAGATAATCCCCGCCCCAGTACGCTACGCACAGCACATTCACAGCGTCCGGGTCCACAGCCAAACGATAGCTGAACGCTGCATCCTTCACACCGTATGCCTCGCGCCACATGTATAGCTTGTTGCGACCGTTTGTGCCAGAGCCGTTATACTGCTCTCCGCGGCAATTGCTGCCGAGCTGATGCCCAATCTCATCCTGCTGTCCGTCCGGTTGTACGCTGTCGATGGTGAGGTCGTTCAACGCTTTCTCTAACGCGTCTCCTTCATCATTCAGCGGCCAGTACACGGTGTAAAACTCATGGTGCACAGCATAGAACGGAATCAGCTTCACGGCTTCACCCGTGGACGTCACTTCCTTGCTGAGTTCAAACGTAAGCTTGCTCGCATCCACAACGTTGATCCATTTGCGCACATCCTCTTCTTCCGTCCAGATTACAGGAACAGCTGCCGTCTTCGGATTCAATGCAGTCTCGTCAATGATGGTATCCTCGGGAAGCCCTTCACTGCCAAGTGCTCCGGCAAGCACAATCGGGCCATACAGGAATGCAACCTTGTGAGCATCGTCTCTGGCAGTATATTTACGCAGCGCCATCGGCAGCGTAATGCTGATGACATCGCCCGCTGTCCAGGTGCGGTCGATGGAGAGATAGCCGGGTTCCAGGCGGGTATACGACTGGGCCGAATCCCCGTTTACTGTTGCCGTCATCGGCTCCTGAAGCCATGACGGCACACGTAATCTGAGATGAGCCGAGGCGCTGCCTTCGGTAATCGTCAGGGTTACCTTTTCCGAATAAGGGAAGTCGGTTTGCAGCTTTAAGGTCAGCCCCTGTGAAGCCCAGTCCAGCTCCGACGCCATGTACAGGTTCACATACAGGTCTCGCTCATGCTCATAATAGATGGCCTCGGCGTATTTGCCCGGGTTCTCCATACCTGAACCTGTACAGCACCACCACGCCGTATCACGTGTACCGTAAATTTTGTAGTGGCCCTGGAGGGTGGACGCAAAATACGTTTTATTCCCCGTATCCGGGTCCTGCGTGCCAAGAATATGGTTATAGATGGCGTTCTCATAATAATCCATGTAGGTACTGTCCGGGTTCCACGCAAACAGCTGCTTCGTCAGATGCATCATATTATGGGTACAGCAGCTCTCCCCGGTTTTGATGCCAAGGCTCTCCATGCCCTTTGCTTCGTAATGCTCCGATATACTCGTTGCGCCAAATACATAAGAACGATGCTGCACGGTCGTATCCCAGAAAAATCGGGCTGCCGTCCGATACCGGGTCTGCGCAGGGTCCTGGTTGTAAATTTCAGCCGCACCGATGACTTTTGGAATTTGCGTGTTGGCATGCCGCCCCTGCAGCTCATCGCGCTCCTGCTCCAGCGGCTCCAGTATGAGTTGATGCGTAAACTGGTGAGCAGCCTTCAGGTAGGCTGGCGTTCCTGTTATCCCGTACAGCTGGGCAAACACTTCGTTCATCCCGCCATGCTCACACAGCAGCATCGTCTGGATCTGCTCCTCGGTCATGGTGTTCAGGCCCTCCACTGCCCAATCCGCAAAACGTGTAACGACCTCAAGCGCCAGCCCATTGCCTGTCATTTGATAGGCATCAATCAGTCCACGATAGATTTTGTGCACACTGTACCAGGGAACCCAATACTCGCCGATGTTGAAGCCCCCGATATGCTCTGCACGAAACGCAATGTGGAAAGCCTTCTCGGACAAACCTCCGATATATCCGCTGCCTGTTGTCTGCTGGATCGCTGCCAGCTCACTCACGGCGTAATCCAGCGTTTGCTTCAATGTGACATTGCCCGTAGCCGGGTAAGTCACTGCAAGCGCTGACATGAAATGCCCCAGGGAATGACCGCTGATCGAGCGGGCTTCCCAGCCTGCGTAACGTTCCTTGCGCGGCGTTAATCCGTGTGCTTCATAACATGGAGCCAGGAAACGGTCAATGTCCAGCGATAACAAATAACGTTCCCCGGTATGCTGCGACGTTTGAAACAGACCTTCCAGCAGCTGAACATGTGCGGGGCCTAGAAATCCTTGTTTGGTATCTATCATGCGGCTCGCTCCTTTGAGATATGTATTTTTTTTAGGAAATGATAAGATCAGGTGCTCTGTCTGCAAACAAAGGGTAAAATCCGTGATTCCTTCCAGTCAATCTTATCCCCATGATTCAGCCTTCACCCTTGAATGTCCTCATATTATCAAATAAACTACGATTACATCAGACCCAGAATCCAAGAAAAGGTGGATAAATCCGTCCTATGTCAAAGCCAGTGGAGCACTACCTGTGCGGGAAATTTATATCAGAGGGCAACTGGAGCCACATGCGGCGCAGCATGCCGGTTCACGAAATTATTTTAATGCTGGAAGGTGAGATGTACATTGCGGAGGATGAGGAAAAATACGTTGTACGTGCCCATGATCTGCTGTTTCTGAAGGCAGGCCGCATGCATTATGGATATCGGGTTAGCGATGCTCCTGTCAGCTTTTATTGGATACATTACAGCGCAGCACCGGCCGTTTTCAGCAGTTTTCCAACCCATTCAAGCATTCAGGTGCCTTCAATGGCCAATCAGCTGTTCAAGCAGCTGCTGCATGTATGCTCCTTCTCACCCGAAGAGGCTGATGCCGCCGCTCTGCTGCTCCTGAAGGAGCTGGAGAGAAATCTGCAAACAGACTATCGTCCTCACAGTGCTGTCGTGGATCATATCTGCAAATGGGTCGATATCCATCTGCATACGAATATGACGGTAAATCAGATTGCAGAGCAATTTAATTTCAATAAGGATTACATCTCCAAAATGGTGAAGCGTGAAAAAGGGGTTGGGCTCAAAGCGTACATTCTCACAGAGCGGATGCGCCGGGCGAAACGGCTGCTGCTGAATACCAATGCCAGTGTAAAAGAGATTGCTGCCCAGTGCGGCTTCAATGACTACAAGTTATTTCTGCGCACCTTCAAGCAGCATGAGGGGAACACGCCAACCGAATATCGCAACCATCTGCACAGCACACAGTTGAACCGCTTATAAGCAGCAAGAAAGGATACTCGCAGCTTGTGTCCTCCGTTGTACGTGATTATAGTTGTTATAGAAATGTTGAAATCTCTTATTCAAAATTCCAATATATTGATCCGATTCTGCTGTGATATAATGCAAAACAAATAACATTTCCTACTTAGCTTATAAGAAAAGGAGAAATTAATCATGACGACGGCTGCCATTACTATTGTTCCGGCGACTCCGGCTGACCACGACGATATTGTCGATATTCTGGCCGCCAGTTATGCCGAGTATCAGAGTACATTTGAACAATCAGAACGATGGGAGGCCTATGTAAAAGATATCCGGGAATCGGTTGACAATCCGCACCTGACCGAGCTATGGATCGCCAAGATCGACGAACAGATTGTTGGCACGGTTCAGTTGTTTGAGACTGCACATAAGGCCTATCCCAACTTCGAACTGCCGATTGATTATCCATTTATTCGCCTGCTCGGCGTTGCTCCCGCCTGGAGGGGACACGGCATTGCGCGCAAGCTGCTCCAGCGGTGCATCGATTCAGCGAAAGAAATGGGCAAAACGACAGTGTACCTCTATACCGGCGGCCAGATGCTGAACGCGATCCGGCTGTATGAACGTTTTGGCTTTGTGCAGGACAAGGAATTCAGCTCTGTCAGCAGTGGGGGTAATGCGATCTGTTATCGTTATGACTTCCATGGATGATGGATGGCTTACTGATGGATGGGTTACTTGCTCATTTACGACATATAGCATATCTAGCTCTCTGGTTTGACAGACTGCCTTATCAGGCGAATCTGCGCAGTTACGGAAATGCTGCTGAAGTGCAAACAAAGGGCTGCTCCTATGTCATCAGGTCAGATGGCATGAAGGGAGCAGCCCTTTGTTCATTCAAAAATGCTGAGTATCCGAGTGCAACTCGGTTAACTTTCTTTCGTTCAACTTATTTTTCAGCAATCTCGATCAAAATCTTCGCATGGCTCTTGTCACTCATCAGCAATTCGAGTCCATCCTGTACGACATCATTCAGTTTAATTTTCTTGGTCACAATCTGCTTCACGTCCAGTGCTCCCTCCGCAATCAGAGAAATGACTTCAGGGAAGATGTGGCGATAAGCCAGAGTGGCAGTCAGATACGCCTCTTTCACCAGCATATGGAAGAAGTTCACCTGAAGCGGGTTCGGAATAGCCGCAATGACCACCACTTCCCCGCCTTTTTTGATGACGGAAACAGCACTGTCCATCGTTGGCTGCACACCAGCAGCTTCGTATGCAACATCAATACCGCCTGATTGCTGTGTAATGACCTCTGTTGCATCTACTTTACTGCTGTTTACCGGAATAGCACCCAGTTTGGCCGCCAGCGCCAAACGATCTTCAAATACATCGACAGCATACACTTCGGAAGCTCCGGCAGCTTTGGCTGACAAGATCGTTAACAAACCAATTGGGCCTGCTCCGTATACTGCAACCTTGTTGCCCACCTTCAGCTTGCTGTGGCGAACCGCATGAAACGCTACTGCCGTCGGCTCGACAAGTGCTCCTTCCTCAAAAGATACGTTATCCGGAATCGGATGCACCATATAGGCTTCAACCACAACATATTCGGCAAAACCACCGTTCCCGTTCAGCCCTACGAATCCGAATTGTGTACACTGATTATATTTGCCATGGATACAATATTCACAGGTTCCGCAATGGTATAATGGTTCTACGACTACACGATCCCCTATATTGATACCGCTTACATTATCACCTAGAGCGCTAACTGTACCTGCAAATTCATGGCCTAGCGTTAATGGTGCTTTTTGGCCTGACAGCGGATGATTCTCACCCTCTTGAATTCCTACACCGTGATGATAGGCGTGCAAGTCACTGCCGCAAATTCCGGCGTATTCAACTTTAATCTGAACCTGACCGGCCTGAGCAACCGGTACCTCGCGCTCTTCCACACGAACATCCTTGTGACCATACCATACTGCTGCTTTCATCCCTGTTCATCCCCTTTTCTAAGTTGATAATTAAAGAATATCCTGCTTGTCTATATATTATATCGCTGTTCACCCATTATTCATATTTATAGATACTTATGTTAACATTACTTGAACTAATGTATATCAGGAGGCAGCTCATGAATCTGGAACAGCTCGAGTACGTCGTTGAAATCGCCAAAACCCAATCCTTCTCCGCAGCATCAGAGCATCTTCATGTCACCCAGTCTGCGATTAGTCAATCGGTTCATCGTCTGGAAAAAGAGCTGGGGCTCGTTCTGTTTGAACGATCCAGACAAGGTACACATCCCACATCTGAAGGTAAACAATTTATTGCCAAAGCACTCGACATTTTGCAGCGAATCGATGAACTGAAGTCTCTAAACGCCTCCACTTCTACACTCACTGGCGATCTTCACGTCGCTACTTTTCCAAGTGTGATGCCTTATCTGGTACAATCGGCTGCCGATATGAAGCGGGATCACCCGCAGCTAAGGCTCTCTATAGAAGAGAAAGGTTCGATGGAGATTATCGAGGATATTCGCACAAACAAAACACATCTCGGCTTTATTGCGATCTACGCCAAACAGCTGCGTGAACTGGATGGTCTACATTTTACGCCGATGTATTCCAGCAAGCTGGTGGTATGCACCCATCAACTGTCCGAACTGGCAAAGCATACACGTGTCACCCCTGACCAATTAAAAGAGCATAAACTGGCATTGTACCGGGACGGCTTCATTGAAGATTTTCTGCAGGAGTTCACCTATGAATACGGGCCTCTGTCCATTCTGTTCAAAACCAATAATTCTGAAGCCATCAGTACGGTATTAAAGAACAATATTGCTGCTACGATCGGCCACGACTTTTCTTTTCATCAGAATCCGCTCTGGAAAGAAGGCCTGCTGAAAATGGTTGAAATCACCGAGATTCAGCAGCCTAAGATGCAGATCGGCTTTGTGCAGACAGAATCGCGAGAAGCTGTGGCCGCGGCAGAGCAATTTGCCCGCCGCTTCAGGCAGGCCATTGAACTAGGCCATCTGTAACAGCGGGCAAGATACGATGCCGTTCAGGAATTAAAGGCGTTTCAAGCATTAGAAGTGCAAAAAGGCTTTGCCACCGGGGCAGAGCACTTTTTTGATGGTTTGCTGTTGTCTTGTTTCCTTCCCCTTTTTTTTACACTTTTGCGTTTCTTTTGTGCTTCTTTTGGTGGGCGTTTGGGTGCCTAAGTTCTAGCAGTTATCCCAGTTACCTAAACCTTTACTTTCTGTACAGCCTCACTCATCTCATTGGTTTGCTGCTCAAGCATTGTAGATGTATCCGCTACCTTGCGGAACATTGCAGATTGCTCCTGCATCAAACGATAAATCTCATCTGAATGGTCAGACACACCTGCCGAGATCTGTGAGATTGTGTTGACCGAAGCGGCTGCCTCCTCTGAACCGGCTGTAATCTCCTCCGCCGCCGCAGAAACCTCCTGAATACGCTGGGTGACGAGTTGGAATGCATCTACCACTTGCGAGAATGCCTGCTCCGCTTCAGCTGTAAATATCACGCCCTGACCAATCTCCTGAGCAGTAACCCCCATTCGGGAACCAATCTGCTGTGATTCCTGTTCAATACGAAGCAGCAGATCGGAGATTCGTTCCATGGAGGAACTGGAGGCCTCAGCAAGCTTCCTCACTTCTTCTGCCACCACGGCAAAACCTTTCCCATGCTCACCTGCATGAGCGGCCTCGATGGATGCGTTCAGTGCAAGTAGCTTGGTCTGACTCGCAAAATCCCGCACCGTGTGCAGCGCACCACCGATTTCAGTGGAATAGTTGTTCAGCACCTGCACCATGGCAGTTACCTCTCCAGACACTTCGGAGATGTTTGCCATCTGTCTTTTCATCAACGTCATACGCTGTTGTCCGGATTCTGCCGTAGCCAGTGCCGATGTTGCTGCATCAGACACCACATTGGAAGATTCAGAAATATCGTTAATCCCTTTTGCAATCTCTTCCATCGCATGCGCACTGTCACTTGCACTTTGCTTCTGGGTATGCGCGCCTTGTCTGATCTCCTCAACAGCAAGATCTACCGTTCGGTTCATCGTTAGCATGGCTTCGGTGCTTCGGTTAAATTCTTTGGTGGAATCGGATAACAATTCTGTCGTCGTAGCGACTCCTCCCACCATATCACTTACAATTTTGTTCAAATTCCCAGACATATGTATCATCGCTTGATAAGTTGTTCCGATCTCGTCCTTGCTTCGCAAACGATATGCTGTCAGAATGCGATTAGCCTCAGCGAGCTCGCCCTGTGCCATCTTTTCCACACTTGACTTGAGCGGATGAAGAGGGCGCAATCCTCTAACAATAAACCACATAACTACAGCGATGCCCACAAGTGTGGCGAGCAGCAATATAATGTAGAATGGAAGGCTTGATTTTAAAATCTCAGACTCAATACCTCCGATAACGGATATGCCTGTATCAATGCCAATGACTCCTGCCGGAGCACCGCTCTTATCCAGAATCGGAGCATAGGAGGAAATATAGTCACCGTACTCAGCATTATTAATGATCGGTGAACTTGCTGTCTCTCCTTGCTGCAGCTTCTGTACAGCATCTGCCGGAATATCTGTCACTTCGTTGATCGCTGAGGCTTTGTCAGCATCCTTCATGCCGTCCACCATCATGAGGGGCGTGCCTTTATCATCGATTTTGACGAAATACACATACATTGCACCAATCCGTTCACGGAAATCATCCAGTTCATCCCGAATGCGGAGGTACTCCTCATTTTCTTTGGGGTCCTTGGCAAACTCCAGATATGATGCTGTATCCAGCTGCTTCACATAACTTTGGGCAATCTGGATATTGTAGCTTGAAATAGCTCCTTGTGCAGCAAGCTTTACATTAGCGACCTGAACCAGCATACTTCCGGCTGCTATAATCATAATGACCAATGTGACAATAGCCGCTATACGCACAACCAAACGTTTCCTGAAAAAACCGATCATCCGCTCCCTCTTCCTCCCCGTGAACCAGGCCTTTTTGACTAGGCTATACCCAAAAAACAACTGTTTGAAGCACTAAGTATGGGAAAATAGTATATGAATCTGTCGAATTAGGCAAGAAAATATTGGTTTTATATAAAAACGCTATCACTGCTGTGTTAACTTTGGTATTGGGGACTTTAAAAAGGCTTGTGAAGCGAGGCATTCTGGGGGAATTTAGGCAAAGAAAAACTCCAACGTGGTAGTTGGAGGTCTGTCGCTATTTCAATGGTATGTTTTGAACGGGTTTAATAGCGTATTTTTAGTTTGGTAAATCCAATAAGTTGTAGAATCAGTGTTATAAAGTTTAAAACGAAATTTTCTAAAATTGTTCTATCTCAAAAGGTTTCATTGTTACAAAATTTTCATACCATTCATTTAAAGGGATATGGGCTCCATTCACTATGTCTAGGGCATTTATTCTAAGAACAAACATTCCATTCCTTTCAAGTATCTTAATTAATGGATCGTATATACTTAAATTCTTGTACCTATCCGGGTGTTTTTCACCATATTTAGCAAGATGTAAATAGTATTGAATGATGTTCTTTAGATATAGGTTTTCTCCTAGAAACTCCACAACTTCAGAGTTACAATAGTTGGATATTTCTATTTCTTCAGCATCGCCCAGCAATTTTGCTATATCCGCGACTAAGGGTTTTACCGGCTTGATTGCCTCTTCTTTGAAAAAACAGGCCAATCTTCGCAGAAATTCACATGCAAGATCTGCTTCTGCCTCAGAAGCTATACTGCCCACCAATTTCCAATCAATACTATTTATCCTTGTAATTGCTTGCTTAAGATACATGCCGTCACCTCATATTTAATAATCAATTTCATCATCCATATGTTTAATAAAATCGGAACCAGAATCATAGCCTGGAAAAGGTTCTGTTGGATTACGATCTGTTATGTTTGCTTTATCATGTGCATTTTTTGAAGGATCAGGATCAAACCTTTTTGTTTCTTGATTCCATGTCGATCGATCTCTTAATGGCATTCCGCCATCCATATATTGCTTTTCTTTGATCTCATGATTAGCAAGTTTCATGAACCACTCTCTTTCCTTCTCTGTTAATTCTGCCTTTTGAGCCTTTTGCCATGCGTATGCAATATCTGCATCTGCTTGAAAGTACAACTCTTGATATGGTTTACCAGCTATGGATAAGTGTTTTCTCTCTAAAAAAAGATGCTTCTTCATCATTAAAATCTTTTCTTCTGTTAATGTTGTATTTCTTGCTACCGTTCCAATATCCTCGACACCCGATTTTCTTATATCAATATATTTTCTCTCAAGAAGTGCCTGAAATCCATCTTCAGGTACAATTATATACTTTCTCATCTGAACAGGATCAGTTATAAAATCAACATCCTGTATTCCCTTACCCATTCCCTTTTCCTTCTCTACAAATTCAGAAAATTTAGAGGACTCTCTGGCCTTTTTGCTCTCCGCGATGTTTTCCATCAATCGAAGTCGTGAGTCTATAAATCCGTTAAAACCACCCGTCATTGGCCCCGTTCCAGGCTGGCGGTTAAACGCACCAATCTTTGTACCGCCTCCTGACGACGTCAATAGATTACGCGGTTTGATCATCTTGGCGGTGAGACCACCTCCAACCATCATGCCTCCCATGCCCATCATATTGGCCCAGTGCTCGCTGGACCAGGCATTCGTGGGAAATATCGCTTCACGGATTGTACCATGGATGCCAAAAGTCAGCCAATTGGCGGTGTCATTCGGTGAGTCGAATGCTTTATTCGCCCGATCCATGTACCCTTCAACCAGTCCGCTGGGAATGCCAAACGTCCAATAGTCCAGAAATCCGCCCACACTGTCATAGCGCTTTTGATAGCGATCATCTGCAGCCTGCATAAAAGCAGTACCCAGCTCTGCCAAACTGTCCGCTGATTTTTGAAAGAAGTTACGCGTATCAGTAACTGGGGCCTGGCATGCATTAGGTGGAGGCGGCATACAATTCGCATCATAAGTCTGAACAGCCTGCTGATCCGCTAATCTGAATTTTTCAGCATGCCCTTCAAGCGTTTTGGCAATCGATAGGGAGAGGGAAATGAAATTCTCCATAACCCGCTGCGCGGCTACGAAATCTGCATAGAACCGTTCCTTGGTGCTTCCACTCCACTGCCTTTCAATCTCGAACAACTGTTGTTTCAAGATGTGATTCATCTGGGCAATCTGACTTTGGGCTGCCGCAAACTGTTTGGAAACCGACAATAGCTGATCAGGGGTTACTTTAATCGTTGTCATGTCATACCTCGTTCTGAATATGTAATTCGTTGTTATACGAAAAATGGCATGTTATAAAGCTTTACTCATCCAGCTTATGGGATTCGATTATATAGTGATTAAGTATATTTTCGTAGAGACTCACGGCTCAATATTTTAGTTCCTACTACCCCCAGAAAGTCCTATTTATAGAAGCCTTAACGACCCAGATATCATCTTACTCCCTGTCTATTAAAAAATCCCGGCGCAAGCGCCGAGACATTGTATCCCCCTCTATTACCAGGCAGATGATCAGAAGATGACCTAATTGTCAGCAATACCACAATCTCAATATTTATCTACCACAACGCCCAACGTTGCCCCTCTGACATATGGCTGACCACTCAGGGACTTTAGCTGTTTTGCTGTCCCTGTCACGCTCGTTTTTTATTCATTGTACACAAAAAGACCCTACAAGATGACCTTTTAAAGTGTCCATCTTATAGGGTACATTTTAGAGATCATCTGTACCTTCTTATCATACTAAGTCTCTTTAAGCTGATTTGCTATTCATCTTGCGAAATCGAATCAATGACCAGATCGTCAGCAATGCAAGTACAGCGAGACAGATGCTAATGCTGAATCGATTCCCCTCGTCAAACACAAACATGACAGCAATGACGCTGAGGATTAGAACAACCACTCCGGTAATATACGGGAATCCCCATACCTTGAATGTAGGCTCAACCGGATACTTTTTACGCAATTTGAGCTGAGAAGCAGCGATACAAATCCAGACCAGAATCACGACAAACCCCGGAACGGCAAGCAACACTTTAAACAGCTGATCTTGGGCAAACAATCCTAACATCGAACCTCCCAGCAGAACAACCGTGCACACCAGCAAGGTGTTGATTGGGCTGCCGTTGCGGTTGGTTTTTGCAAGTGCTTTAGGCGCTTCCCCGCCAACAGCCATCGAATGCATCATACGAGATGCTCCGTAAATACCCGAGTTCGCTGCGGATAGCACCGCGGTCACCAGAATAAAGTTCATAATATGAGCAGCACCCGGAAGACCGGTTGACGCAAGAACCTGTACAAACGGACTGCTCTCTGGACCAATCTCGTTCCACGGAATAAGCCCGCAAATAATCAGAATCGGCAGCGTAAAGAACAAAATGATTCTGAACATGAAATTGCCCACGATCTTGGGCATTACTTTCTCTGCATTTTCCGTTTCCGTCAAGGTCAGACCGATCAGCTCCGATCCTCCATACGAGAACATGACGACAAGCAATGCAGAGAAGATCGACGTCCATCCATTGGGGAAAAAACCGCCGGCTTGCGTATAGTTTTGCAGGTAAGGTGTGTTGTCACTTGGAATAATACCAAAGATCAGCCCTGCCCCGAGTACGATAAAAATAATAATCATCGCAATTTTGATCCCGGCCAGCCAAAACTCGAATTCCCCGAACACACCAACGCTGAGCAGATTCACCAGTATAATGAATGCTGCACACGCAAGACTGAGCACCCATAGCGGTACGTCAGCAAACCAATATTGCAGGAAACTGCCCGCAGCAATGACCTCAATAACACACACCGATAACCACAGGAAGCAGTACATCCATCCCATAATAAACGAAACTCTGCTCCCGAACGCTTCCTGCACGAAATCTTTCATATTTCTGTTCTTGTACACCGTAGCCATCTCGGCCATCGCAGCCATAACCACAAGTAGCAGCAGTCCGGCGAAAATGTACGTCACAATGACGCCTGGGCCTGCAAGCCCAATCGTGCCTGCACTGCCTTTAAAAATGCCTGTCCCAATGACACCGCCCATCGCCATAAATGTGATGTGTCTGGGTTTTAATTTTTTTTGTAATGCTTCTTCCGTCTGAGTCTGAGCCAATAGAAATCCTCCTGAGGTACAAAAACGTCTGTAATCCTTGTCTATTTTCGAGCATTATAAAGTCCAGTATACCCTATCTCGCATGAATCAGCCCATCTATTCTGTATGGCCAATTCATGCCAAACCTATGACAGCCTATGATTTATACCCCATAACTGCACAAAGTAATCGGTATGTTGCCCATGCTACCAAGCTATATCCCACGCCATACATCAGCCACGAATCCAGATTGGCGGTGAACGTCCCCCAGTCACTGGTTATATACAGCAAAGGCAGCAAGAGAGCTACCCCCAAAGCGATTGACCTGCTGCACCATTTCGAAGCGTACCAGCACACACCCAAAATCACAGCCAATATGGGACACAATACAAATACAACGAACAATGGGTTCATTCCTTCAAACCACCAGTAGAGCATTGTCCATGCACTCTCCATTCTGTGATGCGTCACAGCGTTCAAATCCCGAATTCCAGTTTACCACTTTTTGCGCGATATGAACTGTATCAAATGTTTCAATTTAAACGAAATAAAACCAGCCCCCTATACTAGGGCGTGTCTTGAAACCTACTGAAGTGCATCTTTTACCCCCTTTTCGCCCCCTGCTACGTCACTTTCCCTTGACGTGCTCCGGCACGCCTACGGGAAACTTCCTTGCTTGGAACGAAAATTCGGCAAAATCTGCTTTCTTCAGAGTTTTCAGACACGCCCTAGAGAGACTGGTTTCCATACGAATGATCTATCATTTCATCCAATAACTTTGGTCATAAATTTACTGTTGGGGTCTGGAACATAATCAGCAAACGGCTCGCAGTATTCAAAACCAAAGTCTTCATACAGCTTGCGTGCCGGGATAAAAGAATCCATCGAACCCGTTTCCAGACTAATGCGCTGATATCCGCGAGATGTTGCCTCTTCAATGATGTGCGTCAAAATGTGCCGGGCTACTCCTTTGCGTAAATGAGCGGAAGCCGTACGCATCGATTTTAGTTCGCCATGCTCCGCGCTCAGTTCCTTAATGGCTCCGCAGCCAAGCAGCTCATTGCCTTCCCATGCACACCAAAACGTTATCTCGGGCTTCTTGAGTCCATCCAGATTCAAAGCATGTATACTCTCAGGCGGCGAATCTGCTGCCATGCCTAACAAATGCTCCGCGATTAGTGCTTTTACCTGATCCCCACTCAAATCATCCACTCTAATTTCCATCGTTTCCACTCCTGCCGACATTTTGTAATTTATCTATCTCTACGAAGCTAATCAATAATTATATTTTACAACGATGTCAGGTTTTGTGACAACAGAAGTTTGGTGCCGGAAATTAGATTGGAATTGAGAATTGATCACATCATGACTGCTGATACGATACTGCTGTCATCTGGCACGGCTCACAGCCAAACATATAATACACACCTTCACCATTCTCTTGAATCATCTCACCGTCCAGCTGTCCGATCGCTTTCATCGTAGCAGAGCAGGCTGGACATGCAGGATAGTCTGCATCCTGCACCCAACCCGGATGACCTCCAACCTGCGATAGGGAAGGCTCCATTGCCCATTCACTACCATGAAAAGGCTGGCGCGGTTCCGACGCGATATGGAACAAACGCCGCTGCACCGAATCATCCAGAGTACTCCATACAAGTCCCGAAATATCGGCCTTGATCTCTTCGACGTCGATTTCATCCAATCCATCCGGCTTCACATTATGCTTACTCCAGATTGGTTTCCCTTCTGCATCCATTTCCATGTACATCACGCTGTAACTGCTGCATACCAAGCAGGTCTGCACATCCAGTTGCGGGAACTTCCAATCCACTGAATGGAGCGCAGGATGCTTTACATGTAAATTCATTAAGCTGATCAATGAACTACCACACCATGGACAATGATTGGAGCTCGGCACAAGCAAAGAAATCGGAGCACCATCAAGGTTTTTGCTCTCTTTTCCCCCTGCATCAATGTCTCCTGCTTCATACAATGAATAACTAGGGGTGATAAACAATTCTCTGCGTTGACCATCTCCGGTTAACTCCCAGCCCGCCTGCAAGGTGTATCGGTCAGGCGCCACATAAAGCTTGCTGGCCCAATCCGGTGCAGACTGCTTCCACTGCCAGAACTGCTGTACAACAGCTTCGTCCCCAATGTAGGCCAGTATCATGAGGATATTATTGCGATTCTCCTCATCGTTGTTCACCTGCTGAATCAGATGATCTCGCGCCTCGTTAGAGGCGCTTTTAAACAAAACCGCTGGATAAACAATCTCCCGCTCCAACAGTTCTGGAATTTCCGCTGTAAGGGGCAGGTCGTGGTAACACACCAGATATAGCAGGATATCCTTGCCCGCGTCCTCATCCTCCGAGCGGATCAGTTCCATAGCATAGCGCTTCATCTCCAGCTGCTGTTCTGTTGATAGAGACAGGTATACCTGTTCCATCGAGTATTTATAAGGTATATATCGAATAAGGGGATCATACGTCGGCGGTGCATGCATGATTTTCAACACGTCTGCCGCATCCGTAATACCTTCATACAGATCCACATCACGCCGATTTGCTTCAATATAACGCTGGTGAGCTTCACGTTCCATCTCCTGCTTGCAGGGCATGCAATACCCGCCTGTTTTGGCTGCCGTGGCTGGTAAAATCATATGCTCGCAGCCTTCCCGTATACACGGAATACGCTCTGTCATGCTTCAGCCCCCCCCCATGACTTACGAATGATGTCCCAATTGTTCCTTCGTAAACTCATAAAATGCTAGTGCATCCTCACTGCTGGCAAAGCCCGCCTGAGCCATTTTCTCACTGCCTCCGCCTTTGCCCTGATACGCTCCAAGATTGCCTTTGAAAAAAGGTCCACACGCCCATTCCGCAGGCTGTCCGTTCTGTGCCAGTACCACCTTTGCCTCCGAGATGCTGGCAAACAGCACCAAACCTTCATGCTCTTCGGTCAGCTTGGCTGCAAGACTCTGCATGTCCTTGAGGGATTTATCCTCAAATACCTTGGCGATGACCAGTCCTTCCCGTGCCGCAAGCAGCTCTTGTGCGTAGTACGTGTCATTGGTTGCCTTTACCGCATTCAGCTCGCTTTGCAGCAGCTTCTGGTCCTGCTCCATTTTGGCAATCCGCTCCAGCAGCTCGTCCCGATTTGTCTTTAGTTTGGTCGTAATATTATTCAGCACCTGCTGTGCCGCTGTAAATTCGTTCAAGGCTCTTGTGCCACATTTAAAATAAATGCGGGTGCCGCCCTTCACCTTCTCGGTTTTGAGCAGCTTAATCAGACCAATCTCGCCCGTGGCCGCTACATGCGTGCCGCCGCAAGCATTGTACTCTACACCCTCAATCTCCACGATGCGAATGTCTTCCGTCACCGTAGGCTGCTTGACCAACGGCAAACGCGCCGCTTCTTCGGCGGTAACCCAGGACGTATGAATCGGGGCATTGCGGACAATCTGCCGATTCACCTCCTGCTCGACAGCATCCAGCTGTTCTGCGCTCAGCACCTCCGCAGCGACATCAATGGTGTCATAGTCTGTGCCCAAGTGAAAGCTGAGTGTCATCGCATCCGTCAGCTTCAATGTAACTGCTGATAACAAATGCTGACCCGTATGCTGCTGCATATGATCGAAGCGGCGATCCCAGTCCAACTCGCACTGCACTTCATCCTGCTCCGGGGAGCGCTCCAGCTTATGCCACACGTCTCCATCTTCCAGATTGACGTCCAGCACAGCGATGCCCCCGATCTGCCCCAGATCACAAGGCTGACCACCTCCATGCGGGTAAAATGCCGTTTCGGCCAGCGTGACGTAGACACCATCTTCCTTTGTCACACGATGGGTAATATGTGTATGCCACTCGCGTGTGTACGCAGAGTCATAATAAAGTTTCTGAGTCATTAGAGTGATTCGTTCCCTTCTCGTTCAAGTGAGTAGTTCTATTCTCAGATTACACTATTTGGCATATCTAACGCCAATATTGCCGCTTGGATGTAAAAATGATGATCATTATACAAATGACAATCTATAGCTTCTCTGGCTGAGGCATCCGTTCCGGCATACTCATAAACAGTAAATTACTGCCTTTATATAAATAAGCCCTACACAGCCACGTTCCACTCAACATAAAAAGACCGTTCTGTAAGCCAAGCCTACAGAGCGGTCTATATTTATCCAACGTTTGATGTACAAACGTTGGATATGCGCAGCCAGATGATTACACCGGAACGGAGATGGAAGACTAATGCTCGCCTGTAGACACCAAGAACGAAGCAGACAGAAAGGACCTGGAGAAGCGGAGCTAAAAGCTTTCTGAAAGAAAGCTACATCGAAAGCATAGGCTTCGCATTTATCACCGGATTGTTCCCTTCAGGGAATCATTCAAAATAATCCGGGGATAATGGCGATCGAAAGGTTTTCTGACTGTGCCGTTCCCGTGTGTCTACCACACCCAGCATAGTCGCCATCGGAGTGGTCAAGTGTAATCAACCAGCAACGCATATCTTTTTTACATCAAACCAAGTAACCTATTTCAAAGATTCGGACAGTTCCGTGAAAATAACACCCAGCGCATACGCGCCAGCATCTGGATACCCCAGACTGCGATCACCGACCGTACCTGCGCGTCCCATACGGGCTACGATATCTTCGGTTTTCTTCGCACCTTCAACGGCTGCTGCTGCACCTTTGGCAAATGCAGATTTGAAGTCCTCTCCAGCTTCCGCACTTTGCGTCCAGGCATCTGCACATGGTGCAAGTGCATCAATCAGCGTTTTGTCGCCGACAACCGCACCTCGTCCGAAGGAGCGCTCACCTGTTGCCTGGATACCTTGAACCGCTGCCTGCATCATCTCGGCGAACTCGGCTACATTCAAATGCTGCTTCTCACCTACCGATTTACCTGCTGCACGGAATGCCGAGCCCCAGATCGGACCAGATGCACCGCCACAATACTCCATAATTACCAGAGAGCATGCATCCAGGAATGAACCGATATCCTTTTTCTCCTCGTTAATGATGTGGTTCCACTCACGCTTCAATTGACGGAAGCCCTTGGCTACACTCATCCCGAAGTCGCCGTCTCCCGCATGGGAATCCAGTTCGCAGAACGGTACTTCGTTTTTGATGATGATTTCGCCCATCTTATCAATCAGATAAACGACATTGTCGAGCGAGAATTGATTATTTTGAATCACTGCTGCTGAAGCGTCCGTCTGTACCTCATAGGATACAGGTGCATCCTCGGTCACAACCGCTTCCAAAGCTTCGGAGTAGGCTGGTTGTGCCACTGGAGGGCCGGATACTTTGAATGCAGGCGTGTCACTTTCCTTGAACAGCAGCGTTTTCAATTCATCATCCAGCTTCAGGATCGTCACCGACGCACCCGCCATATCAATGCTGGTCATATAGTTGCCTACAAATGTTGTTGCAACGGTAAGACCTGTATGGCCTGAAAGCTCACGTTGAACCGAGTTGTTGAGCAGGTACAGCTCCTGCAATGGTGTTGCGCCAAATCCGTTTACAAGCACAGCGATTTCGGCTGAAGCATTCTGATCCAGCTTCATGTCTTGAAGCAGAGCAGAAACCATACGTTCGGCAAGTTCATCTGCGGTAGCAATTTTTTCACGGCGAATACCGGGCTCACCATGAATACCTACCCCATACTCCATCTCATCTTCTGCAATTTCGAAGGTTGGTGTACCTTTCGCAGGAACGGTACAGGAGGTGAATCCAAAACCGATGCTGCGCACGTTCTGTGCTGCTTTCTCCGCAACGGCCTTCACTTCTTCCAGACTACGGCCTTCCTCTGCTGCGGCTCCGGCAATTTTATGGACCAGTACCGTTCCCGCTACACCGCGACGGCCTACCGTATACAAGCTGTCCTGCACAGCGATGTCATCCTCAACACGTACATACTGCACATTGATGCCATCTTCCTCAGCCAGATATGCTGCGTTTTTGAAGTTCATCATATCGCCGCTGTAGTTTTTGATAATGAGCAGCGTGCCCTTGCTGCTCGCCGTTGCTTTGATCGCTTGATACACCTGAATCTGGGAAGGAGATGCAAATACGTCTCCGCATACCGCTGCATCCAGCATGCCTTTACCTACATAACCAGCGTGTGCCGGCTCGTGACCGCTACCGCCGCCGCTGATCAGGCTGACTTTGTCAGCCTGAATCTCTCTGCGTTTGATGACTTTATATTTTTTCAGAAATTCCAGCTCCGGGTGCGCAAGCGCAATCCCGTTGCACATTTCCATAACAACATGTTCAGCCTGGTTAATGATCTTTTTCATTTATTTTGCCTCCTGGCGAGCTGCTTTGTACTCCCGTCCGATTCGGTCAGCCGCTGCAATGGCAGCTGCAACTTCAGGTACTGTGATCGGGAATGGCATCGCATGGATGGATTCCTCTGGAATACACGCAATCTCAGCTACTTTCAGCAATTCTTCCTGCGTAATCGTCTCTACACCGATATCTGCCAGACTTACTGGCAATCCTACAGAGAGACAGAAATCCATTACCTGATGCAGCTCTTCGGTTGGAGCATTTTCAAGAACGAGCTGTGCAATCGTTCCGAAAGAAACTTTTTCACCATGGAAATAATGGTGTGTGCCTTCAAGCACGGTCAGACCGTTGTGGATCGCGTGTGCCGCAGCCAAACCGCCGCTTTCAAATCCAAGACCAGACAACAGAATGTTGGTTTCCACAATGTTCTCCAGCGCTTGAGTTACAACGTTGCTGTCACAAGCTACCTTCGCTTTAGCCCCGTCGGTAAGCAGCATTTCGTAACACAGTTTGGCAAGCGCAAGAGCTGCGTTTGTTCCAACAGCAGAAGGCGTGTATCCTTCACGGGAACCCATCGGCAGACTTGCATTGACACGGGAATAGGATTTGGATGTTGCTCTTGCTTCAAAGTAAGTGGACAGAGCATCTCCCATACCGGACACGAGGAAACGTGTTGGTGCATTAGCAATAACGGTGGTATCGACAAGCACAACGCTTGGGCTTTGCTTGAAGTATGCATAGTCATCGAAAGAGCCTTCTGGTGTGTACAATACAGCCGAGTGACTTGTAGGTGCATCCGTTGCTGCAATGGTTGGACAGATGATCAGCGCTTCGCCCTCAGCCACACATTTCGCTGCATCAATCGCTTTACCACCACCAAGACCAATCGTACAGGTGCAGCCTTTTTCTTTGGCAATCTCTTGCAAACGAGCCACTTCCTCGCGTGAGCATTCGCCTCTAAAACCGCTTTCAACAAAAGTGATATTGAATTTGGCTGCTGTTGCATCCAGCTTGGCTTTGACACGTTGTACATCGTCCGGGTGTGCAATCAATAAAGCAGAATCACCAAATGATTTTACGAAGTATCCCAGGTTCAACAATTCGTCTTCGCCTTGCACATATTTCGTTGGACTGATAAATGCTTTTCTCATAATATGGTACGCCTCCTAAAAGTAAAAATCGCTACATAAGTTGAACTAAAGATTTTACACAATCCACTCCGATGACAGAATAACCTTCCAATCGCTGTTATCCCCAGATTTTTTGGATTCCCTATTCCAAAGGGGAAAATCCGGTGATAAAGGCGAGCGCTCCGCTTTTTCAGGTTTTTTCTGTCCCCTCCGTTCACGTGTAAATGAATAGTTCAACTTATACAGAAACATTTTTGCCGCAGCGCTTGTCCTGCTTCACATGAAATTCAGACATTAAGGTGCCCTGCTCCGTGTTACATCAAATTTTAACTGTATCAATTGACCTAAATATAACGCAGACGCAGGAGGTTTGCAGTGGACTTTGATAACAAATTATTATAATTTGCAATCGTAATTTTTTGCTTTTTCGCGCAATCATGGTATGTTATTGTCATGAGATGGTTCAATTTTGACCTCCCATGTTCCATTACCCGCTATGTTCATGTCTTAATATGTACAACTTTTAACTTTTTAACGACTCTCCGATCCATGAAAATGATTAACTACGGAGGTTTTTCATATGATTAAAGAATATCTGCACATCAATAAAATACTGGATCTGGACAAATGGAAACGCCTTCAGGATTCACTTGCCACAGTAACCAAACTCGCTATACTAACCGTGGATTACAAAGGCATTCCCGTAACCAGCCACAGCAGCTGCCAGGCCTTCTGCCAGAACGTTCGCAAAGACCCCGAGCTTCTTCCCTACTGTCAAAAATGTGACTCGCGCGGCGGACTGGAGGCTGTTCGGCTCAATGAACCCTATATTTATCTCTGTCATTTCAATATTATCGACATTGCGATTCCGATTACCATTGATGGGAAATATATCGGTGCAGTCATGGCTGGACAAGTCAAGCTCGCTGACCCGGAGAAGGGAACCGATCTGGAGCAGATCGTGAGATCCAAAAATGTATCCATGCACGATGCCAAAATGAAGCATTTACAGGCAGATTATGACCAGCTGCCCGTCATGACGTACGAGGAGATTGTGAAGATTTCGAACATGCTGTCCCTGCTCTGCAACTATATTGTGGAAGAGGCGTTGAACAAAAACCTGCTGGTGGAGATGTTTGAGAAGGCTTCCGGCAATCAGGAGTCCGTGAACCTGTCCACGATTCTGCCCGGTTATTCCATTCGCAACATCGAATCCATCAAAAAGGAAATGACCAACGCCATCGCTGATGCTTATCTCAAAAATAGCCCAAATGATACGGAAAGTGTGAATCCGGTGCTGCAGCCTGCTTTTGAGTATATTCACGCGCATAAAAGTGAACAGGTGTCTCTGAAACAAGCGGCCGAACTGTGCCACCTGAGTCCAAGCTACTTTAGCCGGTTATTCGCGAAGGAAACGGGTGAAAACTTCACCACCTATCTCGCAAAGCTCAAAATCAAGTGGGCCAAGCAGCTGCTGGAGGTCACGGATATGCCCGTTTCACAGATCAGCGATGAGCTGGGATTTAATGAATCGGGATATTTTATCAAAATTTTTAAAAAGTTCGAGGAAATCACGCCTGCCCTCTATCGTAAATATATTCAAGAGCAGTGAACGATAAAGCTGTTGTGCCTGAGATCTCACTCTAGTAAGACACAAGATCATGCACCTGCTATGATAGCTGTTTCTGCAACTCCCCATCCAGCCAGGTTAGTGCGGCTCGCAGCTTATCCTGCGGAACTGTATCGTAGCGATCCCCTGTCGACATTTCGAAGGAGCAGGTGTTACCTCCAGTTTTGTTCAGATACGATGTGATCGCGATATCAAACTGCTGCGCCATTTGCACAAGCAGTGGTTCAACTTCGGAAGCGGCAAGCGCAAAATGAACGTGGAACATGTTGGACACCGGCTGTTCAGGAACCGTTCTAATCCCGTGACATGCATTAAACAGTGACGCCAGCTCTTTGGCCTGCTCATAGTAATGTCCCATTTTGCCAACACGCTCATGATAATAATACCGGGAGCTGAGTATGTACGGGTACAGCCCGATCAGATCACCGCCATGCCGCCGTTTCCACACCCTGGATTCCTGCATCATGTCTGAATCTCCGGCAAGAATTGCCCCCGCAATACCGCCAATACCTTTATAAAAAGAGATGTACACACTATCGAACAAACGACAAATCTCCGCTGGTGTTTTCTCATAATAAGGCGTGATCTCAAACAGACGTGCCCCGTCCAGATGCAGCTTGATGCCGCGTTCACGGCAATACGCCGAGATTGCTTCCAGCTCCTCGTATGCTGGCAGCTGCCCGCCAATCTCTCGCTGCGGCAGCTCAAGCAGTAGACAGGCGATCTCCTCTTTCATGCCCTTCACATCTTCAAGTGTAATCAACCGATCCGCTTCTCCGAGCAGAATGCTTTCGATCTGATGCAGCTCCTTCAGCCCGTCCTCCTCATGGATCTCCAGATGAGCCAGCGGGTGATAAGCCACCCGTTTAACATCAGCCCGGTCACACCAGATGCGAAGTGCAATCTGTTGTGCCATCGTACCGCTTGGGAAAAACACCGCGGCTTCTTTACCCAGCACCTCCGCCATCTCCTGCTGGAACTCATCTATAATCGAACCATTGCCATAGTGGTCACTGAACGTTTCTCCATCGACATGCTCCAGCGCCTCCTGCAATACTTTCACTTTACGGCTTCCATGCCCGCCTATAATATACGCAGCTTGATTGAAAGCATCAGCCAGCGTTACTACACTATTTTTATCCTGCACAATGCATCTCTCCTCTACTGTTCCGGTTCAGCCATAATCTCGACTAGCGCATGAAGCGCACTAGATATATGTTCACCACGAGAGTATACAAATCCTACTTCCAAACGAGAATACGGATCAGGCAGAGGCAGTATGACAATATCACCTCTGAAGGCTGCCTGAGCAACCGAAGAACGTGGCAGCAGGGATACGCCGAGCCCCGTAGCAACGCCATGAATAATCGTGTCCAATGTCCCGTACTCTATGACGTTTAATGTACGAATGCCCCGGGTTCTCAGAAAACTCTCGGCTTGATCCCGATGGCTGCAGCCAACCTCAAAAAATAGCATCGGTCTGTTAAGCAATATGGACATGTCATGTTCATCTGATCCGGTAATCAGCACCAGTTCATCGTCATACATTTTGATATATTGCAGCTCCGAATGGTCTATTGGACCATACACCAAAGCTCCGTGAAGCTCATGCTTCATAACCTTCTGGTTCAGCTCATGTGTGCCTCCTGTGACAAGAGAATACTGTACCTTGGGATAACAGGAGCAATACTCCGCCAAGAGCGGCGTCAGGAATCGGGAGACGGCAGTCTCAATCGAGCCTAAACGAAGATTTCCCGTCGGCGGACCTCCTTGCTGTGCGGCCTCCTCGGCTTCGTCTAGTAATTGCAATATTCGATCTGCATAACCAAGCAGGTTCTCTCCTGCCGGGGTAAGCAGCATTCCGCGATTCGAACGATGAAACAGCGGCACTTGCAGCTGTGCTTCCAGTTGTCTGATCCGTGTTGTTACGTTGGACTGCACATAATTAAGGGCAATCGCGGCTTTGCTTATACTGCCTTCGCGGGCAACCGCCTGGAATATTTTCAAATCACCAGCATCCAAAATCTTCACCTGCTTACCGTTATATGAGAGCATAAGAGCATTCTGCCAACTTGAAAGCTTGTACCTCATGCCAACGCTCTTCTATTTTCCACTTATTTTTCACTATGATTATTATTGATACTGACCTTCACTTTTGTTTATTTTACGTGTTTTCAGCCTGCCTGTACAATGACTCGGTAATAGGCTTTATCTTTACACAAACACTGCGATGATGTGTAAATAAGCAGCTTATCTATATCATTTAGGAGGTAACCTCATGAAAGCTATAAAAACAATGAAGGCCATAATACATTCTGAACAAGCCGGTCTGAAAGGTCTTCACTATTCAACCTGTGCAGTCCCGAAAGCAGAACCCGGACATGTCGTGGTGCAGCTGCGCTCTGCCGGACTCAATCACCGCGATCTCTTCATTATGTCAGACCGAATGCCCCAAGACACTCCACTTATTCCTGGATCAGACGGAGCAGGTATTGTGGTCGAGGTCGGCGACGGTGTGCAACATATCGTTGCAGGTGATCCGGTAATCATTCATCCGACTCTCGACTGGCAGCATACCGCAGACGTGCCTGTTGTTCCGGGGATTGTCGGTGGTCCAACCGACGGAACGCTCGCACAATATATTGCGCTGCCTGCCAGCAATGTGCTCCCCAAGCCTGCCCACCTCTCCTGGAACGAAGCCGGGGTCTTATCTCTTGCTGCGCTGACAGCTTATCGGGCGTTGTTTACTCGTGGCGGACTCCAGGCTGGTGAACATCTCTTCATTCCCGGCATTGGAGGAGGTGTCGCTACGTATGCCTTGCTCATGGCAGCAGCTGCAGGAGCGAAGGTAACCGTAAGCTCCAGAAGTGAAGTTAAACGAGCTGAGGCGTTACGTCTCGGTGCGGTTCAAGCTTTGGATAGTCATGGAGACTGGGGAAATATGTTGAACAGGGACAATCCTGTAGACATCATCCTGGACAGTATCGGACAAGCGATGTTTCCCAAATACGAGCAGATCATCAGACCGGGCGGACGAATTGTAATGTTTGGCGCAAGCTCGGGCGATGACCTGCATCTGCCGATTCGTTCGATCTTTTTTCCACAGATCAGTCTGATTGGCACCTCCATGGGCAGCCGCGAAGAGTTTGTGCAGATGCTGGACTTGGTAGAGAAACATCAGATTCGTCCCGTAGTAGACAGCATCTATTCACTTGAACATACCGCACAAGCATTCGAACGTATGGAGAAAGGTGAGCAGTTCGGCAATATTGCTATACAGATCAATTAAAAAGCGACCTTGTGACCATGATCTTTCCCCCTAACAATGATAGACTATGCATAGACATCGTCATCGGTTGGGGGGATTTACTTTTGACTCATTTTCTTCAACGTTATATGAAGCATATCATCGCTATACTGATCGCAGTCATGCTTGCTGCTCAGATCCCTGTGGTGAAGGAACTGCTGGCAAGAGGAGCCGCAACATTGTACGTAGCTGCAAAATATCCAGGCCAAACGGTCACATTTGAACACTTTGAATATGAGCCACACTTTGGAGACTATATCATCTCCTTCGCGGCACAGAAGAGAGATGTTTTGCATCTTACCCTAGGGCCGAAAATACTGCCCATTTTTGTAAAATACGATCCCTGGAATCAGCCCATATCCGATTAAGCGACTATCGCTTTCCTATTTATTGAGTTAATTATTCAGGAGGTATGACCATGTCCAACCATCAACATCTCGTTATGTTAGTTCGTAAAATTATGAATGCGGAAGGAACCGAGCAGGAACTGGACGACATGTTAACCGAGGTGCAGCAGGCGCTGCCCTATGCAGAGGTTAGTAATCTGATTTTCTGGGATGAACGCGAGTTAACTGCGGAGCAGATTGTAGAAGAAGCGCTTCAAGCACGCCCAATACAGCTCCCGCCTCAATCTTGAACTTATTCAGGAGGTGAATGATATACATGTCTACCGAAGAATTAAATAACCCATTAGATGCTCTTGATTTCGACTCAGCCTCTTCTCACGAAAAACAGGAAGCACTTCGTCAGATCATTGAATTGCATGATCCTGAATTAACCCGGCGAGTTCTTGCTCTTGGCATGTGCACAGAGGAGGATGATTTAGTTCGTATTGAAGCCTGGCGTGCTCTTGGTATGGCGGAAGCTTCTCCACTTCTAGATACGATTTGCGAAGCAGCAGGACAGTTGGTACGCAATGTGGAGGAAGACGAGGATGTGCAGATCTATGCTTTAATGACGTTAGCCCTGCTGCCCGTTACCGAGGCTGAAATTGAGCTGGCTCGGAATGTCATTGAATCGGACGCATATATTTTGCTCCAAAGCGCTGCCTTCGCTGTGATAAAAGCAAATAAACAGCTTCCCCAAGCTGTACATGCGCTGGAATCTCTCCAATCACATCCAGAGTTCGGTGCTGCCGCCACAAGGGAACTTCATTCTATATCGGGACGTGAGGAACAATGAAATCCAACGATAAACAGCTTTCATCAGAACCGATTAAAGGACACTCGGCAGAAGAAGCGACGGAGGTTACTCAAGCCGTATACCTCACTCAAGGCGAGATTCATGCCATTCAGAAGGCCCTTCTTTTCCTCAAATTCGAATGCGAAGAGACCGCCTCATTGTTGTACGCGGGCAGTCCGTTATTGAATAGTGCACTAAGCAAAATGAGAGAAATCGATGTAAATAGCGAATTCATCCAAAAATTTCACGCTCGCCCTAATCCCCATGCAGCGGCTTTTATGCGTGAAAAGCTGGAGCGATCGTATGCCGAAGAACATGTGCCGCATGAGCGAACAGAAGAGCAGCAGGCTGAAATCTGGCGCAGCTGCATGTTTCCTTTTCCCGTAGAGGCGCCCAAACCGCAATCCTAAACTTCAAATTCTTTTATTTCGGTGAACTATTGAAGTAAATTACAGGTATAATATAGAAATACTAGATGATTTATTACATACAGGAGGCGAATGATGGAAACGGAAGGTTTACGCGGTGTGGAGCAGCTTGCTCTGAAGAAACACAAAATCTATAAACAAAGCCTGCTTCGATATTTGGCGCGCTCCATGCTGGCCAGCATGTTTATCGGCTTCGGCGTGATAGTCGCGTTCAAGACGGGAAATTTCTTCTATATGGAGGATTCCCCGTTTACATACCCTATGGCAGCGATCACCTTCGGTGCAGCAATCATCCTGATTGCTTATGGCGGCGGCGACCTATTCACAGGCAACACATTCTATTACACCTATGCGGCACTGCGCAAAAAGCTGCGCTGGCTTGAAGTTATTAAGCTGTGGATTGCGAGCTACAGCGGTAATTTGATGGGTGCGGCAGTGTTTGCCCTGCTGATCTACCTGACGGGACTGTTTGATTCAGCACAGGTTAACGGTTTCTTGCTGAGTGTGGTCGAGCACAAGATGGAGGCGCCAGCGATGCAGCTCTTTTTCCGCGGCATTCTCTGTAACTGGCTGGTATGTCTGGCCTTTTTCGTTCCGATGTTCATGAAGGAAAATGGCGCCAAAATGTTTGCCATGATGCTCTTTGTTTTTTGCTTTTTCATCTCGGGCTATGAGCACAGCATCGCGAATATGTGTACATTTGCAATTGCGCTTGTGTTGAATCACCCGGGAACCATCTCGTTTGGCGGTGTAATTCACAACCTGGTGCCAGTGACTTTGGGCAATCTGGTTGGCGGCGTGCTGCTGATGGGCTTTATGTATTATGCAGTGAACAAACCGTTTCTGGACGAAGAGACACATTAATTTTTTTCGAAAAAAATCCCCCTTCTTGCCCGGTCCAATGACCGCAGCTGATCGGTAAGCCAAACCAAAACCCCCGGAAGTGTCTCCTGTTTCAGGAGCCACCGCCGGGGGTTTTTAGCCTGTCACCAGCAGGATGACAGAATGAATCTCTTCACCAGAACATTATGAATCAAGCATCTAGGCACCTGTCCGCTTCATTTCGAGATGCAGCAGCGGAAACGGATTACCTGAACCATCCAGCTCCGACCGACCAATCTGCACAAATCCCATCTTCTCATAGAAACGGGCGGCGCCTTCATTCTGCTCATTGACATCCACTCTAAGCTCGGTGCCTTTCATCTTCATCGTTTGAAAGACTAGAAATTTACCGACACCTTGTCCCTGAAAATGCTCGTCTACAAACAACATCTCAATGAAGCTGTTATCCAGACCAATGAACCCCATTGGCTCCTGCTCGGCATCCAGGGCCTCCCAGACCTCAACTTGCTTTTGCTCCAAAGCCTCACTCACCATTTGTTTATAAAATAGAATGTGATGCTCCTCCAGAAATGTATGTGTAGCTCGAACAGCACGCTCCCAGACCGCTACCAATTTGGCGTGATCCTGCTCCCGATATGGTACCATTAACATGATGTAATTCACTCTCCTTTATCAAGTCACATGTAGTTAGGCACAAACTCCCGGTCATATTCATGATCGACTTCATGATGTAATCATTTTACATCCTTAGACCTTTGTACATTTTACCATATCCAGTATGTATAGGGCATCTGCAATTCACCAGCATTGTCATAACATCACGTATCAACTGATCCGCTCTTGCTCATCACACCTGCCGTCCTTAACCAGAAAAACCGCCTCATTCGAGACGGCCTTTCCTTACTACATGTGTAGGATTAGTGCTGCAGCTGAGCAAGAATCTGCGGATCTTTAATTTTTTGATCCTCGGATAACAGAACGATCTTGGACAAAATCTCGGCTGTTCTTGGATCTTCATCCAGAAACGGCAGGAAAATGCGTCCGCGATGCTGGCTGTGTACTGGCACAATGTGCAATGCACCTGATGCCTGCTTGAATACATTACCGCTTCCTAAATGAACAGCATATTCGCCCAGACTACCGTCGATACGTGCATAATTGCCATCCAGACGCACATTGTTGATTTTGAGCAGACGCAAGGATTCGTTCACAATGACATGACGCATCTCGATCGTTGTAAGGCTTGCCTCTGGATCAACACCGCCTACATGAGCAATGCTGACGACCAGATCAACATCACGCATAACCTCGGAGAAGAATACGGGCGGAACATCCTTTAATTCCACAGGTTTATACGTGCGGCGATCATAGAATTGCACCGTTTCCAGCGTAGGGGCTTCTGTATCAGCCGGGGAGAACCAGTCCGCCATCGCATAGAGATTAGCAATCAAGTTATACTCATAACTTACCTTTTGCAATCCCTCTTCATAGCTTACTGTCCACTGACGGCTTTTCAGCAGGCTGGCTGTTTTGTTCGGCTGAATCTGATAACCGGCATACCTGCGGGACACCGTGCCTTGTGCAAGCTCATCTTCGTTTGGCAGATAAAGTTCACGGAAAACCTGCTTGAACGGCTGACGCTCCTGACGATCGAACAGTTCTCTCTGGAACTCGCTCCAGTTGCCGCTCTGATACAAATGCAGTGGATGGGCAATCAACAGTTGATCCCCTTCCTTCAGAGTATAAGCGACTCCCTCTGCCCCTGGAGCAATCAAACCATTAGTCTGCGCGTCAAATCTTCCAAGTTGCGTGCCCGATTGGAATATCAATGTTTTTATCAGCGGCTGGATTACTGGATTGTTCATCAGATTGGCAATCTCCTGACAGGTAAAAGCCGTACCTGCGTTCATGGAGCGCTCCAGTTCCTGCTTGGCCCGACGGTATTGATCAGCCAGATCAGACTTCAACTCTTTCAGTTCTGCAATGTAACCATTTTTTTTAAATCGTGCCGGCACAGATTTCAGCGTTTTGCCTTTGCTGACAATAACCAGATCCGACTGGCCCTCATCATCAATAACGAGATGTGCCGTCGTATCTTCATCAAGTGCATGAGGTTCGAAATAAGACTTCATCTCATCCAGCTTGCGAGCCTCCATATCCCACATGAGGCGTGTCACATCAGCATAACCTGCATTGCGTGCAAGATTGCCAAGTGCAATCTGGGATGCCAATCCTTCGCTCGCACGGCGCTGCGCCCCGAACTGCTTGCTCTGCATCAGGAATTTCTGAATAAAGTCGTACCGCTCACGTAAATCCTGATCCCGATCTTCAGCTAGTGGAATCAAGCTGTAGGTCAATAAATGATCCTTGTTGCGTTTGTCGGCAACGGAATCGCGCATCTCCTTCAGGTCAAGCTTGCCCAGCGCGGCATCAGCGAATAATTGTGATCTGCGATGATTAGCCCCGCCGGAGATGTACTTGGCACAATCGTACAGCAGATTGAAACGTTCTTCCCCCACTGCTGCATAGGCTTCTTCAAACCAGGCAATATCAAAGGCTCCATCATTAAAATCTTGTGCAGGGATTGGCGAGTAATGTGCCACAATGGTTTCCTTTTCCGCGGTAAACTGTTCGTTAATATGCGCATGGAAATACCATGCACCGCTACGCAGTCCTTCCCAGCCAAGATGTCTCGCTACCAGCTCCATCCATTGTGGCGCATACATCGCTGCCTCCAGCAGCTTTTTCTCGTTAAACGGGTACTTCCGGATCAATTCACCCAGCAGCTGCTCATCTTCCCCAGCCCGAGGATAACAATGTTTAATCAGGTAACTAAACGTTTCTTTACGAGTCGTGTTATCCCCGTAGCTATAGATATAACCCCGTACAAAAGTATCCTGATCCATCGCAGAGACCAGATGCACCCAATGCTCCATTCCCTCGATTCGTTCCAGCTTCATCGCAAGCGTGCTCACTTCCGTGGACAATTCTCCCCGCGTCAGCTCGATCTCCAGAATGCGATTCACGACAGTATCCCGCAGATGCATCAGCTTCGGATCATCTTGAATACGCTCTGTACGAGCCGATGTCATGTCACGGATGAACACAAAACGATGATGTCCCATCAGCAGCTGCCGATATATTTCCTGATCATCAATCAGCTCTAACTGATATGCACGCAGGAAATCATCCAGCGACAGCAGTGATAATGGATGGTAAGGCTCTACAAGATGTGAGAATTGATAGGCTGTCTGGAAAAAACGCTTGAAACTGTCATTGTCGTATACGTTGTTTCTTACAATATAATTCCACGGACCTGTCAGAATGTGCAGCATAGCCGTTTCCTTCGCCAACATCTCAGCTGGCATGTTAGAGATAATGGAAGCCCACGCTCTCTCCGAAACCTCAAAGATTCCACTTGAATCACAATCCAGAAACGCCGCCGAGATCAGAGCTTGAACCTGCAGTTTATACGGAAGAGCCTCCATCATTTCATGCAGCTTAATCATCTCGTTTAATGGGTAAACCTGTTCTGCAAATGTTTTGCGCCAACCCTCCAGCAGTGAAATCTTCCTTAATTCCTCATACTCATACTGGTTGACGTAGAAGGAGTAATGTTCATTCAGCTTGCTGTTCAGCTTGCCTAGCTGCAATTCTACATACAGCTGCAGCAGCTGCATATTTGTGAGTCCACTCTGCTCAAAATACTGCTTCCACACTTCAGGCAGCGGAAATTGGTCCAGTTCTTTCATTTTGGATCGTTCTGCATAGGGAACCATTGAGCGCAAACTGGCTCCGACAAGCAGTGTATCTCTGTACCCCGCATAATACTCCACAACATACTCATGATCCCTGTGTTCATGAACCAGTGCATTCAAGCCTTCCAGAATACTTTGGATCTTATCCAGCGATAACCGAAAGATATCCTTCGGGCCACTGCCACTGTGGTCACGCTCTTCATCCAGCAGCAGTTCACGTCGATTCGGATCAAATAAACCATATCCATTGGAAGACGTGTAGCGGCTACCTTCTTCAAGCAGTTTATCCAGCAGCTTTTGCTCCTTGGCTGTAGGCTTATCCAACTGCTCCGCCAAAGGCTTGAGCTGCTCCATTTGCTCTGCTCGTGCTTCATCCCCTTGAATCTCCGTTAACAGCTCAAGCGCTCCCAAACGCTGCAGTTCACTCTTGGCCTGGAGTAAACGCTCAACCGAGTCCTTCAACTTCTCAGCCGGCTGCAGCAGCAGAACTTGAATAACCTTCTGTCGAAGAGAACCCGTTTTGAGCTTCAGCAGTGCTTCCATCTGCTGCATCTCCTCGCTAGTCAGCGAAAGCCGTTTTACTTTGATCAGTGCACTTTCACGATTGCTGATGCTCTTGTCGGATAAACTCTCAAACACAAACTGCCGCTGCACCTCGTTATCAGGTTCCTGCACAAACTGGGATAACAGCTCGCCACGTAATTCAGGGCTTAACCGATCCTTCAGGGCTATGACCTCAGCAATCCAGTCCGCATCCATATCATAAGCGGCCAGATATAACATTTTCTTGATTACGTCATCTGCTCCGATTCGATATTGAACATAATCCAGCACTCTGGAAGGTCCACTTGAACCGCTCTTTGGAATGAAATCCAGCATCTCTTTAAATAAATCAAAGTCATGACGGCGTGCCTCTTTATCTTCAAGCACATCCCAGCGAGGCACATACACGCTGCGCTGATGCTCTCCCTCTTCAAAGCTCCAATTGTGCGTGTACGCCGCCGTATAATTTTGCACAACCCAGTGTATCAATTCAATATCTTGCACATTCAGTGTTTTGCGTGCCATGGCAAGACGAAGTCCCAAGTGTTGGCTGTTAGCCAGAATATACTGTGCTACAATTTTCTGATACAGTTCACCCTGATCCATAATCTCCACAATTTTGCTTTGAAGATCATTCTCTTCAATAACAGCTGTAGCCCACAGGCTGATGTATAGTTTGTTGGCATTTTTCTCCTGCCGCCATGCCTCGCGAACTTCCTCATGAACAAGTGCCTCGTACGCCTGTTCGGCCAGTTGAGACACTACACGCTGGTTCACAGCTTCAAGCCCAAGCCCGGTCCATACCCCCAAAGCTCTAACGACAGAGCTGAACCGGGTCAGGTTGTTGTCCAGAATTATTTTTAATATGTAAATATACGCTTCAAGCGTCCCTTCGTCCATGCGTTCCACAATGCTCTGGCGAAGTCCCTCCTGCAGTCTCGCCGCAATCAAGAGCTCACCGATCATATGATAAGCATCCGTCTGCTCGCTCATGAGCATGCCCTTGATCATTTCACCTGTCAGCAATGCAGACTGGTTATCCCCGTAAATTATGTCGTGCAGCGCCTGCTTGACTTCAGCATTATGATGATCCAGTTCATAGGCAATACAATCCGGCAGCACACTGCGGTATTCATACAGATTAAACTTATCCTGCTCACGAAGGGTCAGGTAATCCATCAAGTGTAAATCTCTGGCCTCCATGCGAAATAAACCGAGCAGCTTGCGCAGTACATGCACGACATGCTGCCTGGGATCGTAAGTCCGGAAAGGCCGGCGTTCGTAGCTGGTGCTGTAAGGATAGAGTGTTGCGCCTTCAGCAATATAACGGAACCGGGCAACAAACGAATCATCGGTCAGGTGCTCCAGCACTTCAATAATAGGCTGAAACAGAGGCTGCTGCTTCTCCAATGCGAGACTGACCAGCTGTCTTTCCGCATTGAAATAACTCTCCTCATCCCCACGCAAATACGTTGACTCTGCCAGAGTGATGATATATTTCGACAACTCCAGCTGTGGTCCGGTAAAAGCACCTGCCTTCTGCTGCAATCCTTCAATATACGTTTGTACCTGATCTTCCTGATTCATTCTGTTCTCCTCCTTGTCATCCTGCTTCTTCCTACCACAGACGTCCAGCTAACATTGTAAAACGAATAAAGGCCACATCAGCACCATCCTCAATCGTCAGCGGCTCATCCAGCGCTTCGAGCTCCCGCTCATTCAGAAATACTTTGTAAAGTCCGTCTTCATATGCCAGTATCGCGGCTTCCTTCGCCTCTGCCAGTTCAGGAATACCCTCACCGTTTACCGAGCCAAAACCAACCTTGCCCGCAGCGCCCTGAGCCCCGATCTCCTCCGGCATCAGATAAGCAAGCATGGACGAAGTATTTTTTCTCTCCTCGAAAGCTTGTACCTGCACTTCGACCATGTTTTCGATAAGAAGCCGAAGGGTGCAGGTTGTTTCCGGAAGCACGACTGCTTGCCTTGCGAGAGCCTTGCGTTTCCCCAAACTTTTCACCGTAACCCATATATTCAAGAAATGTGCCTCCCTTCATCGAATGCTGCACAAATCCAATTTAAACCAGCAGCATACAACCCTGTAAAACCCTAAATGAATACCCGAAATTCGGACAGTTCAAAACAAATAAAATACGTACATATGTACCCCTGATGAACATCATAACCAAAATATACGTCTCTTTCATGAGCCCATAATCATGTTTACATCGAACCTGCGAACTAGTACATATTTGCGCATAAAACGCAAAAAGCCACTCCCCCCGCATAATCAGGGATGAGCAGCTCGGAAGCACCTAACATGATATTCGCGCATTTTAATACCGTTTTTCCGCTGGAGCGTATCATACCAAACGCAACGGTTGAATCCTGACCGCGGCTGTCTTGAATCCAGGCATCCGGCAAACGGGGTCCAGTTCCGGCCTTGTTGCCCGGTTCACATTCTGAATACCACCCCAGTGCATAGGTACAAACAAGGTATCATTCCGGATGGACTCCCTGATTCGGGAACGTACAGTGAATGTCCCATAAGCAGACGTGATCTCTACCCATTCACCGTCACGAATGCGGTGACGAGCTGCTGTTGCCGGATGCAGCTCCACAAAGTTCTCCAGCTCGCGAGCGGATAGAGCCGGACTTCTGCGAGTCTGTACACCCGTCAGATAATGAGGAAGAATTCGCCCATTCGTCAGAATCAGGGGATATTCATCTGAAACATCGTCCCAGCCTAGACTTGAGCCCAACGTAAATGCAGCCTCTCCGTCAGTATGAGCGAATCGTTCGCGGAACAATAAGCCCTCTCCTTGATGCTCCGCAGAAGGACAGGGCCAGTACACCCCCTGCTCCTTACGCAGACGCTCATAGGTAATGCCATAATAATCTGCCTTACCACCACGGCTTGCCACTCGTAACTCATTAAAAATATCCTCCGCCTTCTCGAACTCAAACCACGAGCCCTTGCCAAGCTTCGTTGCAATTCGGCATAAAATAACCCAGTCATCCAATGTCTCTCCCGGTGCAGCTCTCCCCTGTTCCCGCAGAAGAACACGGCCCTCCAGATTCGTAAGTGTACCCTCATTCTCCATATAAGCCGTTACTGGCAAAACAATATCCGCCATTCGGGCAGTTTCGGACAAGAACATATCAGCTACAACCAGCAAATCAAGCTTGCGCAGCCCTTCCTCCACCAGACGAACGTTGGGGTTAGAAACGAGCGGATTGGAGCCCATAACGAGCAAGGTCCGAATATGCTGTTCATGAATGCGCTCCATCATCTCATAAGCCGACACACCTTTACCCGGCAAAGCCTCGGGTTCTACACCCCAAACCGACGCTATATAGGCACGGTCCTCCGCATTTTCTATAGAACGATAACCCGGCAGCTGATCTGCCTTCTGCCCATGCTCTCGTCCTCCCTGTCCATTCCCTTGCCCGGTAACTGCACCATATCCACAACCTGTTCTTCCGATTTTGCCAGTTGCCAGCACCAGATTCAGAAAACGGCGAACAGCCATATGTCCATCCGTTTGCTGCTCCACCCCGCGTGCAGTCATAATCATGCCGGTTTTTGCACTTCCATAAGCAATAGCGGCCTTTCGGATCATGTCCGGTTCAACTCCGCACGCGGTCGCAGCGTGTTCAAGCTGCAAACTTTCCATCTCCTGCACCAGCTGTTCATATCCACTGGTTCGTTGTTTAACAAACGCGGAATCTACCAAACCTGCCTCCAGAATCACCTTCAGCATCGCATCAGCCAAAAGTGCATCCATACCAGGCTTCACCTGCAAGTGAAGATCAGCAATCGCAGCGGTTGCCGTCTTGCGAGGATCAATGACGATGATCAATGCTCCATTTTCTTTGGCCTCGTTAAAGTAAGGCAGCAGTGTCGGCTGGCACTCAGCTATATTGGTGCCCGCCAGGATAATACATTCGGCTTTGGGAATGTCGGACAGCGGGAATGTTAAACCGCGGTCGATCCCGAAAACTTTATAGCCAGCAGAAGCGGCAGCTGACATGCAGAAACGGCCGTTATAATCAATGTACTTGGTGCCAAGCGCAACCCGAGCGAATTTGCCAAGCAGATAGGCCGTTTCATTGGTTAATGATCCACCTCCGTATACACCAACGGTATCTTGCCCATAAGTATGCTGAAGCTGCTGAACACGATCCGCAATGGTCTGAAGTGCCTCCTCCCAAGAGCACGGCTGCAATTCTCCCCCGCGGCGAATGAGCGGCTGCATCAATCGCTCGGGACTGAATACTTGCTGATGAGCATTCAGGCCCTTTACACACAAGCGACCTTGTGAAGCCTTGTTTGGCAAGCCTTGAACCGCATACTCCGCACGTCTCTGACCAGCAACAGGCGCAGCCAGCTCTTCCACCGACATTTTGCACTGCACGCTGCAATAAGGGCATTGGGTTTCTTTTACCACTAATTTGGACACCGCTTGTTCCGTATCTGCTGTTCCGCTCATACTTCCCCCTGCCTTTCTGAATAATGATTCGAAGCTTCACGCCTCAATCTGAAACTGAATCGCTTCAACTGACCTTTGCATTCCGTCAAGCTCAGCATTCGCGACAAGCACACGTTCCTGCTCCCGATTAAGCACAAGCTCCTGTTGAAACCGTGTATCCAAAAGTGTTTCCCGAATGGACATACTTCCGAGTCGATCCATCCAGGCCCATATTGGTTCATCGAACCACGCCGTTTGTCGGTACCATTGCAGACAGGCTGAGGCAAGCTGCGCAGCTTCCCCGATTGATTCAACCGTACCCAGAAGAATACCTTGCTTCACAGGATGACCTGCATGACCTCCTGCGTAAATCTCCCACCCTGCCGGAGAAGCCAGCAGGCCGATATCCGTAACCAGCACAGGAACGAATAATTCTGGACCCGAAGCGATCGTTATAATCACTTTGTATGGCATTGCTGCGCCCTTCCATAAGCTAAGAAGCTCTGACTGGACTTTCCCCGTACTGGAAATACACGCTGTGGATGAACTGTGTTGATCTGATAACATGTGAATGTTATTCTTCGTATCCATCTCAGGCTGTGTGTTCCCTGACATATGAGCATAAAATTGAATAGCGGCAAAACATACTGGACACCCCTGTTCCGAGTTCCAATTCAGCTGCTTCAGGATCGAAGTCAAGTCATTGCCAATCTTCATCCACAACCCACTTAGCTGATGCTTCAGCTCTTCATGTCCCATATCCGTGCAGCGGCATACAGGCATTACCGCCTTCTTTTGAAAATCGCGTGAATCTGTACTTGCAGCAGCATCTTCATTAATCATTCCACGTTTCGCGTGTTTCAGCAGCGCGCCCACCATCGGTCTGCAGCCGCCACAGGAGCCAGAAGCTTTGGTTTGCAGCTTCACTTGCTCCTCCGTCTCCAGCCCCTGCTCATGAATAGCCTTCAAAATGGATGCTTTGCTTACATTATTGCAGGCGCACACCGTTTCCTGATTCGGAAGCGCAGCTGCAGCCATCTCAGCCGGATCAGTAGCCCCTTCCCGAGGGGCTAGCTCTGCAGCATCAGCCCCACGCTGCACCAGTCCAAGCAAAGCTGTTCCATCAGCCGTATTTCCAAACAAAATGGCGCCCTTCACCTTACCACTTTGCATCAGCACTTTTTTGTACGTCCCCTGTATGCGATCTAAATGCTGTACTGCCGTCTGTAAGCCCTCCCCGCTGATCTCGCCTGCCGAGAATACATCTATACCCGATACTTTAAGCTGCGAATAAGGAACGGAACCCATATATTCCGCTGTCTTCTGCCCGCACAAAGTACGCGCAAGCACTTTACCCTGCTCATACAGAGGTGCAACCAGGCCATAACTTATTCCCCGATGCTCTGCACATTCTCCAACAGCATAGATATCAGGCACACTCGTGCGCATGTAATCATCAACTGTAATCGCACGATTCGTGGCAATACCACTTCTTCTCGCCAGCTCAACATTCGGCCGAATGCCAACAGCGACCACAACGACCTGTGCCTCCAGCTTCGAACCATCTGTAAAAAGCAGCCCCTGTGCTTGTGAACGTCCGGTTATTCTCTGTGTATTTTTACTCAAAAGAAAGGACATCCCCTGAGCTTCAAGCTCATGCTGAAGCATCGCTCCAGCCTCAACATCCAGCTGCCGGTTCATGATATAAGGCGCATTATGGACTACCACCGCTTCCATGCCCAGATGCAGCAGCCCGCGTGCAGCCTCCAGTCCCAGTAACCCGCCCCCGATCACGGCAGCTTTGCTGAACTCCTTGGAGTAGTGGGACATGCGGTTACAATCATCTATCGTTCGGAAAGACATCACACGCTCCTTTTCAATACCCGGGATCGGCGGCATATATGGAGAGGAGCCTGTGGCCAAGATAAGAATATCGTACGTTTCCTTTTTGCCGGATGCTGTTTCGATGAATTTACGGTCTGGTTCAATCCGGTGCACAGTCTCCCCTGTACACAGCCTGATCTTACGCTCCGCATACCAAGTCCAGTCATGGATGATGATATCCTGTAAGGAATGCTCTCCCTGGAGGACTTTGGATAACATGATTCGATTGTAGTTGGGGCGAGGCTCGGTCCCGTAGATGACGATCTCGTACATATCCGGTTCGAGTGCAACAATCTCTTCTACACATTTCACACCTGCCATGCCATTGCCGATGACGACCAGTTTCCTTTTATTCACGGGACGGCCCCCTTTCTCGGAATCAAACAAAATAGCCCTTTTCGGATTCTAAGCAGAACAACCCCTTCTCGGATTTAAACAGAAAGACCCCTTTTCCTTATGGAGAAAAGGGGCCTCATTGCCTCCGCTCTACACGCCATTGTGTAGATTCTTATTAAGTTCAGATTAAGGTAATCCGTTTTTAATGTCAACTAAATTAACACAATAATAATAGAGTTCGCTCGATAATAATTATTTTAAAATTTAATGTTATTTTTATTGACATAATCTTTTCAACTTTTTATAATTTGAATCAAAATCACAGTGTTGTGATCATCTCAGAAGCGGAAAACACAAAGACGTGTACCGCTGTCGGCAACGGGGCCGCAAATCGTTCTGGTATCAGGACGGCTTGCGGTCTTTTTTTGCCTGAACGAAGACATAGAGACATAACAAAAAACCTATCTGGATGAGGAGCGATGAAAAATGATGGAGAGCAAGAGTTTTTGGAAAAGCGGACATAAGCCTACGCTGTTCGGAGCATTTATGTATTTTGACATCAGCTTTATGATCTGGGGCATGCTCGGTCCCCTCGCAGTTATCATTGCCATGGATTACCCGATGACTCCACTGGAAAAAGCAAACCTGGTCGCCCTGCCAATCCTCGGCGGCTCCATCCTGCGACTTGTGCTCGGCTTCATGTCCGACTATATTGGCCCCAAACTGACTGCACAGATCGGTATGCTTGTCACACTTGTGCCTTTGCTGCTGGGCTGGCTGTGGGTTGATTCTCTGAGTCAGCTCTACGTCGTCGCTCTTCTGCTTGGCGTAGCTGGTGCCTCATTCGCAGCTGCACTCCCCCTTGCAGGCCAGTGGTACCCAAAAGAACATCAAGGTCTGGCCATGGGAATTGCCGGAGCAGGCAATAGTGGAACGGTGTTCGCCACGTTATTTGCTAATCGTCTTGCCACTCATTTCGGCAGCTGGGAGGTTGTTTTTGGACTAGCGATTATTCCGATTGTAATTGTATTTGTGCTCTTCTCCCTCTTCGCCAAAAACAGTCCGAATCGCCCTGAACCGAAAAAGCTCTCCCAATATGGAACTTTGCTTAAACAAAAGGATGCGTGGGTCTTCTGTGCCTTTTACTGTGTCACCTTTGGCGGCTTCGTTGGACTATGCAATTATCTGACCATTTTCTTCAACACCCAATACGGGTTATCCGCCGTTCATGCCGCTGATATTACTACTTTCTGTGTGATTGCAGGCAGCTTCTTCCGGCCTGTTGGCGGTTTTCTGGCTGATAAAATCGGGGGAACCCGAATGCTGACCTTCTTGTACACAGGGGCCTGTGTTATGCTCCTCGGCGTGTCCTTCCTGCCACCTCTGCCCGTTGTCATCGTAATGCTATTCCTTGGCATGATGTGCCTTGGAGCAGGAAACGGCTCCGTATTCCAGCTGGTTCCACAGCGCTTTGGCAATGAGATCGGCCTGATGACCGGTATTGTCGGGGCTGCCGGTGGGTTAGGCGGTTATGCACTGCCACTTATTCTGGGCCAGCTGTACAGCACCTATCAATCTTACACACCGGGCTTTGTCAGCCTTAGTCTCATCGCCGCTGCCTCTCTGTGCCTCGTGCTTTTCATGCAAGCCCGCTGGCGGGTAAGCTGGTTGAGCAGAGGCAGCAAGGGTATAGCCGAATCCACTTCACTGACGTCCTGATCCTGCTGCTCGCCTATATGAACAAACAGCGCTAGCCAACATGGCAGCGCTGTTTTGTTTTGTTTTGTTTTGTTTTGTTTTGTTCAAGCTAGTTGCTTCAGGACACATACTTCTGAAGAATAATAACCGCATTATGCCCGCCGAAGCCGAAGGAGTTGGACATGCCAATCTGCAGATTCGCCTCTCTGGCAACGTTCGGGACATAATCCAGATCACATTCATCATCCTGCTTTTCCTGGTTAATCGTTGGTGGAATGATGCCATGCTGCAGTGTTTGTACAAGGGATATTGCTTCTGCCCCTCCAGCTGCACCAAGCATATGCCCTGTCATGGATTTATTGGCTGTAACAGGAATACGATACGCCGCATCTCCAAAGAGCTGTTTAATCGCTCTCGTTTCCGATAAATCCCCTGCCTCTGTGCTGGTCGCATGAGCGTTAATGACATCAATATCATCTGGCACCAGCTCCGCGTCACGCAGTGCAGCCCTCATCGCCAGAAAAGCTCCTCTGCCTTCAGGGTGAGTGGCTACCATGTGATACGCATCAGAGGTGGCTCCATACCCGGTAACCTCCGCGAGAATATTGGCTCCCCTTGCCAGCGCATGAGACAAGGATTCTACAACCAGGACGCCTGCCCCTTCAGCCATAACAAATCCGTCTCTCCTGCCATCGAACGGTCGGCTTGCTGCTGTATAGTCTTCGTTTCTGGTTGATAAAGCTGTTGCATTGCCAAAACTCGCAAGGGATATTTCCGTAACTGCCGCTTCCGTCCCGCCGGCAAAAATAACATCTGCTCCGCCGTGCCGTATCAGCCTGAACGCCTCACCGATAGCCGTATTTCCGATGGAGCAGGCTGTTACCGGGGAAAGCGTTGGCCCCCAACAGTCAAATCGCATGCTCACCGCCGCTGCTGCCATATTGGATATCATCATCGGTACAAGCGTGGGGCTGACTCTCCCGGCTCCCCGCTGCGTTAATACATTTCCCTGTTCCATCAAGGTCTGAATGCCTCCAATACCAGAGCCAATATATACCCCGACGCGCTCCCGATCCATTGAATCGAGCACAAGACCCGAATGAATCAAAGCCTGTTCGGCCGCCGCAACAGCAAATTGTACAAACCGGTCCATACGCCGTGCTTCCTTTCGTCCAAAAAGAGCTTCACCGTCAAAATTACGTACCATGCCACCGATTCTTGATTTATATAATCCGCTGTCCAGATGTTCAATCGGAGATATGCCGGACTTCCCTTCCTTCAATGCATTCCAGAATGTATGCACATCATTCCCGAGCGGTGAGATCACACCCATCCCCGTAATCACAACACGTTCTATCGTCATTCCCGTGGTTCTCCCTTCTAATTGTCCTTTAATTATCTTTAATTTTCTGTTTCCTGAGGCTTATGCATTCATAGTGCCATGTTTGTATATCCTATTACAAGTTGTCATTTATCATAGTATAATGAGTACCATGATAGAGTGGAAGGAATGATGATATGAGTGAAACAACTCGCTTGCAGGCCTTATCTGCTTTCTTGAAGACACAACGTTCCAGATTATCCCCGGAATCCGTTGGTCTACCTGCCGGAGGACGGCGAAGAACTCCAGGCCTGAGAAGAGAAGAAGTGGCCCAACTGGCAGGAGTAAGCACCACCTGGTATACCTGGCTGGAGCAAGGACGAGGCATTCAGGTCTCTCATGCGGTGCTCGACAGCATCGCTTCTGCCCTAAGACTCACTGCCGATGAACGGAAGTATCTGTTTTCACTTGCTATGGAGCATTATTCAGATCTGCCCGCTCCGGAGCCGGACACCTTTCAGCTGCATCCGTCCCTGCAGAAAATTTTGCAGGAGCTTAGGTACTGCCCAACCATTATCTCGGATCGGCGCTGCTTTATTGTGGGATGGAACGAAGCGGCCGCACAGGTCTTTATGAACTTTGAACAAATCCCGTTGGAGCAGCGCAATATGATTAGTCTGTTATTCGATCGGAAGGAGCTGCGCAGGCTTGCCGTGAACTGGGAAGACTTTGTAAGCGGATTTTTATCTATATTCCGTGGCTATTATGGTCGTTATGTCGACGATGAATGGTATAATTTATTTTTGAATGACATGATAGACCGCCACCCAGATTTTCACACATTATGGAAACAGAGCAGCGTGAGCAGTGCTCCTGATGTCTGGATCGAATTCAGGCATTCCAAAGCAGGCAAAATGCTGTTTGATCTGACCTCATTACAGGTGCAGGGCAATGCCGATTTGCGCTGCAGCATCTATACTCCAGCACCGGAAACCGCAACAGAACGCAAGCTGCAGCAGTTGTTGGAGCGTGGCAGTGAAGTTTGAACAGCAGGCCTATTAACGGAAAGACGGCATAAACAGCCAATATATCTTTAAAACGCGGTTTGAGAAAGGGACATCATGACCAAAGTGCTTATTATAGAGGACGACAACATGCTGGGTGATACATTATGCCTGTATTTACAAGGGGAAGAATACGAAGTATGTCGGGTTGATACCATTGGGAGAGGCCTTGAGCAGCTTGAAAACCGACCGGATATCATTTTACTGGACTTGATGTTACCCGATGCCAAAGAGAAACATCCCTGCGCACTGATGCGTGAACATACCTCAATCCCGATCATTGTCATATCTTCATTAACCGGGGTTTCCGAACGTATTCGCTCCTTAACCGGCGGTGCGGATGATTTTGTGTGCAAACCCTTCAGTATGCAGGAGTTGAAGGCACGCATCGAGGCTGTACTGCGCAGGTATACGCTGCTGAAAAGTTCCTTCGTTGTCGAACATGAGCCTGGAATCTCGCTCGATCTGGCTCGTCGAACGATTCTGCTGAATCATCGCAGAATAGAGACGACCTTTTCAGAATTCGAAATAATGAAGCTGTTTGTGGCTCATCCCGGCAAGGTGTTCAGTCGATATGCCCTCATCGAGGCCATTCGCGGGATTGATGCCTATATCCATGATCGAACAATAGATGTACATATTACGAACTTGCGTAAAAAGATTGAAGATAACCCGAAAAACCCCCAATATATTCAAACGGTATGGGGGGTCGGGTATAAATTCACACCATAGGCGGGGCAACATAGCCTGGGCATTGTGATTACCACGGTAGCGATTCAATAATGAAATCAATTTCTTGCTGTACCTTCTGCAGCAAAAATTTCAGCTCCGTTTCCGAGAACGGGACCGACAACAGCGCTTCCAGACGAAGCACGGCCTGTAACAAATGTACAGCATGCAGATGGGCAGCAACACCTACGAGAGAATGTGTACTTCGTACGACGAAATTCATCTTCTGCTGATGCAGACTGGTTTGGATTCTGGATTCAAAATCCTTGTATTCGAGAGAAAAGCGGGTCAATGCATACTGAAGAATGTGTGGTCTTTCACCCATCTGTTTCAGTGCTTTTTCTGCCTCTATTCCCCTGATTCCAAATATGCCCTTCAGACCAATCCAGTTATCTAATATGGAGCTGATCTGTTTCTGATCAATCGGTTTGGTCAGAACGGCATTCATGCCAGCCACGATACATTCTTCAAGCACCTTCTCTGCTCCGTATGCGGTAAGTGCAATGACAGGAGTCTGATCATACTGTCTCATTTGCCGAATTTGTTTGACCGCCTCTATTCCGTTCATTTCCGGCATATTCAAATCCATCAGTACCATCTTCCATTGCTGTGTGTGCAACTTGCCCAGAACCTCTATTCCATTATTCACGACGCAGACCTCATATCCCAACTGCTGCAGCATGGCACGGATAGCGATCTGGTTGATTTCATGATCCTCCGCTACTAAAATGGAGCCTCGCTTCTGCCCAGGCTGTTCATCGTCCAATCGCATCGGGTTCATCTGCTGCACCTCTTCCTGCTGAAAAGCAAGTAATGCTTCAAAGAGTCCAACACGAGTCAGTGGCTTGAAGAGAATGACCTGGGGAGTACTGTAATGCTGCTCACTTGCCACTGCAATTTCACTGGTCGCATGTGTATATCCAAACACCTGAATCCGGGAATGCCGCAGCCGGGCCATTAGCCTGCTCCAGTCCGGATCAAAATGTATATGTTCTGTATCCATATCCAGCATAATCAACAGGCAAGGTGATTCCTCTTCTTCTCGTTCATCATTAACATGTTCGAGCACCTGTTGAAAAGAAACGTAGACTTCCGGCCGAAGACCAAACGAACGCAGCATCTGCTCCAGATTCTCGGCCACTCTCATGTCACTATCCACTATGATTACATCACTGACAGCATACAATAGAGGGTAGGTTGGAAGGAATGATCGTTCTTCTGATTCCGTCAATTCATACATCAGGTCAAACGTAAATATGCTGTATTCACCAAGCACACTTTCCACTTGCAAACTGCCCCCGAGGGAGGTAACGAGGAGATAACAGATAACCAGGCCCAATCCAGAGCCGCCATACTTTCGATATGTCGAAGGTTCAGCCTGACTAAAGGGGACAAATAAACGCTCCATCTGTTCAGATGAAATTCCGATTCCTGTATCTTGAACCTCAAAACGAACTTCGACACTTTTTTCTTCAAATGCAAGCACTTCTGCATGCAGAATAACGTACCCTTGATCGGTAAATTTAATGGCATTACCCAGAAGATTGATAAGTACCTGCTCCAGTCGAAACGGGTCACCAAGCACCGTTAAAGGCAAATCGGGATCAGTCTGAAAAATGACCTTGATATCCTTATGCCCAATAGCAGTGCTAATCTGATCCGCCACACGTTTAAAAACCTCTTCCAATGAAAACGGTACATGCTCCACATTAAATCTCCCGGCTTCGATCCTGGAGAAATCCAGGATATCCTTGACCAGATTGAGTAAGGACTGAGAGGAGACCATGATCTTGCTCACATAATCCAGCTGCTGCGTGGTAAGATCCGTTCGCTGTAACAATGAGCTGAAACTGGTAATACTATTCAGTGGTGTCCGCAGCTCATGACTCATTAAAGCAAGAAATTCACTCTTTGCCTGACTCGCCTTGTCGGCCTTCATACGTCTGTGTTGATCTGTAATATCCTGAAAAACCGCTCTAATCTGCTCTCTGGACCTGGATGAATTGAGCGGGTGCAGATGAACACGAACGTGCAGCTCTTCACTTTCCCCTATACGGAAGATTAACTCCGTCTCTTGTGTAGTTCTGGATGACAGTGTGTTCTTCAGAATCGTAAACCAGCATTCCACCTTCTCCATCACAAGCAAGTCTCCAAGCTCACGTCCGATCACCTGCTCCCTGTCCGCCTGAAGAACATCAAGAAATTTCTGATTCATTGACACGATCGTGCCTCTGCTGTCCAGACCCGCCACCCAATTCGCAGATACTCGCTCCAGCATGCGATAGCGCTCCTCACTCTCCTGAACTCTGCGTCTGACCGCTCGATGCTCTGTAATATCAAGTCCGTATCCAATGACATACTTCACCACTTCGTCTTCTACATACGGGCCTAATTTGACAAGTGCATAGTTCCCCTGATACTCGATCTCAAAAAAAAAGGATTCGCCTTTCCAGGCCCTGTTGAACTGTGTTTTCAGAAAGTGAATTTTCTCCGGCGGCAGAACATTAATCGTGCCAAGCTGAAAGCTTTCCTCCAGACTCCGCATATCCATATCTAACCGAGACAACATCTCTCCTTCCAGCAAAAGAAATTCAAATTTCCCGTTCACTTTGCGTACTTTAAAAGTGAATCCTGGCTGCATACGGAGCATCTTGATCATCTCCTGCTCCTTCTGGACCACCAGCTGTCTGTAATAATGATTCTGATTCAGAAAATAGATGAACAATACAAGCAGAAGCATACCGAGGAAATGGCTAAACAAGACTGTTCCCCGGCTTTGGAGGGTTGAGGAGTCAGAGGTGACTAAAGTGGTCAACTGATATGCTGAAATCAGCAGTAATGACCCGGATGTCCAGCGGTTGACAAAACCATGAATGTACTTGAAATTCAGCGTAATTATGAGTACAAACACTATCTCGTACATGGCATACTGCCAATTCTCTATCGAGGGCCACAGTCCCACATTGAGCCGAAACATCCATAAACCGGCAAATGTAATAAATGCCGTTCCTCCTCCACCGTAATAGGCAGCCAGAAGATAGGCAACAGAACGGAAGTTAAGCACCGTACCGTCTTCTAATACAATGGAGAAATAGTATAGAACGGTACCCAGCATACTCATAGAAGTACCTATAATCACTTTTGAGGTAAACGACAATTCCCGTCGATTGTTCAATTGATTTAGATAGTGGTGCACCAGAAAGACAATAATAAGTATTAATGTAAAATTTAAAACCAGATCGCGCAGCAAAGTTCACCATCCAAGTTACGACTTCAGCATTGCTTAATATATATAAATAATACAGATAATGACATTTGAGATTTACAACTTTTACCTCAGCAATAATCAAATCATATTACGTGAACCCCTTGTATTCAATTGCAAATATTGACCTGTCTTCCTGCACTCTTCCCCTTTTTCTTCTAACATGTATTCCGCGCTATGCACTCCATAAATCCCCTTCAACTTTAAACCAAACATAAAAAGGAGCCGCTCGGCTCCTTAATACTTAAATTGATGAAGCAGATTTGCAATTGTTCAGCCATATTGTACAAACTTTGTGCAGGATGCTGGAATTTCCTCCATTGAAGCCAGGTCACAGTAAAAAGACCCGAGCAGCATAGCTCGGATCTCTGCTGAATATAGAACACCTAGAATGCTGGGATGGCAATATCCGCGTAGTTTTTCTCAAAAAAGGCTTTGACCTCGGGACCCGCCATTCGTTTAGCCAGCTTCTGAATCGCTTCAGAATCTTTATTATCCTCTCGGGCTACAAGTGTAATGGCAAAATGCGAATCATCCTTCTCCGTTAGCAGCGCGTCCTTCTTCGGAGTCAGACCGAGCGGGCTCGCATAAGCTGGAGTCATTGCGACCAGGTCTGCATCGTCCATCATACGGGCAAGCATCAGCAGATCGACTTCTTTAAATTTAAAGTTCTTTTTGTTTTCTATGATGTCCGCTTGTGTAGCGTTAAAGCCCACTCCATCCTTGAGTTTAATCAGACCATTTTGCTCCAGCATCACCAGAGAGCGTCCAATGTTAGAAGGGTCGTTGGCAATCGCAATGACTGCACCTTCAGGTAATTCATCTATGGACTTATATGTTTTGGAGTACCCTCCATAGATTGCATTGTAGATGGGCTGCACTGGAACGAGATTGGCGTTGTTCGCTTCGTTATACTGCTTCATATAAGGCACGTGCTGGAAAAAGTTCGCGTCCACTTCCTTGTTCGCCAGTGCTGTATTAGGCTGAACATTATCAGACAGCACCACAACCTCCAGATTCACACCATCCTCTTTAAGCAGTGGTTTGACAATATCAAGTACATCGGTCATTGGTGGAATCAATGTGGCTACTTTCAGTGTAACTTCCTGTCCGGCTTGAGCTTCCTGCTTTGTGCCTTCAGCCGCAGGTGTTTCTTCTTTTTTACCGCAGGCAGATACAACCAGCATAACTGCGAGCAGTGTGAGCATTAATTTGGCTTTCATTCATTTGTACCCCTTCTCTTTATATTCTCTGTAGTCATTACAGGCGGCTTCATAACCGCATTTCTCATGAATCGAAATTCTGTTTTGCTTCTCGCACTTCCATACTATCGCTGCGATCCTCAGGATCGCCGATCAAGCCAGCGTGACAGCCTGCTGCCCGTCAATTGGATCATCTGCACCAGAATAATCATAATGATGATCGTAAATATCATAATTTCCGTTTCGAAGCGTTGGTAACCGTAACGAATAGCAAAATCGCCAACCCCGCCGCCTCCGACGATGCCCATGACCGTAGAATAGGAAATAAAGCTGATGGTTGCTGTGGTAAGCCCAAGCACCAGACCTGAACGTGCCTCCACATACAGGAATTTCAAGACAAGCTGTACCGTCGAGGCCCCCATAGATGAGGCCGCTTCAACAACTCCCTTAGGCACATCCAGCAGGGCCTGTTCAACCAGCCGGGCATAATAAGCAATAGCGATAACGGATAAAGGTACCGTGGAAGCTAACGTACCGATGGATGTTCCTACAATCATACGTGTGAACGGGATCAGGAACACCACCAGCAGCAGAAACGGAAACGAACGTATGATATTCACCAGACTGCCCAATACGACAGTCAAAGCCCGATTCTGATATCGCTGTCCTCTGCGACACAGATACAACAGTGTACCAAGCGGCAGACCAATCAACACAGCAGCTGCAATAGAAATACCTACCATCACAAATGTCTCTCCAATAGCCTGCCAGATTTCATGCTGATATTTCAGCACGGATTCAGGTAACATCATCGTTTTCCTCCTGTCGTTCCAAACGATGTGCATCCGAATCTGTTCCAGCCCGAGAATCCTCTTCGAGCAGTGAAGTGAGTATATCCGGCTGCGGAGCAGGAATAAGGCTAACCTCGGATTCAGAAAGAGTACGTACGAGCTGTCCTTCCCTCATGACAGAGATCCGGTGGCATAATCGCCGCGCCACTTCCATTTCATGCGTCACAAGCACAATCGTCACACCCATCGTCTCGTTTACATGACGAAGCACCTCCAGTATTCCACCAGTCGTCTGGGGATCAAGAGAAGAGGTCGGTTCATCACAGAGCAGCACCGCTGGATGACTGGCCAGTGCTCTGGCAATGGCGACACGCTGCTTCTGTCCTCCGCTCAGCTGGGCCGGGTACTGATTCGCCTTCTCTTCCAGCCCGACAAATCGCAACACCTCCAGTCCTCGTTCGCGCCGCTCTGAACGCGAAGCCCCCGCAAGCTCCAGCGGCATGCTTACATTACCGAGGACTGTTCGGTTGCTGACAAGATTGAAATGCTGAAAGATCATGCCGATGGTTTGGCGTGCTTGACGCAGCGTACGCTCATTCATCCGGGTCAGGTTTTGCCCATTAACGATAACGTCTCCTGTATCAGGCTGCTCCAGACCGTTAAGCATCCGCAGCAAAGTGGATTTGCCCGCCCCACTGGAGCCAATGATGCCATGAATCTCTCCTTGCTTCACTTCGAGAGAAACAGAACGTAACGCCTCATATCCCTGATCCGCACGGGAACCGCGCTCTTTGAACCTTTTGCTTATACCATATAATGAAATCATGGAGAGTCCTCCCGTGAATGATCAACCATGGTTCTTCCCAGAACACATGAAGAAAGCCCGCACAGCCGATAACCGGAGCGCGAGCAATCCTGTTCATTTATAATAAAACAACATCACCACCCAGACAAGCTTTAAGGAGAGATTTCTCCTTCAAAACTACTGGCTGGGAAAACCCGGAAACGACCGTTCGCTGATCCGACGTACACTTCATTGCCGATCTGGTTGATCATGCCATTCTTGGCCTCCTGATCCCGATGCTCCGGCGTACCCATTACAACATCATGTACACGTCCGAGCAATGCGCCGTCCCTTTTGTCCATCACCAGCAAATCATCATTCAGGGGAAGCAAAAGTCGATCTCCAATCATCAGATAACTGCCTTGATTCGTCGTATATTTAGCTGATCCGATCGTTTCCCTCGCGCTCCAGCACGTCTCCCCGGTTCTGTAATCTACAGCGGCTGGATGTCCGTTCATGATGGTGTACAACTGATTCCCTTCGACCAACCCCCGCTGCAGCTTCACATCCAGTGTCCACCGAATCTCTCCTGTCTCCGGGTCAAACAAAGATGTTGTAAAATCCTCGTAATCACCATATTGGTCTCCTTTATTATTTTCCCGAATCAGTACCATGCCATCATTCAGCACCTCTAGTTCCTGGCCCGCACGGGCAGGAAATTGTGATAACTTTTTACCTGAAGTCAGATCAAGCAATACCCACTGATGATCCAGCGGCATCCAGCGCTGAAGGGACACCGAGCCAAACGGATCATACCGATCAATGCCATCAAAATAAGAATTATTTTCGATATGACTCAGCTCCGATGATTGTGCTGCTTCGATCTGCCAAACGATACGCCCAGTCTTGGGGTCGGCCGCAGTGAACTGATCCTTATCCCAATACAGAACATAAGGCTCATCTGCACTTCGATTCAGCAAACGATAACCTGTTGTCAGCTTTTTGCTCCATAACCGTTTACCATTTGAACTGTTCAGCACATGAATCCAGCCGTTTGCAGAGCCTTCAGCAGCAGAACGATCCACAATAACCACACCTTGAGCCGCCTTGATTCCTTTCACTACCGATACTTCGTTAGCGGCGTCATTCAGGTGGGTACTGTCACTGCGCTTCTTCTGCTCCTCGGGCTTATACTCCCATCGCAGCTTGCCGTCCTTGAGGTTGATGTGCCGCACGCGATCCCGATATTGTTTACGATCGAAGTCATAGCTTGTGAATAACGTAACCGCATCACGCTTCGTATTTATGAACGCTTGGGCAGGACCGAGTCCGCTGTGCACCCTCCAGAGCAGTTTGCCTGTATGCCGATCCAGCGCGTAGTATGAATCCTCAAAGTGCATACCGCTGAACCCGCCGTCATCTCCCTTCATCAGAAGTACATCCTCTGTACCCGCTTGCAAAAAGGTATAGTTCAAATCGCCCTGATTCACCCATTCAGGCTTCCAGGGAAGTGTCTGCGGCAACACTCTGCCAGCGATTTCATGGGTGTAAGAAAATACATCAAAGCGGCCATAGCCCCGGTAGTAGGGTTCATCATTCCCCCGATTTGCGGGCTTGTTCCAGCGAACCTCAATCAGCTTGCCCTTTTCATCAAAGGTTAGCAGCAAATGTGCATCCTGGCGCTCATATCGCCAGGTCTGTCCAATCTGCATTGTGTATCCTGTATCCTTCATATTTCTCGAATGTTCCTTCCAATCCGGCTCCCCCAACCACTTCACGGCCTGCTTGGAGGTTGTGATCTGGCTCAGCTTGGTATCCGTTAGAAGTTGGAGGAAGGGCAACGATAAAGGCTGTTCTCGCGTAAACCAGCCATCTATAACAGGGGTCTGGTCCGTAATATCGGTTTTCCTGATCCATAGCAGTGCATGATGATAATTAGTTTCTTCACTGTGCCAAATGCGCGGAGCGATTGATACGCCGTACCATTCCTTCCATTCTGCCACAATCAGCGCCTGGGTTAGCTTCGTTTGGTTAGAAGGCCAGGTTACTGTACTGTCTGGAGTCAAATAAAGCTTGCTTCCAGCTCGAACGGCGAACGTCTTGGGGGATATCTCCGTCATGCTGCGGCTCTGCTTCAGCACATACCAGCCAGGCAGCCAGTAGCTGTCCTGCTCCCTGGTTTTAATCTTGATCCATTCGCCCTGAACCGCTGCCAGAGTATACTTTTCCTTCGGGGATGTTCGATATGTAATCTTCATCTGATCGGTTGCAATGCGGTGATCCTTCGGTCCGCTGAATAACGGCAAGCCGTCTCTCAGTGTTACTTTTTCTCCCTTCTTGTAGGGTACGTTGATATTAGGCTCCGTCATTCCTTTGATGGCAATCGGTTCGATTGAACCCGGGGTCGGGGAATGGGATAACGTTGAGGTAGTCAAAGCAGTGTTTGAGAGTTTTGTTCGGGCGTTCATCTCGAGCGTCTGTGGTATGGAATCCTGAGCCTGTGCGTTAGTTAACGCTATCCGGGTACCCGTCAGTATCGTTCCGCCCAACAGTACAGCCGCTATTCCAGTTAGTGCTGTGCATATGTAAAACCATGTTCTGCGATCAGGTACTTTTTTCACGTCCATCCTTCCCCCAATAGAAGTTATTTCCATATAGGACGTTCCAATTCTCCAAAAAGTTACTATATAAGTTGAACTAAAGATTTTACACAACCACTCCGATGACAGAACAACCTTCTAATCGCTGTTATCCCCAGATTTTTTTTGGATTCCCTTTCCAAAGGGTAAAATCCGGTGATAAAGGCGAAGCTTATGCTTCCGATGCAGCTTTCTTGCAGAAAGCTCTTAGCTCCGCTTTTTCAGGTTTTTTCTGTCCTCTCCGTTCACGTGTAAATAAATAAGTGCAACTTATATAGTGTAATTTCTCTTGCATTCCGAAGTTTATGATACAGATTTTGGGTTAATATCTTATGGATATTCCATTAATATGCAACTTTTGGGATAAACAGTCCGTCTAATGACTTGAAAGGAGAATGAACATGAACAAAACAAACTCTACACATCACTCTTATTGGAAACAAAAAAAATGGAAAATGATGCTGGCCGCCTCGATTTTGACCGCAGGAGCGGCACCTGCTCTGTTCACCCCTTCGGTGGCTGAAGCAGCCGCAACAGTTAAACCCGCAGCTTACATTAACAATATGCCTGCACAATATGATGTGGTCATCCGCCAAGGTGTCACGTACATTGCACTGACTGAACTGCAATTCCTTGGAGATTATACCTTCGGTTACGATAATAAAAGCAAACAAATCAGTATTACTGCTGGCAGTGACAAATACGTGCTCACACCTAATAGCAAAACGATGAAAAAGAATGGACAAACCGCCTCCTTGTCCTCAGCTCCAATTCTGGTGAAAGGAAAAGCGATGCTTCCGCTCCGTGCCATCGGGGAAACATTCGGTGCACAAGTACGCTGGAATCAAGCAGCCAAAGAGGCTTATATCTACGATACAAACGCTGCTGTGGTGAAGGATTATAACGGTTCTGATCTGACCGCTGCTCGTGAAGCTGCCATACAACTGCCGCGGTTTTCTGATCTGGGCCAGCCTCGCCTGAAGGTGAAAAATCCGTTAGGGCCAGTTGATTCATCCACTGCTTATATTTTCGAGCAAGGACAAAAGGATCGTTTCTTCACGATAGAGGATAGTGATCTGGTCAGCTATTATACGATTACCAATGGAAATGCAATGCTGAAATGGCAGGCAAATCTGGGTAAACAAGCCGGAACCATTGGCGATCTGTTCTTTATCAAAGCAAAATCGATTGCCGAAGTAGGAAATCGACCTTCTGTTGCTGGTAAAACACTTGTGTCCTTCAAGTACTCACTCATGCTGGAGGAAACAGCCTATGATCTGATGGACAAGTCCGGCTCCTTGGATAGCGGTTCTGTTGCTCCAGCCAAAGGCAAAATTATTGTTGAAGTGCCTGGAGAGAAGAAGTAGTTCAGATATAAGGACACGATGATCCTCCCAAAAGTAAGGAAGTAACCATTAAAAAACGGGATGAAGCAGTTATTTTACTGCCTCTCCCGTTTTTTATGTGTTTCTATAAATTCGGAGGAACCGAAACCGATGTTTTTTCATAGGGTGCAATTCCTAATCGACGGATTCCAGCAACCGTGTCGCTATTTTGCACCAGCTTGAATCAATAGGGCCTCGATTTCCTTAAACCCTTTTGCTTTGGCATGACGGAGGGGAGATATACCATCGCCATCAGCCAGATTAACATCGGCTCCATGATGAATGAGTAGCTCAATCGTTTCCTGCTGCCGTTTGTTGCCATCGTTTAGAATGATTGCCTCCAGCAGTGCTGTCCATCCTAAACGATTCACATGATTCACATCTACCGAGGTTTGCGTCAGCAGTTCTCGAACCACCTCGACATATCCATGCTCAGAAGCAGGTATGAGTGCAGTTCCACCATAGCGGTTTGTAATAGAAGGGTCTGCTCCGGCCTGAATGGTAAGCTTCAAAATATCCAGATAACCTTCAGCTCCTGCATATAAAAACGGGCTATTTAACATGTCGTCCTGCAGGTTAACGTCTGCTCCTGCTTCGATCAGCTTTTGGGCAGATGCAGTATCATGATTGTACGTCGCAATCATCAGGGCCGTTCTTCCTTTCTGATCCTGAGCCTGAACATTGGCCCCCTCTTGAAGAAGTTTAACAATGCCTTCGGTATCTTTAGCTTCAGCTGCACTGAGTAACTGCTCATCTAGTAAAGCCAACGTTCTCTCCTCCTTTTCATTAAACATACAGCCTTGAACGATCAGCACACTGCTGATCAGTATGATTAGCAGCCATGATTTGTTCATGCGCCCTCCTTACTGCTGTACCACCGTCACAGATGAAGCAACACCCCAATCGCCAACCGGATTCAGCGTATAGACTGTGTCTGACACCAGCTTGCCTTCATTCGTAAGTTCAAATATACCTGCTGCACCCTTCCGGCTCGAATATTTATACGCAGCTGTCAGAACACGCCCATCTGGTGCTTTCAGGGTAACACTCCGACCAGAGAAAAGTTCATCCCCCGGATCTTGGGCAAGCGTCACTTCAATGGCCGTTTCACTCGAGACTTTGGCACTCTCTATGACTAATGCTTCAAACGATTTTGCAGTAAATGAAGCATTCTGGATATGGGCCCATTCGGAAGTTACGGTATAGGATACCCCTGGTTTCAAAATCTGCCTTTCAGGCAATCGGAACTTTGGTTCTTGTCTGCCATCAGTCGACTGAGTAAACGGAACATACTTCGCAATCATCGGTTCTCCGTTTTCCGGTGTAATCACAACTTGTCTTCCCTGCATGGAAGAGATGACCTGGTACGTTTTGCCGTCCGCCTGCTCCTGATCGTCCAGTACAAAGGCATTGCTGCCTCGGCCAGCACTGTATGCAGAAATAATATAACCGTAATCCACAACACCGTTCTGTTTCAGCGCTTCAATCTCAAATGTATCATTCGTGACTTGACGAACCTGACTCATGTTGACTTTCACGTCACTGCCTGTGAAAGAGCCCGCAGCTTGCCCTTTATATGTAAGGCTGTATGCTTCTCCAGCTTGTTGAACAGAGGTTGGCACGATGTATGTAGCAATTGAGCCTGTTTTCAAACGAGGCATATTGGTCAAGGTCAGTCCCCCGCTGAAAGCAAAATCTGTTTTTGATTTGGCAAATACCTCATCTTCTGTGGTAAGCGGCTTGTCAAAAGTAATAACAAGTGTCATGTTGTTCAGTGGTTTAATGTTTTTTATTTTTGCCTGGTCCGAAGGAATCGCTTGGTAAGCCTTGTGCAGGGTTACTGCCGCTTCTCCACGTGTCACAGAGCCCGTTTCTTCATAAAAAGCACTCATCCAATGATGCACGGATTTCACATCACGTTTCAGAGCTTTAGAAACAACTTCTTTCAGTTCGGCATCGCTCACCGAGCTTTGAGGTTGAAATTGGCCATTCTCTGCCTGCATAATGCCAAGTTCCACAAGCTTTGTGGCATAAGGCGCATACCAAGCGTCAGCGTGAACATCGGTTATCGTTTTACTTTCCCCGTTCTGGTCTTGCAATTGAAATGTCTTATAGATCAATGCCGCTAACTCTGCACGGGTAATGGCACGATGCTCTCCCATTGTGTGATCGCTGTATCCGTTCATGATATCCAGACGATTCAGCTCCTTGATTGCACTCTGCACCTGCTGATCCGTAAGCGGCATTGCCAAGGCTGAAATAGGTGTGGTGTAATCAGCTGCCTGGGTTTGTGATGTGGTTAACGGTAACACTGCTGTTCCCAATACGGTTATTGCCAGTACTGCTGCTATTTTACGAGTTGTATGATTCATGAAAGTTCTTCCCCTCTATAGGCTTTTTTGTATCTACCTATATAGCGTAGAGGAAAAAAAGAAACTCCCAAGGTTAAATATATTAAAAATGTATAAACTGGAGCTAATCTTTATCTAAACTCATATCGTGAAACGATATCCTGCACCCCAGACCGTCTCTATATACTCCGGTTGCTTGGGATCACTCTCCAGTTTGCTGCGCAGTTTTCGGATATGCACAGTAACAGTGGCAATATCACCGCTGGATTCCATACCCCAGATGCGCTCAAAAAGATCAGATTTGCTGAATACGCGATTCGGATGACTCGCCAAAAATACAAGCAGGTCAAACTCTTTGGTCGTAATCCCTACCTCTTCTCCGTTCAAAAACACACGCCGTGATCCCTTGTCAATGTGAAGACCACGAATGTGGATCTCATCCTGCTCGGCCGGCCTGCTCTTGCCAAGCAAACGCTCATACCGGGTCAGGTGAGCCTTCGCTCTGGCCACCAGTTCACTTGGGCTGAAGGGTTTGGTAATAAAATCATCCACGCCCAGATTAAACGTTCGGATTTTGTCAATCTCTTCTTTTTTCGCGGAAACGACAAGGATCGGCACTTCCTTCTCGTCACGAATAAGCTTGCACAATTCAAACCCGTCCATGCCCGGCAGCATAAGATCTACAATGACAAGCCGGTATTCCTCTTCCAGCGCACGACGCAAGCCTTCAACACCATTATGGCAGAGCTCCACCGAAAACCCATTCAGTTCAAAATAGTCTCGCTCCAGCTCGGCTATCGTTGTTTCATCCTCAATAATTAGAATATCAATCATGGTTGTGCTTCCCTTTCTCTAACCGTCTCAATTGAATATGGATGCTTGTTCCTTCACCGAGCTTGCTTTCCGCCCAGATTAAACCACCATGTCCATCTATAATCTGACGGGCGATAGCCAGTCCGAGTCCACTCCCGCCTGTAGACGAGTTCCTTGACTGTTCGGCACGATAGAAACGCTCAAAGATGTGAGGTAGTGCCTCCTCCGAGATCCCTTTTCCATTATCCCTAAAAATAAGGGTATTCCACTCCTGATGCGCTTCAAGAATGATGCTCAATCGTTTGTCCTCATGATCCATATACTTGAGTGCATTATCTACAATGTTAACGACGGTGCGCTTTAATTTATCCGGATCCACAGCCGATACCGCTGAACCCGAGGTTCGGTTATGCCACGCCAGTACCACGCCTTTGTCCTCCAGATCATATCGCAGCTCCTCGATGCTATCCTCCATAAAATCAACCAGATCAACCGGATTGAAGACAAAGGGCTCCTGATTTAAATCCAGTTTGGAGTAGAGAAACAATTCATCCACCAGTTTATCCATACTAACCGCTTTGGAGTGAATGATATTTATATAACTCTCCATCTTTTCTGGCGTATTAGCTACTCCATCACGAATCCCCTCGATATATCCTTTAATATTGGTGATCGGAGTACGCAGATCATGCGAAATGTTGGAAATCAACTCTCTGCGGCTGACCTCATCCTGCTGCCGCAGCTCATTGGAGCGCTGTAGCTGTTGCCGCATACTCTCAAAGGCTTCACTAAGCTGTCCAACCTCGTCATTGGAGGCAGGTTCAAGCTCAAATGATAAATGACCATTCTTGATCTGTTCCGCCGAGCTTCGAAGCTGATGCAGCGGTTGGATGAAGCTGCGTGTGATCCAGCGGAACAGGAGCAAATTAGCGATAACAAGTACACCAATTAACAAAAGAGACATCACGGGCAGAAGCTTGCGAGTCAGCTCGGCGAAGGGACTTCTCTCCCGAATCACAAAAATACTGCCTCGTTTTTCGTCTGAATATTGAAAATCAAACTTGGCATAGGCGTAGAAACGCTCACCAATGTTAAATGTGCTTCGAATCTGATTATTGCTCAGATCATAGGAAGGCAGTGCTTGCCCCAGTCCCGGTTGATGGAACGTTCGTGACTCAAAGATCGGATTGTTCTCACGCCTGACGTAGAGCCCGGATTTCTCGGCTCGAAGCTTCATATCAAACTCTCGAAGCAGTACCTTGTTCTGCAGCTCGTCTGGACTATTTTTAGCCATAAACTTCATCTCTTGAAAAATGGCCTCTCCCTGTTCAGTGAGTGGATTGACCTGATAGTGGACTTTGTATATATCCCGAAAGCCTTGCAAATCCCCAGTTGCTGCAATGGTATAGAGGCTTGCTGTAAGCAGAATAAACAATAGGCTGATCACAAGCATACCTGTAAAAGACAGCAGCATTTTGATACGAATTGACATGATATCCCCTCTTAACATGCGTTTGGTCCAGTTGTGCACATGTTATCACAAGAGCGCTGCCATTGCCCAGTTCAGGCTTTATAGGCTGCGCCGTCAGTAATATTAACGGTGCCTGAAGTTACAGAACCTAGTGAGGAAAAAGCAATAGCTATTTATTTCTTTTCATTTTTTTATCCTTTCTGATATAAGCTAAATTTTAAAAACTAGTTATGAACCAAGAAGATTTCCAGACGACTACCTCTAACTGAAATAAAAAAAGACAAGCCCTTTTTAATTAGAAAAGAACTTGTCTAATAAAGCAAAATATATTTTTACGCAGCTGATAGGCAGACTTTAAGTCCTATATAGATAACAAATTTACGCCATGAGAAGCTCTCAACTAAACTCAAGGATGTTTACAGTCACAACCTTCATATTGTGAACTCACATAAAAACAATTTGTGGTTCCCGATGAATTTTTGCATCGGTCATAATAGTGCACATAACCGATTCCCCAAATATCACATCCGTCCTCACAAGTTCTGTTTTCATTGCATTTCCCTACATAAGTCCAACCACTCGGACATCCAGCCATTTGAATTCCTCCTTAAAAATAATTAGATAATTCTGACCTCGTCACCAATTGAACTATGATACTTTATTGTAATTTAAAGTAATTATGACGAGATACTTCTATTGTAACGAAAGTATAGATTCAGAAAATAAATAAAATCTAAAACTTTAGACGTAATAGTTTGCATTTTCAACAAATTTTATCTTATTCCCATTAAGAACGTAGGCTGCATTAGTTTTATAAATTGACGGATCTTTCATTATTGAGGACGCATGGATTAATTTAATGTGATCTAACTTTTTTTGTTTAGTTTTATACAGCCACAGGGGTCCAATAAATATAACTACTGTGTTTTCAAAATCACCATTCATCAACTTATCTTCGATGCTTTGAACATCTTGAGCTTTGTAGTTCAAAAAAATGAAACTGTAGGAGACATCCTTGCTTAAATCAAGCCGAGAAAGGCATTTTAACAATACTGCTTTTTCGGCGACTTTTAATTTGTTACTTACCAAGGCTAAACATATTATCAAAACCAACACAATAATAACGAATATCCCAATATTCATATTTCAGGCCTCAGTTTCTTTAATTTATGTAGATGATCACTAATATCAAAAATCAAAATTAATATACTGAATCCCAGTAACAAATATATAGATTGGTTAATGTTTCTTTCCGGATTTGATAACCATATTTGAATCAGAGATAGAATAATAAAAAATAGGTTTCTAACAATAGGATTTTTATTCAAAAAATGCACTTTCCCAAAACAGTTACATGATTCTTCGCCTTTTTCGCGTTTTTTTCTGTAAGTAATAATGGTAAAGAACAAAAATAAGCCGATTGTTGCTGCTTCTTTATAGCCATTTAGAACATGGCACGCATAAAATATGGCTAACAGAAATTCTAACGTGACTACAGCAACAGCACTCAACTTAGCTAAAGAAGGCGGAACAACGTTATAACTCTTTATTTCGTAAGAGAAGTTGAACATATTTCTTGCTTTGAAATAAAAAGAAACGAAAAAAAGAAAAGAAAAGAAGTAATCTATAACAGCAGATGTTACTTCCATAATGAAGACCTCCTGTAAACAGATTAAAGGTAATACATTTCTTAGGTTGACAAATAAGTAAGTATACATCGCTAGTGCACTTTTGACTAATTGAAGTTAGGCACGATAAAAAAATGATCATACCACTGTATTAACAAGAGAATGACCCTGTTAGGAGTAACTAGCGTACGGAGGAAGAGATAGACTATAATAATCCGATCCGCAAACATAGCTCTTCACGATACGGCCCTCGTTGTTAATACTGTATAACCATGGAATTGTCCCTGTTTGAAGATGAGTTTTCATTTCCTCTGACTTCAACGAATAGACACGATAACTTTCAAAAACACTTCGTAACAGTTGGATATCTTTTTCTGGAGCGTCAATTAAAATAAGAACATTAGCATCTCTATTCTCATTGTTGAATTCGACCAGTGACTCTAACGCACTCTCACAAGATCTGCAGGACACACTTAGTAGTATGACCATTAAGTATTCGTTTTTAATGCAATCATATAGATAAATTCCTTTCTCATGAATGAGAATATTCGGTAGTTGTTCTCCAACTTGAAGAACTGAAGGTCTATACTCTATTTTTTTATGCGGTAAATTCATGAATTCTCTTCCCCCATCTTATTTTTTCTTCATAATTTTAAAATGTAGCCTCCGCCACTTCTCGTTAATAAATATTCCGGTTTTTTAGGGTTGACTTCTATTTTTTTTCTTATTTTTTGTATGGTCATATAGACATTAGCTTCGGAACCGAAACCATTCCAAACCGATTTCAAGAGTTCGGTTGTATAAACAACGCTGTTACACTGATTAATGAGAAATTGAAGAACCTGATACTCTCTGGAACTTAAATAAATACATTCATCATTTTTCAATACAGCTTTTCTTTCAAAATCAAGGTACAGTTTTGTGGCATAGCGATCTCCATCAGTCGACAATACATTTCTTTGTACAAATAATCCCATTTTCCCTAGAATACTAAATGATTTTTCTATACAGTTGGTCGAATCATAATACAAATAAATATCAGCCGTAGTCTTTAAATATAGATTAATCAGATATTGCAGCTCGTATTCTTTTCTGAGAACTGACCAATGAACAATTATTTTCTCAATTTTATCTAAATAAACTTTTTTCAACTCATTCTTACTACATATCGTAATGATCGATGCTTCATTAAATAAGGAATGTACATATGTTAGGAAACTTAGATTATCCGTCCACAATAGAATTCTCATATAAGCTCCATTTCTCTGTTGTAAGTAATGCACAAACTACTAAATTTTCAATATCAAATGTAATTAAAGAACACCTGCAAAATTTAGCAGGCGTTCTTTGTTACTTTCTTATTATCTGCACTCGCAATCTTCAAAAGTACTAGAAACATAGTAGCATTTCGTAGTCCCGCCTTGAGAGCAACGATCATAAGTATGCTTGTATTGAATTACAAATCCAGCATATGCAGGATTGTCACATGAAGATGTGCTGCAAGAGTAGTCAGTACATGTTCCAATAAAATTCCATCCAGTAGGACATGCCATTATGATAACCTCCTCTCTTTATAAACTATTGTTTTCGTCCTAAATGTATATTTTTCTTTTGTATAAATCTATAAATTTACCCTAAATTTGTTTTAGGAACTTTAAACATATACCCTCCTCCTTTTTTTGTGATTAAGTATTTAGGTGATTTGGGATTAATTTCTACTTTATTTCGAATTTTCTGAATAGTCATATAGACATTGGCCTCGGAAGTCACTCCCGCCCATACCCCTTTAATAATCTCTTCGGTATTAACAAGTTTCCCTTTATTTTGAAATAAAAAATAAAACAGGTTGAATTCTTTTTTTGTCATTTCAATTTCAGTATTACCTTTAATGGTAATTGATCTATTCGTTGGATTTATTTGGATTAACTCCTCACAACAGAACGTTGTAGAAGTAAATTCATTGAAAATAACGTCTCTTTCTTTTAGTTGATAGCACAGCTTCCTGAATAGATTATGTAATTCTTTGTCCCACTCATGATCAACAATAATTATATTGATCCCAAGTTTCACGTTTTTTCTAAAATATATAAAATCAGTTTTTGTAAAACTAGGAGAATCTAGAATGATACATCTGACGTAACTATGATCAACACTAAGAAACGAATGAATATCTGAAACAATTATGAATTCTCCTGATTCCAGAAGAATTTTGTTAATTTCTGGTGTATACATAACTGAATAATCTTTCCATATCAATATTGACAAAGTACTCCCTCCTTTGGTTGTATTACGATTTGTCTGGATATAATCTGAGCAACAAATTCTCCTTGAGGATAGAGATACACGAAAAATCAATGTTTTATGCAACTTAAAGCGATGAAAGCATGTAACTGAACTAGTTCAATAATGTGGCAAATCTCTCCGTAAGGTTACATTTGTGAATTAGTGGTAAATTGTTGCCCTTAATAATAATTACATATCATTCGCCAAAAAGTCTATATTTATGACAATATTGTACATTTATTTTAAATATTTAGAGTTTATTTATGTAACTATTATTACATTCTTCATATAATAAATTATAAAAACATAGGAGCGATATTACGATGGAAAAACCCAAATTTTTAGAAAAGTACGATTTAGATATTCTCAAAATTGACGATTTTTTACCGAACATGCCACTTTCAGAACACACCAATTTACATGACCTAATGGAAGATCATTTAATCCTTTTTTTGGCTAGTACACATTGTGATTTATGTGAAAAAACACTAGAAGTTATCGAAGAATATACAAAAGAAAATCAAGATTTAAATATAGTAGTCCTTCTAGACTCAGATCCAGCGGGTATCGAAGTTCTAATTAATCATTTTAAAAACCGCATCCAACTTTATTTGGTCCCCCCTCACATAATGAACAAATATCTAAAAATGAGATTTCTACCTGTAGGTTTTGCAGTTGATAGCAGTATGAAAATCCTAACTACTCATTCTGTTCAAGATATGAATTCATTCCGGGATTTAGTAGAACCTCTGCAAATACACTTATCGAGGTAATATATGAATTTCAATATACTTAGCAAAGAAGTCCATCGTAATTCTTGGAGACTATATTTTACGATTCTCATACTGGGATTGTTAACAGCAATATTATCTACGAGTCAGATACAAGCTACTAAACATCTAACTGACACCTTAGTCAGTGATCAAATTAGCACACAACAAGTTATATTATGGATGAGTCTTCTTTTTTGTGTGTACATTGGAACAAATATCGTAAAGATTATAAACACGTACATGCAAGATAAAGTGCGTATACAAATGAGCTTCAATCTGGATACCATTTTTCTAAGTAAAATCAATCCACAAACGATTACTAAAATTGAAACACCAAAATATCAAAATGATCTAAATGTTGCAAAATATGGTTTTGACTCTATATCCAGTTTAACACTTTCCTTTCTGCAGTTTATTAGTCTGTTATTCTCCATAACCTTTTATTTTGTTATTTTATTTCAGAAGATTTGGTTTCTTCCGTTTATTGTGCTTCTTCTCAATCTGCCTAAATTGCTTAATGAATCTAAACTAGCAGTAAAGGAATACCAATATATTGAGCAAACTACAGAAGTCTCAAGGAAACGTTCAATACTTCAGGGTCTTCTCTTAACACCGCTAGCTATTAAAGAGATACTCATATTTGCCGCTAAACCTTTTATCCTGAATCATTGGGATCAATCATATAGAGAAGAAAATATTCAAACGCTAAAATATAAAAAACTTGAGTCCGTTAAAAAACTTATGCTAGGAATACAATCTAACTTAGGGTTACTTTTGAATCAGTCTATTTTAATATTCACCTTGATAAACAAAACAATCTCATTTGGTGATTATATTTCCCTTTTAGCAGCAATTACGATGATTGAAGCGTCCTTTTACGGGATTGCAAGTTACTACAGACAAATTAGACAATATAATATATCAACCAAGAAATTAGTTGATTTTTTGGGGAATTATTCTAATATGGGTAATGAGACAAAGAATAGTATCGTCAGTGACTCTAGAGACATCCACATAAGAGACCTTAGCTTTCAATATCCAAACCAAAACATTAATACTCTTGAAGGAATCAATTTAAAAATTAAAACTGGTGAGAAACTCACTATTGTGGGTAGTAATGGTTCCGGAAAATCTACTCTATCTAAAATTATTGCTGGATTACATGATATTGAGGAGCAAAAAGTTTTTTTTGATGGGAGAGATATAAAATCTTTAGATTCAACGTCATATTTCACAAAGTTTTCTATGGTTACTCAAGATTTTATGAAATACCCTTTTACATTAGGAGAAAACATCTCTCTCTCAGATAATCCAAATTTAAGAAAAATTAAGGAAATACAAAAAAACTACTCAAATCTTCTGCCTGATATTGATTTGAATACGGTACTAGGGTATGAATATGAGGGGGCAAAACAACTTTCAGGTGGCCAGTGGCAAAAAGTAGCTTTAGCTAGAGCATTATATAAAGATTGCGACTATATGATCCTGGATGAAGCAACTTCCGCATTGGACCCAGAATCAGAATTTAAATTTATCCATACATTCATTCGAAAAGAACGAAGTAAAAATTTAATTTTTATCACACATAGATTAAATTTATGCAAACTTTTTGACCGAATAATTGTTATGGATAATGGGAGAATAGTAGAACAAGGAACACATCATCAGCTTATGAATATAAGAGGCAAGTATTTTAGTTTATATCACAGCCAAAAAATGGAGGAAGAACACAATGGGCCTGTTCAAACAACTATTTAAAAATGCACAACAAGGTAATGAAACTTCAATCGAACCGTTCCAAACAGGGGAAGTTTTCCCTAGCCAAGACTACAACGAAAATAACAATGCAATTTTCCTATCACTAACTTGCCAAGACTGCATCGAGGTCATTACAGCCCTCCAACAGGTTAGTACTGAAAAAACAGAGGCGCTTCCTAATTTGGCACTTTACATTGTCGCTTCGGAAGAGGAAGTCAAGGAACTTGATACTTACTATAATTCTAGATTTATTATTCATGCAATCTCTAAAAATGAGCTAGTTCAAAAATATAGAGTTCCTAGCACACCATATTGTTATAAGAGAGATAACAGCAATCGAGTCATCAGTTCAATGGAGTTTGACGATTTAAATTCATTTATGAAGATACTAATTGGTGATCATATCATCTGACTTAGCGGGGAGTTCTAAGAGGCTTTTTTGCATCCTTAGAACCCGCTTTTCATTTTTAATAATCATTTAAGGGAGTGACGCTTTTCATGGAGTCAAAAAAACGAAACAAACGTAAAAAAATTAACAAAACAAAGTGGGCTGTAATATCACTTACAACACTTCTTCTTCTTTGTGGTTTTGGTTACTTGTTTAGAAAAGAATTATCTGTTTTTGCTTTTAATGCAGTGTTGAAAAAAGAGGTTAAGACAACATTAAATAAATCATATAAACCAGTCGGATATGAGGTCAAAAGTCCCAAAATAGAGTTAAGTGAGCCCTTCTCCTTACTTCTCCTTGGTATAGACCAACGTGAAGGAGAACCTAGTAGATCAGACACTATTATTTATTCTGTAATTCGACCGAAAGATGATAAAATATTATTGATCTCCATTCCTAGGGATTCCTATACCGATATTATAGGGAGAGGGGTTACATCAAAGATAAATTCTGCATATGCACATGGTGGAGCAAAAATGAGCATCGATACAGTCGAAAATCTTTTAAAAAACAAAGTGAATTACTATGCTGCAATAAATTTTAACGGACTGAAAGATATTGTTGATGCCATAGGTGGAGTAAAACTTCCGATAACTGAGGTTATTGAAAATAAAAATCCAATTCATGAAAAGTTAAGGGTAGAGCCAAATAAGCCAATCTATTATGGTGCGGACGCTTTGAGCTATGTTCGCTATCGTGAAGATTCTGATTTTAAGCGTACCGAACGCCAGCGAATTTTTATCAGTTCCTTAATGGATAAAGCATTAGAAATGAAAAATATATCCAAAATTCCAGAATTAATTGATATTGCGGGTTCCAATTTCACCACAAATATGGATTCTGAATTTATTCTGAATTTAGCAGAAACAGTTTACTTGAAGAATTCTGCTCCGAAATTTGAAAATTACATGTTACAGGGTAATGGCAAAATAAGAGGCACTACATGGTATTATGATCTTGATCCAGAAGACTTGGAGTATGCTCAAAAGCTTATTACTAGCTGGCTCAGCAGTAGCTCCAATGAGGGAAATCTGCTGCATCCTAAAAATATGGACTAACATTATCAATGAATATGAAAAAAACTAGTAGTGTATGTATATCCTACTAGTTTTTTTTCATTAGCAACACTGTGAATAGTGACTATCTGCCCAAAAGCAGTCAGTTTCACCCGTTTTGTTGTTTCTACATCTGTAATATTCATGTCTGTACCAAGTATATTCCACAACCGGTAAGGTACTACACACTTGATTAAGATTGCATGAATATTGATCGTTACATTTACTAGTGTAAGTCCATCCTGATGGACATCCTGCCATATTATCACCTCCTATGTAATATGAATTATATATCGATTTCATGAAAATTAACATAAATTGAACATAAAGGGAATCTAAATGTTAGGGACAAACCTCTTAGCATTTAATAACACCCCTCAGTTTAAGTATATCAACCATTATAACAATATATATATTTCCTCTTTTTTTACATTACCAGATGCTACCTGATTGACATCAGCTAGGTATAAAATGAACTCTTAGACCAATTTGTAAGGCATCACCGAATAAGTGTCCGTTCAAAAGCTCAAAGAAGAAGATAGTCAAAAAAAGGATAAAGCAGCATCTCCTCTGCTTCATCCTGTTTTTGACATGTTGTTTACTAGCGATATATCAATAATAAAAAGTTCAAGCCTGCTGAAGCAAATCAGCTAAAGCACCTATGCCATTACATTTGTTTTGATCATTACGCCAAGTGCAGTTTAATACTGTGTGTTTCCTGACTGGCTCGTTTTACCCGAAGCAAAGCCCTTGAATAAGGTTGGTACTTTGGAATAGCGGGTGTTCGTGATCTTCCCTTGAGATACACTGCTGTCCGTACGCATAATCGCATCTTTAACATTAGAAATGTTGGAGTTGTCCAGCGTCATGTTAACCGCAAAGGTCGTACCTCCATTTTGCCGTACCAGCTTGCCAATATCATCCGCTCGGAAATTTTTGATGTTAATGGTGCCTGCCGCATTGATCTGGAACACTTTATCATAGGCTTTATATGCTGCACCGCCAGTGATATTTACGGTCCCTGAAGATTTTAATGTCAATGCATCCTCGCCTACATCCTCCCATACAACGTTGGAAATATTACAGCTGCCGTAACAATGCACACCGTCCGCTGCAGGTGCACCAAGAATAACGTTTTTCAACGTAGCTCCTGCTTCCAGCCGGAATACAGGTTTCTGATTTTCCGCTTGAGAACCGTCACCCAATGTAGAGGGATTCGCTACAAACGTTTTTCCCTGCCCATCATAAGTCGTGCCCTTTGGTACCACGATGGTTGAATTGACGACGGTCGGTGCAGCCGCAACAGGCATTACACCAAATACAGAAGCAACGAGACCGGCAGACAACAAGAGCGTTAACATTTTTTTCATCATCAACATCCTCCCTTGATTTGAGTATTTCGTTGAACAAGCCGCTGGCTTGTCTACAGGAACCTTTTTGAGGTAAACGGCACACCCCCTGTTCGGAACCTGATTCAATCCTACAAAAAAAGGAGGATTACAGGAATAATCCCTGGATTAGATTTACCAATTCCGGTAGTAATACAGATGTGGTCTCAGCTTTCTACAATTCGCATTTATTAATATGTACCGATATTAACTAGCAGTATGCTGCTTTTACCCCTTGTTCATGAGCGCAAAATAACAGAAAAGACCCTATTGGCTGCTTACAGACAATAGGGTCTCATCTCTCAAATCGGTCAAAATCCGAAGGGCATAGAGTCATCCAGCCTCAAGCACCCGTGCCAAACCGCTGGCGATATCCACACTTGCGGCACAGTTCCTCCACAGCCTCCCGTTTCGAAAAGCCGTATACCAGATTGTTGGCCCGCTCCCCATCAACGATCTCGGAGAAAGACTGCTCATGAATATTGCCAAGGTTAATAACACCTTCACCATCAAGGCAGCATGGAACAACCGTTCCATCCACCAGCACCGCAGCCTGACTGCGCAGCGCATGGCAAAAGCCTTTTCCGTCATCTTCCGGTGCATCCAGACTTGGCCATTGGAATTCGTGGTCCTGATTCAGATATACATTCGGTGCAATTTTGACACCGCTGCCCGGAACGACCTTTTCCTCAATACGGAAGTCCAGATTGAATTCACGCTCCAGCACCTCAAGCGTTTCCCGATTTCGATTCATCTGGGCATTCGTAAAGTTATCCTGTGTGAGATTCCACAGCCGGAACGAAATAATAACATTATGCTTCACAGCTTCACGAGCGAAAGTCAAAATATTGCGCAAATAACCATCACGATCCGTTGATCCCTCATGTCCGTCAAAGCTGTGCAGGGAGAAATTCATCTGTCTCAATGCAGGTTTGCCCAGCAGTTTATGCTGTGTCTTTGGCAGGAGTGTACCATTGGTTGTAATGTTAACCTTGAATCCCTTCGCATGAGCGGAATCCAGGAGCAGGTCGATTTTGGGATGCAGCAAAGGCTCGCCTTTGACATGCAGGTAAATATGTTTGGTGTGCGGTTTGATCTGATCCAATATATGATTAAACACTTCAGGGTCAATAAAGCCTTTGGCTCTTTTCGTTTGTGGACAAAAGCTGCATGCCAGATTACAGATGCTTGTGATCTCGATATATACTTTCTTGAACGTTTTCAACTCAGGGTCCCCATTCTGCCGGGAGGAAAGTGAAACAGTTCCTGCCCTCATTCTTTATGCGGCCATATGGGCCAATCCCCATTATATCGGGTTAACGAGCGAAGGTAAATCGGTAAACCGCAGCGTTGCCAAAACAAGCGTCAAGTCTCATGCCCTCTTTACATTCTGGACGCATGTGATATATGCTTGGATCATAACTGCATATTTTGCACATCACACTGGGGGAGCCTTACGGCTGAGACGAATATATCATTCGGACCCTTTGAACCTGATCTGGATCATACCAGCGGAGGGAAGTGGAGCAGCTCTTGTGGATAAAGGATTCTCCATTGATTTGGCAGAGTCCATGCTGGTAAAACCTCTATAGCTTCGCTCATTTCCTCTGGAAATGAGTGGGGCTTTTTTTGTTTTCTCATCGCATGGGCATGGACGGGAATTCGTTAAAGACTTGCTCTCGCCGCGTATGAACCTTAAAAACGGTAGATAAATTGCCGGAGCTAATGATCAAAATGGAGCTGCTTTTGGCTTTGAACGAAGTTCAAAGTAAGGGAAGCGATAGCTCGAACACAAGCTGTACAAAAAAGCTGTTACAGAGGCCGTTGCGATCGGGAGGATAACAGCCAGATGAGTGTACAACTTTCCCTTGTATGACCTTAGAAAATCTGGGTACAAAACGGATGTTCATCGGGATTCATGTGTGAATAAGCCGTATTGCAAGTTCTTCGATGTAATGGTCTGGATGTAAATACCAGCTTGTCTCACCATGCAATTCATTTTAGATCAAGGAGGTAATGACGTTGTCTTATCTTGAGCGTGTACGTGCACTTAATCCTTTGGTTCATAACATTACAAATCTGGTGGTAGCCCCTTTCACTGCCAATGGCCTGCTTGCCCTTGGAGCCTCTCCGTTCATGGCCTATGCTCACGAAGAAGTTGCTGACGTTGCAAGTATCGCTGGCGCAGTTGTGCTGAACATCGGTACATTAGATGAAAAGGTAGTTCAAGCCATTCGGCTGGCAGGACAGTCCGCTAATGCGCATCATGTACCCGTTGTGCTTGATCCTGTCGGTGCCGGGGCAACTGCATATCGCACGGAGACGGTGCAGCAGCTTGTTCGTGACCTTCGGCTTACTGTATTGCGCGGGAACGTTGCCGAGGTTGCTCATGTCATAGGTGTACCCTGGAGTATTAAAGGTGTGGATGCCGGGGAAGGTGAAGAAGACCGGATCAGCATCGCGGAACGGGCTGCACAGCAGCTTGCATGTATTGTTGTTATTACGGGTCAGTACGATATCGTTACGGATGGGTATCAGACGTTTCTCATCAGCAACGGACATGTACTGCTTACGAAGGTCACCGGCGCGGGATGCCTTCTCAGCTCGGTCGTTGGCGCTTTTGCAGCAGTTGCCCGGCCGGGAGATGATTTACTGAACAGCATTGTCGAGGCTGTTGCTTTTTACGGTGTTGCAGCCGAACAAGCTGCCGCCCTTACAGCTCAGCAGGGTCCAGGCAGCTTCCAGATGGAGTTGTTAAACCAGCTTGCGAAGGTGACACCCGAGTTCGTATCAGAACATTCACAGATCCGTCAGATCCGCGGAGGTGCAAGATGAATATAACCCAGGCTTTGACAATAGCAGGTGCCGATAACGGCGGTGGTGCAGGTATCCAGGCAGATCTCAAAACCTTTCAGGAGCTTGGAGTATACGGAATGACGGTGATCACAGCCATTGCGGCACAGAACACAACAGGTGTCCAAGGTGTATTCCCCATCAGTTATGCCGGCATAGCCCAGCAGCTTGATTCGACGGGAGCAGACTTTGAACCACATGCAGTCAAAACCGGCATGCTGTACAGTGCCGAGATTATTCGTCTCGTTGCAAGCAAATGGCGGCAATACGGCTGGTCCAATCTGGTTATTGATCCGGTAATGGTAGCCAAAGGCGGAGCGCCGCTGCTCCAGCAGGAGGCCGTACAAGCTCTCATTGAGGAGCTTTTGCCTCATGCCTTGATTACCACGCCCAATATTCCCGAAGCGGAGCTGCTCACAGGCATGAGCATTAACAGTCTGAGCGAACGTGAAGAAGCCGCAAAGCGATTAGTGCAGATGGGCACAGCATATGCCTTGATCAAAGGGGGACATGATGCGGGAAGCGGCATGATTGTGGATGTTTTGTATGACGGGCAGTCTTTTCATTATCTGGAGAATGCTCGGGTAGACACACGGCATACCCATGGTACAGGCTGCACGTTCTCTGCTGCCATTACGGCCGAACTGGCCAAGGGTTCGACTGTTGTGGCTGCCGTTACAACCGCGCGAGCGTTTATCCAGGCAGCCATCGAAGATGAGCTGGGAATCGGGGCCGGGCACGGACCAACGAATCACTTTGCGTACCAGCGCAGACAGCGGGGTGAGCGCTAATGCGGGTATGGGATGCAGAGACGGTGCGCCGCGCGCTGCGGCTGTATTTGGTAATGGGCAGCATCAATACGACGCGTGACCCGGTGGAGGTGCTGCGCCAGGCGATTACTGGCGGCATTACGATGTTCCAGTTCCGCGAGAAGGGAACTGGAGCATTGGCAGGCGAAGCCCGCACAGCGCTTGCGCTGCGGCTTCGCGAGGTGTGCAGCCAGCACGGGATACCGTTCATCGTGAACGATGATATGGAGCTGGCTGTGCAGGTGGAGGCCGACGGCGTGCATGTCGGCCAAGGCGATGCGGACGCGGCGCTGGTGCGCGCCCGCATTGGCGAAGGGCGGATGCTTGGCGTATCCGCCCACTCCGCCCTTGAAGCCCGCCGTGCCGTGCAGGCGGGCGCAAGCTATCTTGGCGTCGGGCCGATGTACCCGACGCGCTCCAAAGCGGATGCCCACGCTGTGCTGGGCCCCGCCGGGGTTGCGGAACTGCGCGCCGCAGGCATCGCAGTTCCGGTGGTTGGTATCGGCGGCATTGCGCCCGATACCGCGGCCGCCGTGATGGCGGCTGGAGCCGACGGCGTAGCCGTCATCTCCGCCATCGCGGGTGCGGCCGATGTGCGCGCAGCGGCTACACAGCTCGCTGCGATCACGCTTGGGGAGCAGGCATAGCCGCGCTCCCCACACACCCACAAACCAGGATGCAGCCGTGCGGTGCTGCATCCTTAACCTTTCAGTACCAGCCATCTAAACGATGAATCTTTTACTGTTCTTGTACTTCATATATAATCACTCTCAAATACATCATGTATAATTCCCTCTCAAGCACCTCATATATAATCCCCTCATCGACAGCTCACCTCCGAAAAATACATGTTGACTCTCACGCAACGTGACACTGTACAATTCATGTTGTAAGGAGGTCTTACTCATGGCCATGAAGGTTAAGGAAGTCTCTGAACTGGCTTCCATCAGTGTGCGCACACTGCATCACTATGACGAGATCGGGCTGCTTGTCCCGGACGAGATTACCGCTGCCGGATATCGCATGTATTCCGACGCCAATCTGGAACGGTTGCAGCAGATTTTATTTTTCAAAGAGCTGGGCTTCTCCCTGAAAGAAATTAAAAATATTATAGATGACCCGACCTTCAGCGCGGAGGAAGCACTGCATATGCACAAGCTCATTCTGCTCGAAAAACGTCAGCGTCTGGACCAGATGATTGCAACCATTGATAAAACCGTATTACACCTGAGAGGAGAAATTAAGATGACTGCCAAAGAGCAATTCCACGGCTTCGATTTCAGCCATAACCCTTACGAAAAAGAAGCGCGCGAACGCTGGGGAGATCAGGCCGTGAATGAGGCCAACCAGAAATTACAGCAGCAACCTGCGAACAAACAGAAAGAACTGGCTAAACAAATGAACGATATTTTTGCACGCTTGGCAGCACTTCGCCACACAGCGCCTGATTCCGCAGCAGCACAGGCCGAGATCAAGCAATGGTATATGTATTTGAATCAGATTGGAAACTACACTCCAGCTGCCTTCAAAGGACTTGGGCAAATGTATGTAGAGGATGAACGCTTCACTCGAAATATGGATCAGTTTGGCGAGGGACTGGCACAGTTTATGTGCCAAGCGATGGCCATATTTGCCGACCGCAACGAATAGCTTCCAAGGACATACTGCACTCCTGCTCCATACTCTAGGAGGTAAACCTGCTGCGATCATACATGCAGTTTCATCTTCCCATTCAGAACAATGCCCTCACATCAAAAAAGGACGTACGCCCCTGGCGTAACGTCCTAATCCTTTTAGAAGCTAAACGTATTACGGCCGCAATGTGATCCCTACGGATGGGACGCACTCCGAATACTTTTTAATATCTTCTTGGTGAATCTTGATCTATGCTTCCACTTCCGAATTCAACCTGACCTATGTTAAGCTCTAGGTGTTTGATCCGAGGTTGACGCTTCTGAAGCCATGCTTGTTTTCGCCATCCGGCCTGGAATCTGCCATGCGGAGACGATAGCCAGAACGACAAACAACAGATCGATGGGCTCACTGAAATATTCCGTGAATGTTTCTGCAAATGCACTGATCATTTCTCCGTTAAACACCAGATTCATCATACTCATATCCGTGTACAACTGAGCTGTAAAATATACAACCGTCAAATATTTGCCCAGCAAAATACCGATGAGTGAGAAAACTACAGCAATAATTTTGTGTACCGTCGCAATTTGTTTGTTGGAGAACAGCACTACGGCGTAACCACACAGCACCCCTACCAATATGGCGATAAGTCCAACCTCATACTCCGTCATAGCTGCAACCGCAGCCCATACCACACCTCCCAGTATGGCAGCAATCAAACCGCCGATGATCGGCATCCCGATTTTAACTCCTTGCTTTTCTTCCACGATGTCTTTCCCTCCTGAGTCATGCTAATACTGATTTTCCAGAATTCACCTTTACTATAAAACCACATAAAGCTTCAAATTTCAACAACTTTCTACTTTTTTCTACCCATATGCAGTCTTATCTGAACATGTCGTCTCACCTAATGCTCTCAAATTCGCTGCTGATCTAACAAAAAACACCCCTTCTACAGCCTGATTTCACCGTAAAAGAGATGTCTGCTTCCTCTTGTCTTGACCTAGAGGATCAATATATTTAATTATACCTGAGCTTTTCTGGAAGGCTGTATAACAGCCGAAATCTGCTCCAAAATAGCATCCAGCGAAGCCGGATCATGCACGTCATATTCATCAATGTTCAGCCGCAGCACAGGACACGCCGTAAACTGGTTAATCCACACCGAATAGCGTTCATGCATATGCTCCCAATATGAACGGTCCGTTTGAATTTCCATCTCACGTCCACGTTCCGTAATCCGGTTCAGAATGGAAGGCAGACTGCCTTCCAGATAAATGAGAACATCCGGGTGTGGAAAATAAGGTGTCATCACCATTGCTTCAAACAAGCTGCTGTAAGTTTCAAAATCAGTAGCCGACATCGTTCCCTGATCCGCATGCATTTGTGCAAAAATGCCCGTATCCTCATAGATAGAACGATCCTGTACAAAGCCGCCGCCCATTTCAAAAATTTTCTTCTGCTCTTTAAAGCGCTCTGCGAGAAAGTAAATTTGCAGATGAAAGCTCCAGCGTTCAAAATCATGATAAAACTTCTCTAAATAAGGATTGTGATCAACCTGCTCCAGAGATGTTTTGAAATTCAAACGCTCTGCGAGCGCTGCTGTTAACGTTGATTTACCCACCCCTACTGTTCCTGCTACTGTGATCAATGCATTCGCTGGAATGCCATAGTTATTCATATCATAAGCTCCTTTACCTGATTAACGATCTGCCTGAAATGCTCAGGATGCTGTACGAAGTCAAGCTGCTCCGCATTAATTTTAAGAATAACGGGCGGATTTTCCCCTTTAGCCAAATCATTCATGCCTGTCTTGTAATCAGCGATCAACTGCTTCATATAAGCCGGGTCCATATTCTGCTCAAACGAACGCCCTCGCTTGTTAATCCGGTACATCAGCGTATCCAGCTCAGCTTCAATGTAGATCACCAGATTCGGCTTCGGCAGGTCATCCGTTAACAGATGATAAATTTGACGATATTTGTCCCGCTTTGTTCCTTTTAAAGTGCGTTCAGCAAAGATCATATTTTTGTAAATATGATAATCCGATATAACCGGGCTGTTCTGCTGAATATAATGTGCGCCCGTGTCCTCCAGCTGTTTAAATCGGTTGCACAGAAAAAACATTTCGAGTTGAAAGCTCCACTCGTCAATATTTTGATAAAAGGAGGCCAAAAATGGGTTCTCCTCAACAATTTCTTTAACCAAAGGAAGGTTCAATTCCTGGGAAAGCATCGTAGCCAACGTTGTTTTCCCCGCTCCAATCGGACCTTCAACGGCAATAAACGGGGCTGATTTCATGGTGTTACTGTTCCTCCTCGTACATATGCGTGTTCCGTTTTTATATAGACCCCACCTATTGTATCACAGCTTGGTCCAAGGAAAGAGCAGTATTTTATGTATATAAAAAGTCCAAACGGAAAGACATGTCCTGTATCGTCGTATCATACTCATCATAAAAAAACAAAAAGACACACCAGATAATCATCAAGTGTGTCTTCCGTTGCTTGGCGGCGTCCTACTCTCCCAGGACCCTGCGGTCCAAGTACCATCGGCGCTAGAGGGCTTAACGGTCGTGTT